>DATIFK010000175.1:0-51723 GCA_035455265.1 Anaerolineales bacterium
CGCCCCGACGTATAATCGCGCCGTGCCCGACTACTACTGCTACATCCTCGAGTGCAGTGACGGCACCTTCTATACCGGATGGACGACGGATCCGCAGCGCCGACTGCGCCAGCACTGCGCCGGCCGCGGCGCCCGCTACACTCGAGCCCACCCGCCGGCCCGCCTGGCGTTCGTCGAACCCCAGCCGGACCGCGCCGCCGCCATGCGCCGCGAACGCGCCCTCAAGGCCCTGTCTCGCGCCCGCAAGCAAGCTCTGATCGACGCTCAGTCCGCCCCCGAGTGACACCGGAGCCCGCCATGCCCCCCATTTCCAAGACACAGTGGATCACCGACGAGTTAGCCTCTCTGCGCGAGAGCGGCCTGTTCAACACCATCCGCACGCTGGCCTCGCCTCAGGGCGCCTGGCTGAAGGTCGACGGCCGGGACGTGCTCAATTTCTGTTCCAACAATTACCTCGGATTGGCGAATCACCCGCGTCTGATTGAGGCTGCCCGCCAGGCCCTCGCAACGCACGGTGTGGGTCCGGCGGCGGTTCGATCGATCGCCGGCACGATGGACCTGCACCTCGAGCTCGAGCGCCGACTGGCGGCGTTCAAGGGCGTCGAGGCGGCGATCTCTTTCCAGTCCGGGTTCAATGCCAATCTCGGCACTCTGCCGGCGCTGGTGGGCAAAGAGGACGTCATCTACTCCGACGAGCTCAACCACGCCAGCATCATCGACGGCGCCCGCCTCTCCGGGGCCACAGTCGTTCGCTACGCCCACGCCGACGCCGAAGACCTGCGCCAGAAGATCGAGGCCAACCAGGGCTTCCGCCGCAGCCTGATCGTGACCGACGGTGTCTTCAGCATGGACGGCGATGTTGCCCCTCTGCCGGCGCTATACGAGGTCGCCCGCCACTTCGACGTTCTGCTGATGGTCGATGACGCGCATGGCGAAGGCGTCCTCGGACACGGCGGGCGAGGCATCGTCGACCATTTCCAGCTGCACGGCAAGGTCGACGTCGAGATCGGGACGCTGTCGAAGGCCTTCGGCGTCGTCGGCGGAGTGGCCGCCGGCCGCGCCGAAATCGTCGAGTGGCTGCGCCAGCGTGCCCGCCCGTTCCTGTTTTCGTCGGCCATGACCGTCCCCGACGTGGCCGCCTGCCTGGCTGCCATCGACGTCCTGGAGGAATCGGACGAGCTGGTGCGGCGGCTGTGGCAGAACGCCGACGCCTTCAAAGAGCGCATGCGCGCCATGGGGTTCGACACCGGCAAGAGCACGACCCCGATCACTCCGGTGATGCTGGGAGAAGCCCCACTGGCCCAGGCCTTCAGCCGCGAGTTGTTCGCCCAGGGCGTCTTCGCCATGGCCATCGGCTACCCCACCGTCCCCAAGGGGAAAGCACGTATCCGGGTCATGATCTCGGCCGCTCACAGCGGCGAGGATCTGGAGCGCGGGCTGGCGGCGTTCGAGACGGTGGGCAAGAAGCTCAAGGTCATCTAGCAGTCAACTGTCCGCTCCGCGCCGTCAGCTGGTCAAAGGCGGATCGACCCGCGAGCTCGGTCGACGGGCCCACCAGTTGCCACGGGGACTGGCCATCCATCCCCAAGAACGCGCTGTCCCCGTGGAGGCCCACGGGGACAGCTCGAACCCGACTCAGACTGGAGGAGAGAGTCAAGCCCCGCTAGGGGCGGGATTCGCTCAGGCGAACGGATCGTAACCCGGCAACGAGCCCGCCCACACACACGTCGGGCGGTCGAGCGCGTTGCATCCGATCCCGTAGGAACAGCGGTGGCCGAGCAGCCGCGGCGGCTGATCCGGAAGGAACTCCGGCGGCTCCACCACTTCCACTTCCAACGTCACATCGCGGCCCGCATGTTCACAGGCGATGGTCTTCTGCCTAATCCAGATGCGCCGGGTCATGGCCGCCTCCGTGCGTCAACCCACTCTAGCCGCGTTGGCCCCGCGCCTCCGAGTGCTGACTGTCACAGGCCAAATCGGACGGAAGGCCTCTTCTTGAGAAACGAAAGCCCCGGG
Source organism: Anaerolineales bacterium (assembly GCA_035455265.1). Classification (GTDB taxonomy): domain Bacteria; phylum Chloroflexota; class Anaerolineae; order Anaerolineales; family E44-bin32; genus MGOM01. The sequence goes on from DATIFK010000175.1 coordinate 2,017, forward strand.
GCGGGACCCGGGGCGGCAGACGAAGAGTGCAAGCCCTGGCCTGGCGGGGATGTCCGGCGGCTTCGATGAGAGTGCGATGCGCAAGGGCCAGGGCCAATCATCATTCTAGGTTGCCTTGTGAAGCCTGTCACGTGACGTTTGTCCCGTCGGACCTGGACCTACAAGGTGCCATTCCGCGCCTCGAAAGGGCCGGGCCGGCCTACGGTGTGACGACCGGCACGCGTTCGAGCGAACCCTGCAGCGTCACTCCGTCGACGGCTACCCAGCATGTCACGCGGCCGATCGGAACGACCTGCAGCCAGGCGGAATCGTCCGTTCGGCCGACAACCGGCACGGTCTGCCCCTCGGTGATCGTCGTCAGGGTGCGGGCCCCTGCGGACGGTCGACTTCTGCACGCGGCCGGGCTCAGCCCCGCCGCCGAAGCCTCGCCCGGCGTCGGCGTGTACCCAGCCGTGCCTACCGGCACGAGCGTCGCCTCACCGGTGTTCGCGGCCTCGACCGCGCCACTGTCGCAGCCGTCCCCTTGCGGCCTGGAGGCGCCGCTCTCGTCGGTGCGTAGACACAGCAACGCATCGGCGGCATCGATGGCCGGGCTCCCCGGCAGCAGCGCGTGGGTCGCCGGCCGATCCCCGTTCGGCCTGAGCCGATCGAGGAGCGGATCCACGCCGGCCAGATTCCCAGTCAGCGGAAGGGCGCAGGAGGCGTCGCCCTGCAGGTTGCCCCGACCGATTGCAGTCCCCGGGCCGGCGCAATCCGTCGATCCAGGATTCAGCGCCAGAATGGAATTGGCCAACTGCAGATCAGCCCCAAGGTAGACCCCGCTCCCTTCCACCGCGGCGTTGTCCGTGATGGTGCAATGCACCACCTGGATCGTCCCGGCTTGGGTCCAGATGCCGCCTCCCTGGGTGTCTGACGTATTCCCGCTGACCGTGCAATTCTCCAGGGTTGCGCTCCCGGAGAGGTAGAGCCCTCCTCCAGTGACCGCTTCGTTTTGTTCGACCGTGCTCCCCATCAACCGGATCGACCCTGAACTGTAGATCCCTCCGCCCTCGACGCGGGCCTTGCTCACCTGGATGGTGCTGTTCTCGATCGTCGCCGTGCCGCTGTTGAAGATGGCGCCGCCATGGTCGCCCACGCCATTTTCGATCAAACTGTCGGAGACGGTCAACTCGCCGGCGTTGTAGATGACGCCGCCGTCCCCCTCCGTCCTCCCGCTCGCGATCAGCCGGGTCAACACGGCTCGGGCGGTCGAGGCAACGAAGATGGCGGAACCCTCGGCTTTGGCGTAGCCCACGAGCACGACATCCGAGAGGCTGGCTTGCGCGTTCCCGTCGAGAGTCAGATCGCCTCCCGAGACAGCTTCGTCGTAGTCGATGCGGCCTCCCTGCATCGTCAGGGTCCCCGTGCTGAAGATCCCTCCGCCTCTGGAGGAGGCGTGGTTGTCGGTCACGTTGACGTTGACCAGATCCAGACTTCCCAGATTCGAGAGCCCGCCGCCCTCGCCGGCGGGATTGGGTAGCGGGTAGTCCTTCTCGCGCGCGTAGTTGAGCTGGATCAAGCCGCCGGTGATGGTCAGCGTGCCCAGATTGGCGATGCCGCCTCCTGACTGATACGCCGCGTTGTCGCGCACCGTGCTGTCGACCAACGATGCCGTGCCGATATTCATCAAGGCGCCGCCGCGGGTGACGCTCAGGGCTCCGGTGATGGTGGCCCCCTCGAGGGTCAGGCTGCCTTCGCTGTACACCGCGCCCCCGCCGCCGGCGCCGGTGGCCTGTCCTCCTTGGATATTGGCCTGCAACAAGCTCAGGCTGGAGGCGGCGTCGACCCGGATCGCGCCGCCCGCCTCGGCTTCGCCCCCGAGGACCGTCAGACCTTTCACCGTCGCGGAGCCAGAGAGCAAATGGAAGGCCCGGTCTCCCAGCTGACTGGCGTCGACAACCACCGAGGCCGGATCTGCCTCCCCAGCCGCCGTCACTGTCACCTCCCCCACCAGGTCCAGATCCCCGCTGGCGGCCGCCTCTTCGCCGCCGCCCGCTAGCGTCAGGGTGTAGGTTCCGGGGGGTAGGAGGATGGTCTCGGCCTGCTCGGTGGCATTGGCGGCCAGGACGGCTTCGCGCAGAGAACAGTCGCGGCTGGTGCACTGCCCGTCATTGCTGTCATCGAACTTGGTGACGTTCAGGTCCGTGGTCGGCGCGCGGCTGCAGGCAACCAGCAGCGGCACCAGGGCGGCGAGCAGGGCGCGCGGCAGCAAGGCGGAGGCGGACGACGACATAGCGAACCCTCCCCGAACGCGGGATGGCCGGGTTGCGCTGGATAGGATACATCCGAAGAGGAGCAGGTGGAACAGGACGTCAGAACTGGAAGCGGCCTCGCGACGGTACGATCCGCCGGCGGTAGTTGACGACGAACTTCTGCAGCCGGGCTTCCAGATCCTGGAAGCGGTCGGAGGCCAGGACGTCCTCCAGGTGCTTGAGGTCCGCGGCCACGAAGCCCGCCAGGCGAAGCGGATAGGGGCCGTAGGCGGTGTGCCAGGCCTCCGACATCGTCAGGCCGAGGTGCTCCAGCGCCGGGACGAACTCGCCGAGGACATAGTTGAAGTAGGCCTCGCGCCGCTCCGGGAGGGGGTCGTACGACAGTAGCAGCTTCACGCGCCCGTTGGCCGCCATGGGGGCAGGTGCGTCAGGCTCGAACTCGCCGAGGGACGCGGGTGAACAAGTCGGAGGCCTGGCCGCGCCGGACGGTCTCCGGCCGTGCCGTCCAGCGTCCGGGGACGACGGCGCTGCACTTCGGGCAGCGCCCGTCGGCGGTGAGGTGGTAGCCCAGGATGACGTAGCCGAGGCGTTCGATCAAGGTTGCCCCGCACGACGGGCACAGCGTGTCTTCGTACGACCCGACGGAGCCGGGCAGGTTGCCGGCATAGACAAAGTGCAGGCCGGCCTCCTGGCCGATCTCAGCGGCACGCAGCAGGGTCGTCGCCGTCGTCTCATCGGGGTCCGTCATGCGGTAGTCCTTGTGGAAGGCGGTGACGTGCCAGGGGATGTCGGGCGAGACCGAGACCAGGAACCGGGCGGCGTCCATCAGCTCTTCGGTGCTGTCGTTGAACCCCGGAACGACCAGGGTGACGACCTCGACCCAGAAGCCCGCCTGATACGCCCCTCGGATGGTTTCCAGCACGTGGTCGAGCACGCCGCCGAGCTGGCGGTAGGCCTTGTCGCGCATCGTCTTCAGGTCGACCTTGTAGGCCGTCACCCATGGCCGCAGGTACTCCAGCACTTCCGGCGTAGCGTTGCCGTTGGACACGTACGCACACAGCAGCCCAGCGCGGCGCGCCTCCTCGAAAACGGCGCGCGACCACTCGGAGGTGATGAGCGGCTCGTTGTAGGAGGAGGCGATCACTTGCGCCCCCAGGCGCACCCCGGCGGCCACCATTTCGGCCGGAGACGTTCGCCGCACCGTCCCTTCGGCGATGTCATCCGAGGCCGGGTCGCGCAAGGCCTGCGAGGTCACCCAATTCTGGCAGTACGAACAGTGAAAGTCGCAGCCGAGCATACCGAAGGTGAGCGCGTCAGAGCCCGGCAGCACATGGAAGAACGGTTTCTTCTCGACCGGGTCGCATTGCAGAGCGGCGACGTACCCCCACGGAACGCGGAGGACGCCGCCGTCGTTGAAGCGCACCTTGCAGATTCCGCGCCGGCCGGGCCGGATCAAACACCGATGCCCGCAGGCATAACACTCGACGGAACCATCGTCTCGTCGCTGGTACAGCTCACCTTCGACGGTCAGGCCGTCGAGGACGTCGGCCAACGTGCTCATACCGCCTCTGGGGCCATTATACCAAGTCGAATCCACCCGGCCCGGGGTGGCCAGTGGACAGTGGCCAGTGGTCAGAACGACAAGGGCGTGCGACTGACCACTCACCACTCACCACTGACCACTTCTTCTCGGACAGTACAATGGGCCCATGGTCACGCTCGCCGTCCAGGCTGGAGGTCAATCCCGTCGCATGGGCCGCGACAAGGGCCTGGTCGAGTTGGCCGGCCGCCCCCTCATCCGCCACGTGATCGACCGCCTGGCCCGTTTGGCGGACGAGGTCGTCGTGACGACCAACGATCGCCAGCGCTACGCCTTCCTCGACGTACGCCTCGTCTCCGACGCCGTCCCCGGCGCCGGCGCCCTGCCCGGGTTGGCCACGGCGCTCGAGGCGGCGCACGGCGAGCGCGTCCTGATCGTCGCCTGCGACATGCCTTTCGCCTCGGCGAAGCTTGCCGCTCACCTCCTCGAACTCGCCCTGGATGCCGATGTCGCCATCCCGCGCCGAGAAGGAGAATTCGAGCCGCTCTTCGCCGCCTACCGGCGCGACTGCCTGCCCGCCATCCACACGGCGCTGGCCGCAGGGCAGGCGCGTATGATCAGTTACTTTCCCTCGGTCCGAGTTCGTCCGGTCGAAGCGAAGGAATGGGAGTCATTCGATCCGGGCGGACGCAGCTTCTTCAACGTCAACACCCCCGACGACTTGCGACGGGCCGAGGCGATGTGGGCGGAAGAGCGCGCCTCACGCCTGCCGGGAGACGACCTCCAATGACGCTCGATCCCACCAGGGTGCGCCGCCAGTTCCCTGCCCTGGCTGCTGAGGCCGTGTACTTCGACAACCCCGGCGGCACTCAGGTGCCCCAGCGCGTGGTCGAGCGCATCTCGAACTACCTGACGACGACCAACGCCAATTCCGGCGGTGCCTTCGCGACCAGCCGAGCCTCGGACGCCGTGGTCGAAGAAGCCCGCCTCGCCGTGGCGAGCTTTCTGGGGGCCTCGCGGCCGGAGGAGATCATCTTCGGCCCGAACATGACGACCTTGACGTTCAACCTGAGCCGGGCGCTCGGGCGCCGCTTGCTGCCGGGCGACGAGATCATCGTCACTCACCTGGACCACGACGCCAACATTTCCCCCTGGCTGCTCCTCGCCGAGGACCGCGGCTGCATCGTCCACTGGCTGGACTTCGACGTCGAAGACTGCACGCTCCGCCTCGAGCAATTCGATCGGCTGCTGAGCTCGCGCACGCGCCTGGTGGCCGTCGGCTACGCCTCCAACGCCGTAGGCACGGTCAACCCGGTGGCGGAGGTTGTGCGCCGGGCCCATCAGGCCGGTGCCCTGTGCTTCGTCGACGCCGTCCAGTACGCCCCCCACCGGCTCATCGACGTCCGGGCCCTGGACTGCGACTTCCTGGCTGTGTCGGCCTACAAGTTCTTCGGGCCGCATCTGGGTGCGCTGTACGGCAAGTTCGAGCACCTGGCTCGACTGCGCGCCTACAAGGTTCGTCCGGCTTCGGACGAGCCGCCGGGCAAGTTCGAGACGGGGACGCCCGCGTTCGAAAACATCGCCGGCACGCTGGGCGCGCTGGAGTATCTGGCGTCGTTGGCAGGCGCGACCTCGCCGGAACGTCCGGCGCTGGCGAACGCCATGGAGGCGATCCACGCCTACGAAAGGACGCTGACGCTCGCCCTGCTGGAACGCCTTGGAGGCGTCCCCGGCGTGCACATCTTCGGATTGACCGAACCGGACCGCGTGGATGAGCGTGTGCCGACGGTTTCGTTCACTCTGGAGGGTCGCTCCCCACGTGAGGTCGCCGAGGCGCTGGCGCAGGCCGGGATCTACGTGTGGGATGGCAACTTCTACGCGCTGGCGGTCACCGAACGGCTAGGCCTCGAAGCGCACGGCGGCCTGGTGCGCGTCGGTTTGGCCCACTACAACACCGTCGAGGAGATCGAGCGGTTCGATGCTGTTCTGCGGAAAGTAGCGGCCGGCTGATTTGTTTGCCAGTTCCCAGTTGCCGGTAACCAGTCATATGAAAGACTGGCGACTGGGAACTGGAGACTGGACAAAGCACAGGCAGACATCTAGGTGAGGGGGGCACCCAGACGTCCGCCTGTGATTCGAAGTATACCTAAACCGTTCGCCTCGTCAAGGGGCAGGTGCCATTCTTCACAATGCTGTCGGATTTCCTCCTCTCGGGTGACGGTCGTCGCTGGGAACAGGACGGATGGTACTGCTTGGGGTTCTGAGCCGAAGCCTAGACTTGGAGAGGTTTACTCCGGGTTTCTTATCCATGCTCTTGGCCGAAGCGCTCCAATCCCTACCGTTCTTCTCAGGACTCGATCCTTCAGAGATCGAGCTCCTCAGCAGTCGATTCCAGATCGAGGAACAGCCTGCGGGCCACGTCTTCTTCCGCCAGGACGAACACGCCGACCGGCTCTACCTGGTCGTTTCCGGGAAGGTCGCCATTCGTTACAAACCGGAAGACGGCGACGAGCTTCCGGTGGCAGATATCGAGCGCGGCGGCGTCTTCGGCTGGTCGTCGGCCCTGGGCCGTAGAGTGTACACTTCGTCAGCCGTCAGCCTGGAGGAGAGCATCGTCCTCAGCATCCGGGGAGCTGTGCTGCGCCGGTTGTGCGAGACTCATCCGGAGACGGGGGTCGTCCTGCTCGAGCGGCTGGCTGAAGTCATCGCCGAACGGCTCCGCAACACTCACCACCAGGTGGTCGAGATGCTGCACCAGGGGGTACGTTCGCAGGGACGTAGCTGAGGCGGGAGGGGCAATGGCCGGCACAAACAATCACACTCATCAGATCGACGTGCCGCCGCGCGAGCGGATGCGTGCGTTGCTCGAACGTTTGTCGTCCTACATCGAACAGTACCACGGCGGATGGGTCCGCCTGGTCGACTTCGACGGCAAGATCCTGAAGGTCCAGATGGGAGGCGCCTGCCAGGGCTGCCACCTTTCAGCGACCACCCTGCAGGGTTGGGTGGCCGGCACCGTCCGGCAGTTCTTCCCCGAGTTGGAACGGATCGAGCTGGTCTGAGGTCAAACCGCCAAACCCAAACCCGTTTTGGCTCCGCCAAAACGGGTTTGGGTTTCTTCAGGTAACTCCTTCGGCCCTCAAGATCACGACTGGAACCGGGCTGAGCTGGCGGAAGCGCTCGGCGTCGTCCGCCGTGCCGGCTACACCCGCTCCGTAGTGCATTGGAATGGCCAGGGCCGGCTTGATCTTGCCCGCGGCCCGAGCGGCCTCTTCGGCCGTCATGGTGTAGACGCCGCTCACCGGCAGCAGGGCCACGTCGCAACGGATGGATGCCATCTCCGGGATCTCGTCGGTGTCGCCGGCGAAGTACAACCGCTCGCCCTGGAGCGTGACGATGAAGCCGATGTGGCCGGCCTGGCGGGGATGGAATTTCTTGTTGACGTTGTAGGCGGGAACCGCTTCGATCCGAACGTCGGCGACGTCGATGGACTTGCCCGCCGTCAGGACGCGGACCGGCGCTTTGAGCTTGGCGGCCGCCGACGAGTTGGCCACGACGATGGTCTGCGAACCGCGCACGGCCTCGACATCGTCCGGCGAGCAGTGGTCGTAGTGATCATGGCTGATCAAGATGAGGTCCGCGGGCGGGCTGCCCGGAGGCAGGTGCAGGGGGTCGAGGTAGATCACGATCGGTTGATCGATGCGGAAGCTGTCATGGCCAAGCCAGTGCAGGTGCTTCAGCAAGGCGGGCTGGGCGCTCGACATGGTCCTCCTCCTCCGTTGCGGCCGGCGGGACCCGGGGCCGTCGACGGTCCGTCACGATCCGACGCCGGCCAGGAAGACATCGACGACCTCGAGGGCTTCGGGCAGGTCGCCGTAGTCGCGCACGACGAGCCCGGGGCTGTCGTTCCCGGTGATCATCTTGGACACCCGCTCGCCGCGGCGGAAGCAGCACAGCACCGGTTTGCCGAGGCCCAGGGCATAGGCAATCTCATAACCGACGCCATGGGAGGGGGTGCTGACCTCGGCCAGCAGCGCGTCGCAAGCCTCGATCCAGCCAATGTCGCGGGCAAACACGTCGGCCGGCTCCACGACCTTCTCCAGATCCATCACGGCTGGCTCCGCCAGATGGGCCGTGGGGACCTCATGGCCGAGCTCCGTCAGGTGGGAGACGATGTCGCGGTAGATCTGTTCGTCGCGGCGGCCGCCGGTCAGGGAGCAGGAGAAGTAGATGTTCATACGAGCTGGATTGGCAGATGATAGCACGGCTGGAGAGCAGTGGTCAGTGGCCGGTGGTCAGCGGACGGTAGGTCCGGCCGCGTAGATGCTGGCCGCTCCCTTCAGGGACATCGATCGCTCTCGCCCAACGGCCCTGCGGACATGCAGCCGGCCGCAAGTCCTCTCCGGAATGCGACGCACGATCGCGCTTCGCATCCCGTAGGGGATCCCCGGCAGGGCCACTGGAAAGAGACGCCGCTTGACGGCGAAAACCCACCGTGATAGGATGCCGGCCGTGCAGGACGCAGGATAGGCACGCAGCCGTCCAACCGCCCGGCTTACCCCAGGCGGTTTTGTGTTGTCGGGCCGCTGCGCCCTAGCCAGCCATAAGGAGGCAAGGAAAGTCATGTCCGATCGGTTCCGAGGCACGGTTAAGTGGTTCAATGCGGTCAAGGGGTACGGCTTCATCGGCCGCGAAGATGGCGAGGACGTCTTCGTCCACTACTCCGCTATCAAGATGGAGGGCTACCGCAAGCTCGAAGAAGGCCAGCAGGTGGAATTCAGCGTCGAGACGGGACCGAAGGGCCTCCAGGCGGCCGACGTCACTGTCGTCTAGCCCACTTCACGGCCCACTTTCAAGCGCCCCACCCTTCCACATCAGGGTGGGGCGCTTGCCTTTTGGGTCAACGTTCGACTTCGGTCAGTCCGCCCAGGTGCAACCCGTGGGCCGGTGCCCGCTATCCCCCGGCCCCTTCCTGTGCTAGCATTTCCGGCCATGAGCCTCTCGCCCGACAGCACTCCGGTGCGCGCGCTGCAACTCGAGGTCACTCGCCTGCGCGACGAGAATCGGGCGGCGCGGGATCAGATCGCCCTGCTGCATTCGTCGATCCGCGCATTGAGCGCGCTGCAAGACCTGACGGTGCAGCTAACGCCGACCAGCGATCTGATGGCGCTGCTGGACCAAGTCCTGGCGACGATCCTGGCGGTCGTCGGGGCCAGCGCCGGGTCGCTGCTGCTTGTGGACGAAGATACCGGTGAGTTGGTCTTCACCGTCGTCCACGGGCCGGCGCGCGAGCGCCTGGCGGGTTACCGCCTCCCCAAGGGGCAGGGAATCGCCGGCTGGGTGGCGACCAACCGAAAGCCGCAGGTCCTGCGCGATGCCCACGCCGACCCGCGGTTCTCCCCCCTGGTGGACGAGACGTTCGACTTTCAGACGCGGTCGCTGGCCGCCTGGCCGCTGCTCGACGGGAATCGCGTACTTGGGGTGGTCGAGGCGGTCAACAAGGCCTCCGACCGCGAGTTCAGCGAGCTCGACTACGACCTGTTGCGCGTCGTCGCCCAGCTGGCCGCGGCTGCCCTGGTGCGCGCCGAGACTCTCACGGGCGGCTCCGCCGCCTAGTTACCCTCTCCGTCTCTGTCCATTCTGGGGGCAGGGGGAGGGTGTGTGACTCCCCCCTCCCCCTTCGCCCCCAGACCCCCGAACCCCTCCCCCCGTAAGCGGCGCGGAGGGCCGACTTTTCGCTGAGGGCCCGAAGGCGCCGCCGCGCAAGGGCGCGTGCCCATCGCAGTCGATCTTGTGTAAGCACGATGCGAGACGAAAGCTATTGGCGCCGACCTCGCGTCGACAGCGCGGATCGCCGCGGCACTAAGGCGGCGGTTGCCTACGTCGAACGCAAGTCCAACAACGACCGCCGCTTAGTAGGGGAGAGGGTTGGGGGGCTGGGGGCTAGGGGAGGGGAAACTCATTCCCCCTCCCCCTTGCCCCCAGAGAAAAGTCAGCCTCGAAGCTTGGCTCCCAGCGCCTGCTCCAGATGGGCGACGATCTTGCGCCGGACCTCGGCCACCTCGTCATCCGTCAGCGTCCGGTCGGGCGCCTGATAGACCAGCGAATAGGCCAGGCTCTTCTTGCCCTCGCCGACCTGCCCGCCGCGGAAGACGTCGAACAGACGGACGCCCGACAGCAGCGGCCCCCCCGCCTGGCGCAGCTGAGCCTCCACCTCCCCGGCGGGCACTCGGTCATCGAGGATGAAGGCGAGATCCTCCAGGACGGGTGGAAACGCGGGCACCGGTGCCACCGGCCGGCGTTCGGGCACCGACTCCAACACGGCTCGAAGGTCCAGCTCGGCGGCGGCGACGGGGGCTTCGCCCAAGTCGAAGCGCTCGCGCACATGCGGATGAATCTCCCCCAGGACTCCCAGCCGACGATTTCCCGCCCACAGCTCAGCGCACTTGCCGGGATGGAAGGCCGGGTGCTCGGCCGGATTCACCCGCAACGCCGAAAGGTGCAGCGCCGCCAGCGCCTCGACCACCACGCCCTTCAGATCCAAGAAGTCAAGCCAGCTATCCTCGCCGTCGCGCGGCCAGGCGCGAGGGTTCCGCCGGCCGCTCAGAGCCACCACGACCTGAGACCGCTCCTCGGGCAACGTTTCGCCCTCCGCCTGCAGGTAGACAGGACCGATCTCGAACAGCGCGAGCCGTTCCCTCAGGCGGTGATTCGTCTCGATCACCTCGAGCACGGAGGTGAGAAGGCTGCGCCGCATCACCACGCGGTCGCTGGCGATGGGATTGGCCAGCCGCACGTAGGCTGATCCGGGCAGGACTTCGCCCGTACGGCCATCGTGTTCGGGCGTCGTCATCCGGTGGGTGATGACTTCCTGCAGCCCCACGCCGACCAGGGCGTCCCGCAGTTCCTCCTCCGACTCGAGGAGCGGATTCCCGCGCTGGGGTGGCAGAGTATCCGCCAGCAAGGTCTCTGGGATGCGGTCATAGCCGTAGATGCGGGCGACCTCCTCGATCAGATCGGCGACGCCGATGACCCCCTGGCCGATATCGAGGCGATGCGGTGGAGTGCTCACGCGCAGACGTTCTCCGTCGCGCTCCACGCCGAACTCCAGCCGGCGCAGGATGTCGGCCATCTCGTCGAGGCTCAACCTCACCCCGAGGGCCCGTTCCACGTCATCGGCGCCGAGGGCAACGATCGGATCGGCGGGCGGCCGCGGGTAGGCGTCGATCAACCCGGAAGCCACAACCCCGCCACCCAGGCGCTGCATCAGCGCCAGGCCGCGCCGGACGCCTTCCATCGCCAGCGCCGGATGGACGCCGCGCGAGAAACGGTAGGCTGCCTCCGAGGTCAGATGCTGGGCCGCCGTCGTCCGTCGAATGTTGATGAAGTCCCATGCGGCGCCTTCGAGCAGGACGTTGCGTGTCTCCGGACGGACCTCGCTTTCGGCCCCACCCATCACACCGGCGATCGACAGCGCCCCGGCGTCGTCGCACACCAGCACGGTGAACTCGTCGAGTTTCCGTTCGACGCCGTCGAGTGTCGTCAGGGTTTCACCCGGCCGGGCGGTGCGCGTGTGCAGCCGAGGCGGGCGTCCGCCAGCCCGCTGCAGCAGCACGTCGTAGTCGAAGGCGTGCAGCGGCTGGCCGACGTCGAGCATGATGTAGTTGGTGGCATCGACGATGTTGTTGACCGCCCGCACGCCGGCCAAGCGGAGGCGGCGCTGCAGCCAGTAGGGGCTCGGGGCGATGGTCACGCCCTCGAGTAGACCCAGGACGAAACGCGGGTTCAAGTCCGGCTGGCGGATGTCGATGCTGACCCGTCCATCAACGGACGGGCCCGTTCCGTCGGCACTCGAGGCGGGTCGGCGCAGCGGGCGGCCCGTGAGCGCCGCCACCTCGCGCGCCACGCCCTCGATGGAGGCGTTGCGGGCCATGTTCGGGGTCAGGGTGATGTCGAACACGACGTCGCCCATGTACTCGGCCAGCGGCCGGCCGACCGGAGCGTCGTCATCGAGGAGGATCACGCCCTCGTGGTCGTCCGAGATCCCCAATTCCTTCTCGGAGCAGGCCATCGACGACGATTCCACGCCGCGAATCTTCGTCCGACGCAACGTCGTCACCTGGTAGCCGGGTTGATGCCCGTCGTAGATTCGGGCGCCCTCGCGAGCGTAGGCCACCTTGATCGGACGCTCCAGCCGGCCCCGTCCCTTATAGGGGAAGAGGTTGGGGGCGCCCGTCAGGACGGTCTGCTCCTGAACGCCGTCGTCCAACCGGCACAGCACCAGCCGATCGGCGTTGGGGTGCGGCATGACTTCCCAGACGGCCCCGACGACGATCTTGTCGGGATCCCACGCCAGCCCGCTGACTTTGCCGCGCGTCGTAGACCCTCCGCCGGCCTGCTCCACCGGCAGACCGATGAACTGGACGGCCTCCACTTCCAGGCCGGCCAGAGTCAGGCGATGCGCCAGCTCGGAAATGGAGCCATCGACCTCGATGTAATCACGCAGCCAGGAAAGGGGCACTTTCATGTCTCGTCCTCGCTTGGGCGCACGTCAGGGGGCCTTGTCGGTGGAGTCCGGCTTCTTCGAGCGCCAGGTCTGTGACGCCCGCTCGAGCTCGGCGTTGAGGGCCTTCAGCCCGCTGATGACGTCCTGGCGGACCTTCGACTCGACCTCCCCCGACCGGACGCGCTCGCCCAGATCCTTGAGTTCCTCTCGCAAGTGCTGCCCCGCCGGACTCACCGACAACTCGCGAGCCGCCCCCTTGAGAGCCGCGGCCGCGCTGCTCAAGCCTGCTTCGATTTCGCGCTCCAGCCGTCGGCGCTCGTCGCTGTCCCAGGCAGCCCGCAGAGCTTCCTCGAGATTTCTCCCCAGCCGGCGGAATTCCTCGCCCAGGTCTTCGTGCCGTTCGGGTGTCTCGTTCATGTCCATCCTCCTTTTAGAACTGCTCCAAGAACCTCAGATCGTTCCCCCAGAAGTAGCGGATGTCCTCGATGCGGTTCTGGAGCATGCAGATGCGCTCCGGACCCATCCCGAAGGCATACCCGCTGAAGACCGTCGGATCGTATCCGCCATTGCTCAGCACCGTCGGGTGGACCATGCCGCATCCGAGAATCTCGAGCCAGCCGCTGCCCTTGCACACCGGACAGCCTTGTCCGCCGCACACGAAGCACTCGATATCCATCTCCGCCGACGGTTCGGTGAAGGGGAAGTGTGCCGCGCGGAAGCGAGTCAATACTTCGGCTCCGAACACCCGTCGCGCGAAGGCCGTCAGCGTCCCCTTCAAGTCGCCGAAGGTGATGCGCCGGCCGACGGCCAGTCCCTCCACCTGATTGAACTGAACGTCCGAGCGCACGGTGACCTGCTCGTAGCGGTAGCACATCCCCGGCAGGATGACGCGGATCGGCTCCGGCGCGCGCTCCCGCATGACGTGGATTTGCCCGGGAGAAGTGTGCGTGCGCAGCACCACGTCGGGCGTGGTGGTGTAGAAGGTGTCCCACTGATCCCGCGCCGGATGATGGGGCGGCATGTTGAGCAAGCCGAAGTTGTAGTCGTCGGTTTCGACCTCGCGCGAGCGGTAGATCTGGAAGCCCATCTCGGCCCAGATGCGGGCGATCTGGCGCAAGGTCTGCGTTGCAGGGTGCAGGCGGCCGCGGCCCACCGGTCGACCGGGCAGAGTCACGTCGAGGCGATCGATGCGCAGCGACCGGTCGAGCGCTTCTTTGGCCATGTCGGCGCGGCGCGAATCGAAAGCCTGCTCGAGCGCGGCCTTGACGGCGTTGACCCGCTTCCCGACGGCCGGGCGCTCATCCTTCGGCAACGCCCTTAACCCGTCCAGGATCTGGCCGAGCTCGGCCGAGCGGCCCAGATACGCGACCTTCCAGGCCTGAAGGCCGTCCTCGTCCGCAACAGTGTGCAAGGCCTCGAGGGCCCGGCGTTCCAGATCATCGAGACGTGGCAGCATGGCATCCATCTCCCCAAACAAAAAGCCCGCCCCCGTCAAGGGGCGGGCTTCACTCCCGCGGTACCACCCTTGTTGCCCCGGCCTCTCGGCCGGAGCGTCTCATCTCCGGCGGCGCCTCGGCCCTGGTGGGGGCTCTGGGCGACCGGGTCCCCTGCGATAACGGTGGGGTTCCGGCCCGGACTACTTTGCTGCGGCTCACGCCCCAGCGTTCACCCGGGCAGCTCAGGAGGGAACTTCAGCCGGCTTCCGCACGAGCCCGGGTCTCAGTCTTTGCCCGGGCCTCCCTGTCGAGATCCGCCGACCTACTTTCCTCCGTCGCAGCTACTCGTGCTCGACTGGGAGAGATTATCCAACGGTTCGATGGCCATGTCAACGGTGCCGTACTCGGCCTCACCCCGTTCGGGCCCCGAGCGCCGGCGGCCCGCCGCACCGTCCCGGTGTCCTGCCGGGAGGGCGAGACGGCCCACTGTCCCCCTCTGCGCCGGGAGATTACCTTCGTAAGGGCTCACTATGGCGGAGAGGAGGGGTGGACTCCCCTCACTCCCCGGCCGCGGCGGGCACCGGCGCTGCCCGCGGCTTCCAGTTGACGGCGACGATGCCCGCCACGATCAGCCCTGCGCCGATCACCAGGTGCTGGTCCACCATCTCGTGCAGGAAGAGCACGCCCAGGATGACTCCCACGACGGGAAAGACGTATGTCACCACCGTCGCCCGCGTCGGCCCGACCGATTGGATCAAACCAAAGTAGAGCAAATAGGCAATGCACGATCCCAGGATCCCGAGCCAGGCCAGCGCCAGCCACGTTTGGCCTTGCGCGGGGACAAGCTTCGACGATTCAGCCGAGAGTGCGGCAACCCAGATGAAGGTGTCCGCGCCGATGAGCGGTACGAAGGCCTGGACCACCGGCGAGACTCCCCGCAGGGTCCGGCGGGCGAAAACCGAGCTGCCGGCATAGAACACGGCCGCCAGCAACACCGCCGCCTGGCCGAGCAAGCCCTGCTGGACTCCCTGCGGCCCGATGTCCCGAGCCATCAGTGCTACCACGCCGATGAAGCCCGTCACCAGGCCGACGACCCGCGGCACGGTTATCCGATCGTCGTGTAGGGCGAAGTGAGCGATCACCATGGCGAACAGTGGTACGGTGCCGTTGAGGATCGACGCCACGGCCGAGTCGATCGACGTCTCTCCCCACGAGATCAGGGCGAAGGGCAAGGCGGTGTTGGTGAGCCCCAGCAGCACCATCGCCCCCCAGGTGCGAGCGTCGCCAGGGAAATGCGGCCGACGAAGGGCGACGACGACGGCCAGGCCGGCCAGTCCGAACAGCAGCCGCCACCCGACCAGCGTCAACGGTCCCACATCGGCGACGGCGATCTTGATCCACAGGAACGAAGATCCCCAGATCAGGCCCAACACTCCGAACATCGTCCATTCACGCGCCTTCATTGCCTACCTCTCCTCTAACAACAGTGGTCAGTAGCCTGTGATCGGTGGTCAGTCGTGGGAAGCCAATGACTCCACAGGATAGGCCCATCCGAGTGACTAGATCATGGCGCCTTCCAGGCGCAACAGCTTCTCTTTGGTGCGCAGCCCGCCGCGCCCGGAGTAGCCGCCCAGTCGTCCGTCGGACGCCAGGACACGGTGGCAGGGGATGACGATCGGCACCGGGTTGCTGCCCAATGCCTGCCCCACGGCGCGAGCAGCGCGCGGCCGGCCGATGCGTCGAGCAATCTGACCGTAGGTCGCCACCTGGCCGCGCGGCACCGCCTGCGCCGCCTGCAGCACAGTCCGCTGAAACGCAGTGAGATGTCGCAGATCGACGGGAAGGGAAAAGTCCCGCCGGCGACCGCTCAAGTACTCAAGGACCTGGCGGCGGGCCTCCGCCGTCGGCTCTTCGGCGCGCACGGCCGGCCGCCGCAGCCGTCGTTCCAGGTCCCGGCGAAAGGCCGCCTCCGGGCGATCGTATTCGACCGCCACCAGGCCCTTCTCACTGACCGCCACCCACAGCGGGCCGACGGGCGAGCGGGCAACGCGCGCGTAAGACAATGGGGTGGGCATTCGCTCACGCAGCCGCCGCTCCAGGCTCTGCCGGGCCCGCTCCCAGATTTGCGCTCCCGGCCCGGCGGCGTAGAGATCGTCGAGGTCGCGGGCCAGCGTCGCCGGATCCTCCGACGGCCGCCGATCACCGAGCCAGGCTTCCCAGGCGGCAAGGCTTTCCGTCCGCTTGGACGATGTCATGCGTCCACCTCCTCCAACCATGTCCGAAGCCTCCGCAGGGCCTGATACACGTTGGCGCGCGCCGATGCCGCACTGCAGCCGAGGGCTACGCCAATCTCGGGGTACGACAGTTCCTGGTACTTCCTCATCACCAGGGCCGCTCGCTGCTTGGCCGGCAGACGTCGCACGGCCTCATCCACCCGGCGTAGTCGTTCTCGCCGTTCGGCGGCCTCGGGGACGCCAGAGGCGTGATCCGGCAGGTCTGAATCCATCGCCTGCTCGCGCTCTCGGCCTCGCGCCAGCCGCCGCCCATACGAGTTTGCCGCGTTGGTCGCCACGGCGTACAGCCAGGCGCGCGGGTGGTGGATCCGTTCGCCCTTCGCGGCTGAGGCGGCCGCTTGCAGAAAGGCGTCCTGCAGGCAATCCTCCGCCGCCGATGGATCACGCAGCAGCCGCCACAGGTAGGCGTGGATCGGCCGGGCATAATCGCGGACAAGGGCTTCCACATCGAGCGCAGGCACGTGGTTCTCCTGACAATAGTAGACGCCGTAGATGCGGAAATGTGAAAAGCGTCAGGCCTGCCCGACCGGCAGGACCTGGGTTGCCCGGGCCATGCGCGCCGACCGGCTGAGCAGGATGAAGCCGAGCACCGCCACCAGCCCCGTAACCAGGCCGCTGTACCAAATAGCCACCGGGGCGACCTGGTCGCTCAGGATGCCGCCCAGCACCGGGCCGATGCCGAAGCTGACCCCCCAGGTGAGCGCATAGATGCCCATGTAGCGGCCGCGCATGTCCGGTGGCGCCAGGGCGGCCGTGAGCGTGGTCGAGGTCGGCGCCATGATCAGCTCGCCCACGGTCAGGATGATCATGCTCCCCAGGAACGCCGGGAAGGTCGATCCCAACGCCACGCTGCCGACGCCGACGGCATAGAACAACGATCCGATGGCGAGCACGCGCAGCGTCGGGTAACGCATGGTCAGTTTGGTCACGCTGTACTGGAACAAGACGACCATGGCCGCATTGGTCGCCAGGATGAAGCCGTACTGGCTTTCCGGCACACCGAAGGACTCTTTGGCGTAGACCGGCAGCAGAACCATCAGCATGGAGTACCCCATTCCGGCCAGGCTTAGCACGCCGCAGAAGAGGAGGAACGGTCGGTCGCGCAGCACCGGGCCGTAGCCCGTCGTTCTGCTCGCCGAGATCAAGGTCCCCCGTTCCGGCAGGGTCTCGTGAGCGAAGATCAGAATGAGCACGGCGAAAGCCACGCTGGCACCGGCCGCGCCGAAGAACGCCAGGTCGTACGAGACGAACACCAGGAACCCGCCGACGGCCGGCCCGATGGCGACGCCCAGGTTGGAGATCATGCGCATCAAGGCATAGGCGCCCGGCCGGCGGTCGCCCGGGACGAGATCCGCCACCATGGCGTCGGCCCCGACGCGGTAGACCGGGCCGAAACCTCCCAGGGCCACCATGATCAACTGCCACGCGGGCAAGGTGTCGGCGCGGGACAGGGCGGCCATCGCCAGACCGGTGAGGCCCAGGCTCAACACCATCGCCGCTCGACGGCCAAACCGGTCCACGGCCGGCCCGGCCATCGAGGTGGCCGCCAGCCCCGCCACCGAGTTGAGCGTGAGCAGCAAGGTCACGGTCGTCAGTGGGACTTGCAGCTCGCGGCGCGCGTAGATCGTCAGAAACGGCCACACCATGCTCCCGCCGATCGAGTTCAGGAGCACGCCCCAGAACAGGAGCCAGAACTGCCGTGGATAGTCGGCGGCGATCTTGCGCAGGCGGTCAAGCCGCAGGAAGGACACGACCTGTGATCTCCTGAGGCGAAAGCGATGGAAAGCGCAGGGGCACGGCTGCCTGGCCGTGCCCCTGCCTCGATTCCATTCCCGAGGTGATGACTGCGGCGGGTTCGGCGGCATTTTATCACGCCGCCTGTTCCCGCCTGCGGTCAGATGGGCTCCACCGCGATCCCCCGCCGGTCGAGGTCATCCAGGAGCGCGTCGCGCCCACCCCCCAGAACCGGCGGGCCGTGCGACGGGAGCAGATGATCGTAGTCGAGCTCGCTCATCCGCACCATGGACGCCAAGGCTATCCCAGGGTCCGGGCTGGCGAAGGCGAAGGGGGGAGACAACCGGTCGCGCAGATTCATGGCGGCATCGCCGCAGATGAGCGCACCGTCCTGAGGATGGAGGAAGCCGACCTGCCCCGGAGTGTGGCCCGGCAGATGGATGACCGCCAGTCCATCGGAGGCCTGGCCGCCTTCGAGCTCGCGCGCCACGGGGATCTGCCAGCGCCCGGTCCGCATGAAGAAACGCCCAAACCAGAAGGCCACTCCCCTCGGGCGTTGGCGGCGATAGCTGACCGCGCCCGTCACGAACGGCACTTCGTCCCGGTGGCAGACGACGGCCGGGTTCCAGGCCCGGCGGAGCGCCGCCAGCCCACCGGCGTGATCGTAGTGGCCGTGGGTCAAAAGGACGCGCCGGACGCCGGCCCCGCGCGTCGCCAGGCGCACGGCCGCAACCAGTTCATCGGCCGCTCCCGGCGGGCCGGAGTCGATCAGCGTCCATTCGCCGTCGCGGACCACCAGCCAGAAGGCCACCGGCACCACGATCCCTCCGAACACTTCGAAGGGAACTTCCATGCGGTAGATGTGATCGGTGACCAACTCGAAGCCGGCCATCGCCTCAGCCCCGACCGTCCAAGGCCTGAATGGCGTCGATGACATCCTGCAGCTGGGGCACGGCCCGCTCGGGAATGACGACGCCCACGTGCTCCTGGTTGAATCCCGGATCGGCCTCGGCCTGGACCCAAATCTGGTGCAGGCCGGCGCGCTGCGCCCCGAGGATGTCCTCGCCCAGCATGTCGCCGATCATCACGGCTTCCTGCGGCGCGATCCCCCAGCCGCGCAGCACGTCCTGGAACAAAGTGGGGGTCGGCTTGCGCACCCCGACAGCAGCCGAGACCACGATCGGAGAGAAGAAGGGACGCAGGCCGGCCGAATCGATCAGCCGCTGGACGTTGGCCTCATCGCTGGCGTTGGAGATCAAGCCCAGGCGGTGGCCGCGCTGGCGCAACTGTAAAAGGACCTCCTGAGCCCCCGCCACCGGTAACCAGCAGGCTTCGCTGGGCGCGTACATCCGCCGCAAGGCTTCCTCGAGGTGTTTGGGGTCAATCGATCCGGCACCCTGGCGGCCAAGCACCTCCAGGACCAGCGAGCGCGTCGAGCGCTCGCGATGATCCTGGCGCCGCTCGCGGAAGTTCGCCTCGAAGGTGGCCTGCATGTCTTCGATGAAAGCGGCCTCGTCCATCGTCCAGCCGGCCTGGTTCAAGTACGCCAGCATGGCCGACCGGCCAGCAGCCAACACCTCCGACCATTTCCCGCGGAAGCGAATCAGGGTCGAACCGAGATCGAAGATGACACCGCGAATCATGGGCCGGCTAGTCCGCCCTACGCGGGCGCTGGGGGCGTCTCACCCCTACCCCCAGCTGGATCGGGTCGCCTCTCGTGAGGGAATGCTGCAGAAGGAGGGGGCCGTCTCGCCCTCCCGGCAGGACACCGGGACGGTGCGGCGGTCCGGGGCTCGCGGCCCGAACGGGGTGAGGCTGAAAGGCGCGCCTCGTCATGTCGCTAGTACCCCACCTGCGGGTCGTACAGGTTGAGTAAGGGCTGGTCGGCCAGATAGCGCTGCAGGTTTTCAGCGAAGAGGGCCGTCGCCTGTTCGAAGTAGCGGCCCGAGGCGCCGGCGACGTGCGGCGAGAGAATCACGTTGGGCATCTCCCACAACGGACTGGTCGCCGGCAACGGCTCCACCGGATAGACGTCCAGGGCCGCGCCTCCCAGGCGCTTCTCGCTCAGCGCCTCCACCAGGGCGTTGTGATCGATCACGCCGCCGCGCGAAACGTCGACGAGGCAGGCGGTCGGCTTCATCTCCTGGATGACCGCCCGGCCGATCAATCCCCGCGTCTCGGGCGTCAGCGGCACCGTCAGGACGATGAAATCGCACAGCGACACCATCGACTTGAGCGCCTGGGGAGGGTAGAGGCGGTCGGGGATGTCGGCGCCGATGTCCCCGCGGCCGTCGAGACGATAGCCGTCGTCGCCAAGCCCCTTGAGGTTGCGCTTGGTCGCCAGCACCGTCGCGCCAAAGGCCCGGCACAGGCGGCCGACCTCGCGGCCGACACTGCCGTAGCCGACGATCCCGACGGTGCTGCCGCTCAGGTCCATCGGGCGGAAGCGGTCGAATCGGTTGTCGGCCCACCGCTTCTCGGCCTGGTCGCG
Source organism: Anaerolineales bacterium (assembly GCA_035455265.1). Lineage (GTDB taxonomy): Bacteria > Chloroflexota > Anaerolineae > Anaerolineales > E44-bin32 > MGOM01. The sequence goes on from DATIFK010000175.1 coordinate 22,270, forward strand.
CTCCATGCGCGGCAGGCGCCGTCCCAAGGCCAGAATGCACATCAGCACGAACTCGCCCATTTGCGGCGCGGCGGCCCCGCTCAACGTCGTGATCTGGATGCCGCTTCGCAGCAGCGGGTCGTCAGCGACGTGGTCCACACCGGCATAGTGGAACTGCACCCAACGCAGGCTGGGCACGGCTTCGGGCGGCGGCAATGCGCGCACCGTGTAGAGCACCTCGACGTCGCCCAGGATCTCCTCGGGCAGGTCCTCCGCGGTCGCGGCCGGATGAACCTCGATGCGCAGCCGCGGCGAAACGGCCCGCAGCCGTTCCAACAGCGGGTCTGGGAATCGCAGCGTCATCAGGACCAGGACGTCGCTCATCGCGGCGATTGTACAACAGCGGCGAGGCTGGTCATCCGAAAGCCAGGGCCAGCAGCATCCCCAGCACGATCGCGCCCAAGGCAACGGCCTGCGCCAGCCCGGGCGGGGCGGCCGAGAGGGCCAGCGCTGGAATCATGATCAGGGCCGCGGCCGCAGCCAGCCAGCCGTCGCGCGAAAGACGGAGGCGAGGCCCAGGGTTCACGCCCAGCCTCCCACCCAGAGCACCAGCGCGATCACACTGGCGATCGCCACGAGGGCTGCCGCGGGCCCCAGCAGACGCCGCAGGACAACAGCCTCCTCGGGGGAGGCACCGTCGCCGTGGACGCTGGCGGCCCCCACCACCACCTTCGCCGGCGACACGACCGACCCCACGGCGCCGCCGGCGGTCTGCCCCGCCAACACCCAGGCCGTCGTCAGGCCCAACAACTCGGCGGTGCGGCGCTGGAGCAAGCCGAAGAGCAGGTTCGAGCTGGTGTTCGACCCGCTGATGAAAGCGCCCAGCGCCCCGATCCACGGAGCTACCAGGGGAAAGGCCGGCCCGGCGCCGGCCGCCAGGCCGCGCGCCAAGACATCGGTCATGCCGGCGTGGGTCATGATCGACACCATCGACACCATCGAGGCGATCCCCACCCACGAGGGCAAGACGCCGCGGGCGGTGCTTTGCAGGATGCGGCCGGCTGCCCCGGGGCGCATGCGTCCGGAAGCCGCGTACAACACATAGGCCACAACCGACGAGTAGGTCAGGGCCGCCCCGGCATGTCGCAACAGGACGATGGCCTTGCCCGCTTCGGCCGGAATGCGATATCCGAGGCTTGTGACGGTCTCCGGGAACGTCGCCTGCAGCACCAGGCCGCCGAGGGCGTCGGTGACGGGCCGCACCAGCACGAGCGTGAAGGTGATGACGATGAGGGCGGCGTACCCGGCCAACGCGAAGACCACGTCGCGCCCGGAGGTCGAGGCCTTGACGGTTGCTCCTTCGGCGCGCTGGCGGCTCCTGGCCATCACCAGCCCGACCGCCAGGCCGGTCATCCCGCCGCCGAATCCGGCCAGATTCCACAGGCGATGGACGGCCAGCAGGTACTGCACGGCCGACATGGCGGCCCCCATGACGAGCACCGGCACGGCCAGACGACGCAGGGCTCCCTTCCCATCCGCCATCCACGCCACCCACGCGCCGCAGCCGATCCCGATCAGCCCCAGCACGACCGCCGCCGGCCCCGCCATGGTCTCGCCCGGAAGCCCGGTCGTGGCCATCAGCGCCTGGAACGACGACCCCAACGAACCGAATGTCACCGACCAGGCGTGTCCGATCGACGGCGCTACCACCGAGACGATCGGACCGAAGCCCAGGCTGGCCAGGATCGGCGCCGTCACGACGACGGGCACACCGAACCCGCCCACACCTTGAAGGAAGGAGGCGAACGCCCAGGCGATCAGCAAAGCCTGCATCCCGCGGTCTGTCGTGACTCCAGGCAGGGCCGCCGCCAGCACTCTGACCCCGCCGGCTTCGTCGACGACGCGATAGAGCAGGTAGGCCGCCGTGACGATCAGCAAGACGTCCAACGCCTGGTAGAACGCCTTGGCCTGCGCCACCGCCAAGAGGTCAAGCCGCGCACCAAAAGCCAGCCACGCGGTCACCGCCGCCGCCACCCATCCGGCTGGTCCGGCTCGGGCCGCGCCCCAGCGCAGCCCGATCATCAGGCCGACCAGCAGAAGGATCGGCAGGGAAGCGAACAGCCAGGTGATCAACGTGGCCGGGTCAGCACCCGCGCCTCAAGCCCTTCGCCGGGCGACTAGCGTCGCGCCGGAGCGGTAGCCCGCTTCGGTCTCAGCCGCCCGGCGGTCCTCGGCGTATTCCAATTCCTCCAGGCCGGCGAAGACACGCCGGAGTTCGCCGGCTTCGAAGAAGTGAATCAAGCTATCGGGAGGATCGATGGCGAACGTGTTGGGCTCGACCTCAGGGACGGATGCGGCGCGCAACGCCAAGAGCTCCGGGTCATCCGCGGTCAGGACCTCGGCCACCAGGACTCCGCCATGTACGAGGCTGGCCGCCAGGAGGTCGGCCAGCGGCCACAACTCGGAGGGACGCAGGAAATGCAGGACGGCCGAAGCCAGCACCAGGGCGTAGGTGTCGGAAATCAGAGGGAATGTCCGCAAGTCCACCGGGTGGACGACGATCGTCCGGCCGGCGCGGACCCGGCGAAGGCCTTCAAGCGCTTCTGGATCTCGTTCGATGGCGTCGACCAGGAAGCCCTGTTGCGCCAGAAAGACCGCGGCTTCGCCGGTTCCGGCGCCGAGGTCGAGCGCCCGGCCGCCGGGTGCGGCGGACCACCAGCGGGCGAGAGCATCCGGCGGCGTAGGCATGACGAGGACCAGAGGACTACCCTGGCGTAGGGATTCCGTAGGCTTCCCGTGGGAGTCCCGACCAGCGGGGCCGGGCAGGAAGGGCTATTGTAGCATTCGGAAGGGCGGATACTCTTCTTCTCCTCCTTAGCCGAGAGCCGGGGTCGGCGTCCCCGGCTCTCCCGATTCCCCGGCCCTCCGGGAACCCCAGCGGCCCATTCAACGTCCAACCTGTGCAGGGCGGCGGCTGTGGACAGCCGTTCCTGCGTCGCTTATACTGCCCACGCCCCTGGGGGCTCAAGGAGAGGATGGTATCCATGCAAGAACGTCGCACGCAAACACCGTTGCTGGTTCTGAGCATTGCGGCCCTCGTGGTGGCGGTGGTCACCCTGGCCCTGGTCGCGGTCTTGGCCGGGCGGCCGGGAACGCCTTCGTACACCACAGAGCGCAACCTGTCGGTTGTGGGGACGGGGTCAGCCTTCCTGACGCCCGATATCGTCGTCGTCACCCTCGGCGTGCAAACCCAGGGAGCCAACGTCGGCGACACGGTGGCGGCCAACAACGACGCCGCGGATCTGGTCATCCACGCCGTGACCTCGCTCGGGGTCGCCCCCGAGGACATCCAGACGACCTACTTCTCGGTCTCGACCCAGCCGAAGTACGACGAGTTCGGCAACCCCACGAGCGAAGTCACCTACTGGGTCGACAACACCGTCACCGTCAACCTGCGTGATATCTCCAAGCTCGGATCGCTGCTGCAAACGGCACTGGCCAGCGGCGCCAACTCGGTGCAGGGAGTCAACTACACGGTGGACAACCCGGACGCGGCCTTGAGCGGCGCCCGCTCCGACGCCATGGCGGATGCCCGGCGGCAGGCGGAGCAGCTCGCGGCGGGGTCCGGCCAGACCCTCGGGGACGTCATCTCGGTTTCGGAGAGCACCAACGGCATGCCGTTGTTCTCGGCCCCGAGCGTGGGCAAGGGCGGCGCGGCAGCCGGCAGCGTGCCGACGGCGCCCGGAACGCTCGAGTACCAAGTCCAGATCTTCGTCACCTTCGGGTTGCGCTGAGGCCGGGGAGAGATAGCCATGCGACAACGCATCCTTGCACTTACTTTGTTGACTGCGCTGACCCTGGCCGGATGCAGCGCCCTGGGGTTGGCGCCACAACGGACCCTGACGGTGACCGGGAGCGGCTCGACCAGAATCTCGCCCGACATCGTATCCGTCACTCTGGGGATTCAAACCCGGCACGATGACGTCGGCCAGGCGGTGGCCCAGAACAACACCACGGCCAGCCGGATCATGGACGCGGCGCGCACGATCGGCGTGGCCGACGCCGACATGCGCACGATCTACTTCAGCGTCTCGTCTCAGCCGAAGTACGATGAATTCGGCTCACCGACCGGGCAGGTCTCCTACTTCGTCGACAACAGCCTGCAGGTCACCCTGCGGGATATCACCAAGCTGTCGGACCTGCTCCAGGCGGGCATCGACGCCGGCGCCAACAGCGTTTATGGGGTGACCTTCTCGGTCGCCGACACGAACGCGGCCGAGGATGAGGCCCGCCAGAAGGCCATCGCCGACGCGCAGGCCCGGGCCACGGAGCTCGCCGGCGTCACCGGAGTGACCCTGGGGACGCTCCAGTCGGTGTCGACAACGGCTTACTCGCCCTACCCGACCGCCATCTATGCCGACGGATACGGGATGGGAGGTGGCGGTGGCCCGCCCACGCAGCCCGGATCGCTTGAAATCACTGCCCAGGTCACTGTCATCTACAACGTAAGGTAGTTCGCTCGGAAGATCGACAAAGCCCCGAGAGGGAGGCTCCCTCTCGGGGCTTGTTGATTCTTGTGGGCTTCGCAGCCCCCGGTGAAGAGGTCGACCTCCTCACAGATGTAGGGGCGAAGCATCGGCACAAGAGTCTTCAATGAACATCGCCTTGTGGCGATGCTTCGCCCCTACGATCCCTCCATCCAGCGGGCCCGCCCGCCGGCTCGACAAGCCAGCGACGCGCCTCGTCCGTCACGTCGCCGACTCGCCCTCGGGTCGTCGCCCGAGGTACAGCCCGCGGCCGATCAGCCCGTACGAGTCGACGTCCGACTCCAGGCCCGCCGCCTGAAACGCCTGCGCGTACTCCTCCGGGCGGAAGAGCGTCAGCTCGTGCCGCTCGACGAAGTATTCCACCCCCCGCGCCGTGTTCACCAGGTGGTGCATATCCATCACCGAGACGCGCCCTTCCACGTAGCTCTTGGTCATGCGCGCCAGCTTGACTTCGGGGCGGTCGACGTACAGGCCGTGCAGCGTGTCCGACTGGAACGCATCCGGAGTGAGCCACGGCTCGACCGCCAGCACCCCGCCCGGCCCGAGGTGGCGCGCCATGTTGGCGACGCCCGCCGTGAGTTCTTCGTCGGTCCGCAGGTAGCCGACGGCGCTGAAGAGGCAGACCACGGCGTCGAAGCGCCGGCCCAAGTCGAAGTCGAGCATGTCGGCGTGGTGCAGCGTCACCCCGGGCAGCTTGGCGCGGGCGACCTCCAGCATGGCCTCGTTCAGGTCGAGGCCCTCGACGTCATAGAAGGCTTGGAGAAAGCGCAGGTGCTCGCCGGTGCCGCAGGCGACATCCAGCACCCGCCGCAACGGGCGCCGGGCGCGCGCCTCCAGCAACGCCCGCAACTTGTCGACCTCGCCGGCGTAGTCCTTGAAGCTGTAGACGATGTCGTACCAGGGAGCCGACTTGGTGTAGCTCATGGCTGCCGGGCCGGCTGCTAGATCCAGGCCCGCCGGCGCACCCACACGAAGAAGAAGGCCGGCGTGAGCACCAACACCGCCAGGGTCACCGCAAACGCCGGCCACGAGGTCCAGAGATCGAAACCCGTCGTCGGGCCGAAGAAGTTCATCCCGAAGAAGCCTGTCAGGAACGAAATCGGCATGAACAGGGTCGTGATGATCGTCAGCGTCTTCATGATCTCGTTCATGCGGTTGTTGATGACCGACAGGTAGATCTCGAGAATCCCGCTGACCTGGTCGCGCATGCTCTCGTTGATGTCGTGCAGCCGCACCAGGTGGTCGTAGACGTCCCGGAAGTAGATGCGGTCCTTGCGGTCAATGACGCGCAGGTCGTCCCGCGCCAGCTTGTTGAAGACCTCGCGCTGCGGGCTGACGATGCGGCGCAGCTGGAGCAGGCCGCGCTTGAGGGCGAAGACCGATGACAGCGTCTCGGAGGTCGGACGTTCGAACACAACGTCCTCGAAATCCTCGAGGTCTTCGTCGATGGCCTCGACGCTGTGCATGTAGCCCATGATGAGCTCGTCCGCCACGGCGTAGTACAGGTGATCGGGGCCGCCCGCGACCTGGCGCGCATCCTTCTGGCAGCGATCCCAGGTGCGCTGGACCGCCGGGATCGGATCGTCGTGGTGCGTGACGAGGTAGTTGCGGCCCAGGAAGGCGTCGAGCTCATGCGTCGTCAGGGGGTTTTCGGCGCCGCGCTGGTAACGGATGGCGTGGATGGCGATGTACAGGTAGTCCGCCCAGTCGTCGAGCTTGGGGACGTGCGTCTCCGTCAGAGCGTCGTCGACCGCCAGGGGGTGAAAGTGGAACACCTGGGTGAACATCGGCTCGCACACCTCGGGCGGCTCCCCCTCGAAATCGACCCACACCAGGCCGCTCGGGTCGCGCAACGCCGAGGCGATGTCCGCCGCGTCCAGGCCGACGCGCAGTCTGCCCGCCTTGGTGCGATACAGGGAGCGGATCACGGGCGTTTCCGGCTCGAGACGGCGCTAGGTCCGGATGACCAGGCCGAGGAAGATCAGGCTGGCGATCAACGTCCCGACGAACACAATCGCCGGCGTCGGGTTGTTCTGCTCGACGGACTCCTGGCGCACGGCTTCCAGCGAGTCGAACCCCAGCAGGCGCATCGTGATGAAGATGAAGACGGCGGCGATGGCGGCCACGATCGGGCCCCAGAAGGCGACCATCGAAAGGATGATCGGCAGCCGCGCCGCGAACACCTGCCACGACTCGCGGGCCACCAGATAGGCGACCACTTGCCCGAGGACGATCAACCCGACGATGGTCAGCGCGGCCGTCAGGCCGAGGCGGTTCCTGCCCATGGCACGTCCCTCCCTAGCGGATGGTTTGGATGTCTTCCCAGGTGATCGACCAGCCGATCCAGGCCGTGTCCTGGCCGCCGCCGCCCTCCAGGTAGTCCTCGACGACCAGGGCCTGACCTTCGTTGCCGGTATTGCCGCGAGCGTGGATGAAGCGGCCGACGGCGCCGTTCTGCAGGCGCAGGCCCTGCCCCTCGGCGCTGTCGACGCGGAACTTGCCGATATCGGTGATGCGCCAGGAGGCCGGCGGGTAGGCGAAAGAGACGTCGGCTGTTTCGTCGCTTCGGGCGAAGACCTGCGCGTGCGGCAGGAACTGCGCCTTGATCTCGGCGTCCGTCAGCATGTCGTACGAGTCCAGCAGGAACAGATTGCTCTTCCATTCATAGAGCAGCGTGTCGCCCAACCAGTGGGCGGTGAAGACGTTGCCGGTCGGCACCCAGGGCTCGTCGGGCGCCTTGCGCCGTTGCCACAACTCGGTGTAGCGAATCGTGCCCAGGATCTTCCCGGTCAACCCGCCGCGTTTTGGATGGTTGTAGGTGATGGTTTGGCCCAGGCGGGCCTGGGCGAATTCGCCGGCCTTGCCGCTGCGAGCAAGAGCGGGCATCGGAGCACCTCCAGACATCGCCGGCGGACGCGCCGTCGGAATCGCGACCGGCCCGCGCATGACACCGGCACCGCTGCGATCGGCCGTGCGCTCCCCGGCGCGCCCGGCTTGCAGCACAAAGACACCCCCCAGGATCATCAGGATGCCGAGGACCATCAAGAACATGGCCGCGCCTCACCCCCATGCTTTCATCAGTGCGCAGAATCGAGGCATGGGGGTCACCAGGATCCGCTGTCGGACCCGCCGCTGTCCCAGCCGCCCGAATCCCACGAGCCGCTGTCCGAACCGCCGGAATCCCACGACCCGCTATCCGAACCGCTGTCCCAACTGCCCGAGTCCCACGAACCGCTATCGGAGCCCCCCGAGTCCCATGAGCCGCTGTCCGAGCCGCCCCACCAGCTCCCGGAATCGCTGCCCCCGGATGAGTCGGAGCCCCAACCGCCACTGCTCCAACTTCCATTGTCGTAGCCGCCCGGGACTCCGGGCAGCCCGCTGACGACGGGGCTGGCCACGCTGCAAACACCGCAGACGAACACCAGCATCCCGACGAGGATCAGCAACCAGCCGCAGGTGATGATGCTTCGCCCAGGGCGGGTCAGCATCGCAACTCCTCCAGGGCTCGTTCTTCGATGGATTGTACACAATTGCGGCGCGGGAAAGCCAGTGGGGATCAGGGGTCGGTGGTCAGTGGCCGGTGGTGAGTGGCCCGTCAGATGGCCTCAGTGGAAACTGCAAGCTCGAGACTGGCGACCGGCTGGTAGCTGGAAGCCGGCGGCGGTTGGCGAGGGCTATAATCCGCCGCCGTGGAAGCCGAAACATCCCACGCCGGACGGCAGATCGCCCGCGCCACCGGCGTGGTGATGATCGGCTTCCTGCTCTCCAGCCTCGTCGGGCTGGCGCTGCAAATCCTCATCCTGCGAAGTTTCGGCGCCGGCTCGGAGCTCGACGCGTACTTCGCCGCCCTGCGCCTGCCGCAACTTCTGTTCAACCTGGCCGCCGGCGGCGCGCTCGCCTCGGCCTTTGTCCCCACGTTCACGGCGCACCTGACGCGCGATCAGCGCCAGGCCGCCTGGCGTCTGGCATCCTCGATCGCCAGCTTGGTCTTTTTGGTGACCGGCGCCGTCGCCGCCCTCGCCGCAGCCGTCGCACCGTGGCTCGTCGCTCATGTTCTGGCACCCGGATTCACCGACCCGGCCCAACAGGCACTGACGACCTCGTTGCTGCGCGTCATGCTCCTCACGCCGGTCATCTTCGGAATCAGCGGCCTGCTGATGGGCGTCCTCAACGCCCATCAGCACTTCCTGCTGCCTTCGCTCGCTCCGGCGTTCTACTCCGGCGGCATCATCCTGGGCGTGCTCGTCCTCGTGCCGCGCCTGGGTGTCCACGGATTGGCCTGGGGGACGGTCCTCGGCGCTGTGCTCCACCTGGTGGTTCAACTGCCGGGCCTGCGCGCACGCCGGGCGCGCTTCTATCCGGGCCTGGGTCTGGGTGACCCGTCCGTTCGACTGGTGGGCCGGCTCATGGCCCCACGCCTGCTCGGCGCCGCCGCCGTCGAGATCAACCTCCTGGTCAACACGATTCTGGCTTCGGGCCAACCCGAAGGCAGCCTGACGGCCATCAACAGCGCCCTGCGCATCATGTTGATGCCCGAGGCCCTCATCGCCCAGGCGATGGCCATCGCTGCCCTGCCGACCTTCTCCGCCCAGGTGGCGCGCGGCGAGACCGACATGCTGCGCCGTACGGTGGGCGACACTCTGCGCGGGATCGTCTACCTTGCGTTGCCCGCCAGCCTTGGCCTCATCCTTCTGCGGAAGCCCATCGTGGCGATGTTCTTTCAGGGAGGCACCTTCGACGCCCGTTCGACTGAGTTGGTCGCGTGGGCGCTCTTGTGGTACGCCGCAGGCCTGCTGGGGCACGCGCTGCTGGAAGTCATCGTGCGCGCGTTCTACGCCATGCAGGACACGCGCACGCCGGTGGTGGTCAGCGTAAGCGCGATGACGCTCAACGTGATCCTCAGCCTGGTGCTGGCGCCCGTCTTCGTGCGCCTCGGCTGGGCGCCCCACGGTGCTCTGGCATTGGCCAACAGCCTGGCCACCGCCCTCGAGGCGACGACGCTGCTCGTGCTCCTGAGGCGGCGTCTGGCGGGACTGGAGGGATCACGCCTGCGCGCGGGGTTGACGGCCTCGGCCGGCAGTTGTCTGTTGATGGCGCTGGCCCTGGCGGCGTGGGTGGCGGCGACGCGTGGAGCCTCGCCGTGGATCATCGGAGGCGCAGGCGCGGTTCTCGGCGGCGTCGTCTACTTCGCCGCCTCGCGCCTCCTCGGGGCGCCGGAGGCGCGGGTCCTTCCGGCGATGGTCCTGGAGCGATTGCGGCGCTCGGGCGGTTAGTCGACTTGCGAAGAATCTGGATCTAGCTGCTTCACCAACCCCCACCGTGCCCTCCCCCTTTCAGGGGGAGGCTAGGTGGGGGTAGATCCTCACTTGGATTCCGCCTCGCCTACGAAAGCACGCCTGTCAGCCAGGGCACCAGCAGCTGCGCCAACACCACGCCCATCAGCATCCCCATGATCGCTTCCATCGGAGAGTGACCGAGCACTTCCCTGAGCTGCTCCTGCCGCAAGGGGTGCCCTTCGACCAGATCGTCGATCATGGCGTTGATGACTTCGGCGTGCAGGCCGGCCTGGCGGCGGATTCCGGTGGCGTCGTAGATGACGATCACCGCCAACACGACCGCGCCGGCGAAGAAGGGCGAGTCGAACCCGACCGTCAGCCCGATCCCGTGGGCGGCTGCCGCCACCAGCGCCGAATGCGACGACGGCATGCCGCCGGCGCGGAACAATAGGGCCCAGTTCCAGTGCCGCGTGCGAACGTACTCGACCGGGAGTTTGATGATCTGCGCGAGGGCCCACGTCGCCAGGGCGGCGATGAGGACGCTGTTGCGCAGAATGGCCAGCAGGTCGGCAATCATTCCTCGAGCTCGAGATCCGTGTCGGTCGGGACCCCGCGATCATCGGGAGCCAACTGCCGCAAGCGCAGCTCGGCCTGCTCCAACAGCTGGCTGCACCGTCCCGCCAGGGCCTGACCGCGCTCGAACAGCTGCAGCGCCTGCTCCAGCGGCAGATCGCCCGATTCGAGCGAGGCGACGAGGCCCTCCAGCTCGCGAAAGGCCTGTTCGTACGACAGCTCGTCCGGCGTCTTGGCCTTGGGCATTTCGCTCCTCACTCGCCGCCGTCGTCGGCCACAGCCGGGAACGACCCATCGTGGACGCGCACCGTCAGATGGGAACCGCTCCTCACCTGGCGCGTCGAGCGGACGACCGTCCCGGACGGGCTGAGTTGGACGACGGCGAATCCCCGCGCCAGAACCGCCTCCGGTCCCACGGCGCGCAACGTCTGGATCAGGCCCTGCACGGCCGCCCGGCGCAGGGCCGTTCCGGTGCGCACCGCCGCCAGGGCGCGGCGCGTCAGGTCATCGACCCGCTGACGGGCGTTGGCCATCTGGGCCCGCGGCGAGGCCATTCGCAACGCCACCTGCCGACTGCGCAGATCGGCGCGCGCCTGGAGCAGGCGGCGCCTGAGCGAGGCGGCCAGCGACCGAGCCGCCTGATCGACAGCCAGACGCAGCTCAGCTCCGTCGGGCGTGGCCACCTCGGCGGCCGCCGACGGCGTCGGCGCTCTGCGATCGGCGACGAAATCGACGATGGTGAAGTCGGTCTCGTGGCCGACGCCGCTGACGACCGCGGCGGCGGAAGCGACCACAGCCCGCGCCACAGCCTCATCGTTGAAGGCCGCCAGGTCCTCGATCGACCCGCCGCCGCGCACCAGCAGGATAACGTCGGGATGCACGCGCTGGTTGAGCAGCTCGATGGCGGCGATGATACCGGCCGGGGCCTCAGCGCCCTGCACCGGCGTCGGCGCCAGGACGACCTCCGCCAACGGATAGCGTCGTCGGAGGACATGCAGGACGTCGTGCAGGGCCGCGCCGGCTCGCGAGGTCACCACGCCGATGCGAGCCGGGAGCGGAATCAACGGGCGCTTGCGCGCCTCGTCGAACAGTCCTTCGGCCTCGAGCCGCGCCTTCAGGCGCAGGAACTCCTGATAGACGGCGCCTTCCCCGGCCAACCGGACGGCATCGGCATAGAGCTGGTACTGGCCGCCGGCTTCATAGACGCTGACCCGGCCGTGGACTTCGACGGCGTCTCCTTCGCGCGGGGAGAAGCGTTGCCGCATCGCCTCGGTTCGCCACATGACGCAGCGCAGCGACGCCTCACCGTCCTTGAGCGTGAAGTACAGATGCCCGGAGCCCGGCCGCGACAGGTTCGAAAGTTCTCCCGCCACCCATACGTCCTGGAGACGATAGTCGCCCTCCAGGAGCTGACGCACGTAGCGCGTCAGATCGGCCACCGTCCACAGCCGTGGTTGCATCCCGAAGAACGACAGCTGGCTCACGCTGCGGAGGATACTTGGCGCCGGAGGCCGTGTCAACAACCCAGGTGGGGGATCGAACACCAGTGGTCAGTGGTCGGCGGTCGGTGGTCAGATGGGATTGCAGCACGAGTTGCCTCTGGCCACTCCCGGCAGGACACCCCGTTCGGGCCGCGAGCCCCACGGACCGCTGGGAGGGCATGGGCCCGCCGGGGCGAACGGCCGGGACGGCGGCCACTCGCCACCGACCACTGTCCTTTGGGGGTATAAACAACCCTCAGGAGAAGGTTCATGGCCGAACCCCTCGAAGTCCAATTGATCCAAGCCTTTCGCCGCCGCGGATGGACATTGGCGCTGGCCGAGTCGTGCACCGGCGGCTTGATCGGGCATCGGCTGACGAACGTCCCTGGGTCCTCCGACTACTTTCTCGGTGGGATCGTCGCCTACGCCTACGAGGCGAAGGAACGCCTGCTGGGCGTGCGCCATGAGACCCTTTACCAGCATGGGGCTGTCAGCCGCGAAACGGCGATCGAGATGGCGCGCGGGGCCCGGCTGGTGCTGGGCGCCGACGTCGGCGTCTCGGTCACCGGCATCGCCGGCCCGACGGGAGGCCTGCCCGACAAACCCGTTGGGCTGACCTGGATCGCCGTCAGCACGCGCGACCATGAGCAGGCGCAGCAGTTCCTGTGGAAGGGCGATCGCGCCGCCAACAAGGAGGAGTCGGCCGAGGCCGCGCTCCACCTGCTTCTGGAAGCCGTAGAACGCGGATGAGCCGCGAAAGTCCGGTGGAGGTCGAGGCGGAGCTCGCCGCCGACGGCCACCTGCACCCCGTAGCGTTCACCTGGCAGGGCCGCCGCACCGTGATCCGCTCCTGGGGGCGCATCTGGGATGACGCCGCCGGCCGGCACATGCTGGTCATGGCCGAGTCCGGACGCGTCTTCGAGCTCGTGCACGAACCGAAAGGGGGAACCTGGCGCCTGGTGGAGAACCCTGCGATGTTCCCACCACGATCGGGAGCTGCCTAGCGGGCGAACAGCCAAGCGCGGGCACAACCAACGACGCCAGGAATTCTTTCACCCCTCCCGGCCTCCCCAACCGACGTAGAGATCACAGGCGCTCCGCTCAACCGCTCTCGGCGGCCGCCCCGTCCTGCTTGACCTTGGCCCTATTGTTATAGTATGCTATAACAAGCCATGCCAGCCATATCCAGGTCATCCCTGAAGGAACTGCGCGTCGACCCGCACGTTGGCGTGGACCTGGCCGAGCAGATCCGGCAGCAGATCGCCTGGCTCATCGCCAGCGAACGTCTCCGGCCCGGCGATCGCCTGCCGCCCATTCGCGATGCCGCCCGCCGCCTGTCCGTGCACATGCACACCGTGCGTGCAGCCTACGCCTCACTCGAAGCCGAAGGCCTGGTCGATGCGCGCCCTGGGGCGGGCACCGTGGTGCGGGGTTACGACCTGCGACGCCAATCCCTTCGCACGCCCGACGTTCCTTCCTTCACCATCGGGGTGATTCTCCCCGAGTATTCACCCTTCTATCTTCCGTACCTGCTCGGCCTCGAACACGCTTCGGGCGACGGCGAGGTGCTCTTCCTCTTCTGCAACGCCCACAACGATTCGGCCATTGCTGCACGGTTGCTCGATCAGCTGGTGGCCAAGGGCGTCGACGGCATCTTGCTGACGGCGCTCCCCGTCGATCTGGCGAAACGTCTGAGCCCAAGGCGGGGTCACCCGTCGCGCCTGCCTCCCGTCGTGGCCGTCGACATCCCCGGCGCCCCCGCGCCGTCGGTCGAATTGGACGGGTTGAGCGCCGGGGATCAGGCCACCGACCACCTGGTGCGGGTCCACCGTCACCGTCGCGTCGGATTGGTCACGGCGCCTCTCAGCAAGGACAACGTGCGCCAGGTTTACGACGGCTACCGCCGGGCCCTGCGCCGCCACCACCGGCCTTTCGACCCTGGTCTGGTCGTAGAAGCAGGTGATTTCTCTCCGGCCGAGGGCGCGGCCGCGACGGCGGTCCTGCTCGACCGTTACCCGGACGTGCATGCCATCTTCGCCGTCGCCGATTCCCTGGCCTTGGGAGTGCTGCAAGCCGCCCGGCAACTCGGCCGTCGCGTCCCGGGGGAGCTGGCCGTCGTCAGCTATGACGACATCGAGATGGCCTCGTTGGCGGTTCCACGCCTCACCACAGTCGCCGCCCCGGCCTATCAGTTGGGTGAGGTCGCCATAGCCCTGCTCAGGCGGCCGGCCTCCCCGAGGCGGCGCGCTCCGCGGCGCGTCCTTCGCACTCGTCTCGTGATCCGAGAATCCTGCGGCTGCGGGGGCCGGCGTTCGAAAACGGAGGTCCCATGAGATGGATTCGCTTCGTCCTATTGGTTTCGATGCTCCTCACCGCGTGCTCCGTCGCCACTGGCCCTTGCCAGGCTCGTGGTCTCCCCTCCTACTACCCGACCCCGATGGGCGTGGTGGGCGACACGCCCTCCGTCGACAATCCTCAGATCCTCGGGTGCCATGCCGGTCGAGTCGCGGCCGTCGCCTTCAGCCCAGACGGCCAGTACCTGGCGTCGACGGGAAACGAGGATGGGACGGTCGGCCTCTGGGATATGACCGCCATGCGGGAAGTGGCCATCCTCAAAGGACCGGATGGTCTGCTGATGGGTGTCGCCTTCAGCCCCGACGGCTCGCTGCTGGCTGCGGCGAGCCGGAAGGAGGCCATACGGGTGTGGAGGTTGCCCGGCCGGAAGGTCGTGGCCGACCTGTCGTTCTCCGATACACCATGGGCCTTTGCCTTCAGCCCAGACAGCCAAACGTTGACAATCTCAACGGGGCGGCGGCTGGAAGCCCGCGATCTGGCCTCGTCGGAAGTCCTATTCGCAATCGACGCCAATGGCGGAAGCTTCGGCGGCGTGGCCTACAGCCCCGACGGCTCAACGCTGGGAGTCACCGATCCCTTCAACCATCGCGTGCTCATCCTGGATGCCGACAACGGCCAAGTCCGCTCCCGTCTTGGCCCGACCCAAGCCGCCAATGGCCCGATGGCCTTCCATCCCACCGAGCCGCTGCTGGCAACAGCCGATCAGGACGGCGTGGTCTATCTCTACAACATCGAGAGCGGGGAACAGGTCCGACAGTGGCAGGGGCACTCCGACGAGATCAACGACATTGGCTTCAGCCCGGACGGGAGGCTTCTAGCCACGGCAAGTGGAAGGCTGTTCAACGAGGCCCTCAACCCGACCGACATGAGCGTCCGCCTATGGAACGTTGAGAGTGGAAACCAGCTGGCGGAGTACGAGGACTTTTCAGGCCCCGTACCGTCGTTGGCCTTTCACCCGAGTCTTTCCTATCTAGCTGTGGCGAGCTTCGATGGGACGGTTCGGATATGGGCGTTGCCCTGGTACTAAGGGCAGCGTCGCCGGGCCTCTCGCAGGTCAAGATTCTCGGGAGAGCTAGACGCCTTTCGGCAACCAGACGATCGTTGGAGCCACCGCCAACGGTCGGAGGCTCGCGCCTACGGTGAGGCGCGGGACCCAGGCCTCACGGTGCGCGGTACGCGTCCCACACCGCCAGCGCCGGCTTCGCCGGGCCGTCGGACTCGCGCAGCCCAACAGCGCCAAACAGGCCCAACGTGTCGATATCTGCCTGACCACGACCCTGGGCGCGCATGGCGTCCGCGTAGTCGCCGGGATCAAAATCGCCCAACAGCAGGTAGATCCAAAAGGTCAGGCGTTCGCCGATCTGATTGTGCAGCGCCTGAAGGTAGCCGATCTGATCCTCGGGCGTGCCGCTGAAGGGGCCGACCGGTCTCGAGGTGAACCCACCTTCCCCGATCGCCAACGGCTTGTCGGTGCGTGCCTGCAGCGGCGTGTAGTAGTCTTCCGGGATCGCCTCCGCCGAAGAGAACGCCGCGAAGGGATAGGACGAGATGACCCACAGGTCGAGCTCCGGCTCGAAGGCCTCGACTTCGTCCCAGTTGATCTCATACGCCGTCCGGCCCTCGGAGGCGCCGTCCAACAGGTTGTTCAGATCCTCCCATTGGAATGTGACAAAGACCTGAGTGTCGGGCGCCTCGGCCTTGACGGCGGCATACGTCTCGCGATAGAGGCTCAAGTAGTTGGCGAAGTCCTCCGGGTGGGCGTCGGCGTACGTGTTGATTTCGGACGCCAGCCCCAGGTAGCGAGGCTGCAGCTCCCGCACCAGCCGCAGGGTGAAGTTGCGAAAGCTGGCGCGGACCTCCGGCGTGGCAAAGGTCGCTCCAGCCCAAGCGGCGGGCAACCCGAAGAACTCGCGTCGATTGAGCCCGTTCAACGGATCGACGACGAGAATCGTCTCGAGCCCGTTCTGGCGCGCCAGGATCACCTGGTTGCGGACGTCGGTGAAGCCTTGCGAGTCGCCGTCGACCCCGTTCACGAAATCGGCCCAGGGGATGTTCGGCTGGATCAGGACGACGTCGCCATGTTCGGCGACCCCTCGGAACGTATCCAGGATGCCTTGGTACGTCGGTTTCGATGGAGAAGGGAAGAAGCCGTAGGCGGTTCGCCCGGAGTCGAAGACCGAGGGCTCGGGCGGCGGCGGCAGAGCGGCCGGCGTCGAGCCACACGCCAGCTCGACCAGGATCAGCAGCCCCAGGCCGCCCAGGAGGTAGCGATGGCGCATCATCGGTCTCCTTCCCCGCCCATCTCCTAGTACCCTGGGATTCATCGAAAGGTCGCGCTCGATGGAGGAACCGGTAGGGGCACGCCATGGTGTGCCCCTACGCCAACGCGGGGACCTCGCGGGCGATCTGCCGTCGCCCGCAGAGTTGGAGCCTAGGCCAGATAGTCGCGCAGTTGTCGCGCCCGGCGGGGGTGCCGTAGGCGTCGCAGGGCCTTGCCCTCGATCTGGCGGATGCGCTCGCGCGTCAGCCCGAACTTCTGGCCGACCTCTTCGAGGGTGTACGAGCGGCCATTGTGCAGGCCAAAGCGCAGACGCAGAATCCGCGCCTCGCGCGGACTGAGCGTCGACAGGACGTCCTCGATCTTCTCTCGCAGCAGGTTCTGGTAGGCAGACTGGGTCGGTGTGGGGGTGGTCTCGTCCTCGACGAAGGCCCCCAGTTCGGAGTCCTCCTCCTCGCCCACCGGCGTCTCAAGCGACAGCGGCCGCCACGAGACGCGCATCATCCACTGGACCTTGCGCGCATCCGTCTCCATCTCGTGGGCGATCTCTTCCGGCGAGGCCTTGCGGCCCATGTCCTGCTCCAGCTCCCGGGCGACCTTGTACAGCCGGCGGATGCGATCGGACATATGTACCGGGACGCGGATGGTGCGCCCCTGATCGGCGATGGCCCGGGTGATGGTCTGCCGGATCCACCACGTGGCGTAGGTGGAGAAGCGGAAGCCGCGCTTGTAGTCGAATTTCTCGACGGCCTTCATCAGGCCCAGGTTGCCTTCCTGAATCAGGTCGAGGAACGGCACGCCCCGCCCCATGTACTTCTTGGCGATGCTGACGACCAGCCGGGTGTTGGCCTTGATCAGATGATCGCGCGCCAGGCGCATGTCCTGGATATGGCCCTGGTGTTCGGCACGCTTCTGGGCGCTGCCGTTGCCGTTCAGCTTGGCCAGGCGAGTCTCGGCCAGCCGGCCGCGCTCGATGCGCTGGGCCAGGGAGACCTCTTCTTCGGTGGTCAGCAGTGGGACGCGTGCCATCTCCTTGAGGTATAGGCCGACGGTGTCGTCGCTGGAGATGGCGCTCAGATCGAACTCTTCCGTCTGCTCTACGGCGGGCACTTCCGGCCGCAAGTGGACCGGCACTTGCGACGGATCACGGTAGACCTCGATGCCGGCGCCGCGAAAGAAGGTTTCGATCCGTTCGAGGCGTTCGCTGTTTTCCTCGAGATCGGGGAAGACGCCGAGGACGTCCTCGGTGGTCAGGAAGCCCTGGTAGTCGCCTTTCTCGACGAGCGAGGCGAAGGCCTCGCGTTTCTGCCAGCGGTCCTTGGATACGCTCATTCGGCGCCCTCCTGCGGGCGACGCCTGCGACGGGTGCTAGGACTCGGTTTGGGAGGCGCGCAGCGGTGCCCGGTCCGAATCGGTCGGCGCCTGGGCATGCCCGCAGGTCGTCTCGTTCAGGTTGGCCCCGCATTCCGGACATAGACCGCGGCAGTCCGGGCGGCACAGCGGTTGAATGGGAAAGTCGAGCAACAGGTATTCCCGCACCAGCGGGCTGAGATCGAGGAGGCCGGTCTCCGGGACGGAAAGCAAGGGCTCGGTTGCTTTGGACGACGGATACACGAACAGGTCGTCGAGCTCGATCTCCAGCGGCTGCCCGTAGGCCTCCAGGCAGCGCACGCACTCGGCTCGGGCCATGGCCGTCAGCCGCCCATGCGCATATAGCCCCTGAACCGCCCGCGTCATGCGGATCGACCCCCGCAAAGCATCAACGTCCAAGTCGTCGCCGACCCGGACGTTGGGGTGGTCGAAGTCGAACGTTCGGTTGTAGCCAATGCCCTCGTGGAGCAAGAACCCGACGTTCAACCGCAGAGGATGACTGTTCAGGTTCGCACCCTGGCCCGGCCGTCCCGGGGAAAGCGCTGGCATTATCCCTGCGCCCCCCTCATCTATCATTCCCGGGTTGGCGCAGGGATTATAGCACGCCTAGAATCAAGCGTCAAGGAGTGCAAATTAATACAATACATAACCGATACCCGATGCTTCCCACGAGTAGCACAGACAGGGTGAACCCAGCCAAAGGGCCAAGATACAGGAGTGAGGTACTATTCGAGTAGCCAAGGGATTGGACCAGAGGCCGAATGCAGCGCTTGCTCCTGGCAACGACCAACCCGGGGAAGCTGGAGGAGCTACGGGCACTTCTGGCCCCCTTGCCCGTCCAATTGACCGACCCGGGTGCCATCGGACTCGACTTGGAGGTCGAGGAAGACGGGGCCGACTATGCCGCCAATGCGACGGTCAAAGCCAGCGCCTTCTCCCAGGCCAGCGGCTTATGGTCATTGGCCGACGATACGGGCCTCGAGGTCGACGCCCTTGGGGGAGCTCCCGGCCTGCATTCCCGCCGCGTCGCGGGCAGTGATCCTGAGCGCCGTCAGCGTCTGCTGACCTTGCTCTCCCCCTATCCACATCCGTGGACGGCGGTCTTCCGCTGCGCCGTCGCTCTGGCAAGCCCGGACGGGACGCTCGCCGTCGCCCACGGGGAATGCCCAGGCGAAATCCTGCCCGCCGCGCGGGGCACCGGCGGCTTCGGTTACGACCCGTTGTTCCTGGTTTCCGGGACGAAGCTGACCATGGCCGAGCTCAGCCTCGAAGAGAAGAACCGCGTCAGCCACCGGGCGCGGGCCGTCCGAGCCATCCTCCCAGAGATCGTCGCCCGGGTGCAATTCTCCTGAGGTCCAACGCCCAGGCCGCCGCGGCCCAGCTGGTTACTGGCGGGCCGGCGAGCGGCTCTCGGTTTCACCAAACCCCGCGCCCGGCGCTCGCGCCGACGGTTCCGAGCCCGGCAAATGATCACCGCGCCAGGAAACCTCGTAGCGCGGCGCAGGCAGCGCGATCCCCTGTTCCCTCAGCCGGCGGTAGGCCTCCCGGCGAACCTGGCCCTCTACCCGCGACTGTCGCTCAAAGTGCTCGAGCTCGATGTCGTCGACGTAGAAGAACATCCGGAACAGAAAGCCGCCGCCCTCCATCCCTTTGAAGCTGGTCCCGGATCCCTTCCACGCCGGAGTGGCTTGCTTGTACTCGCGGCGCAGCCAACTGACCAGCTCGAGAACGGCCTCGTCCAGACGCACTTCCAAACCTCCACCTTGCTCGATTCGATCCCCCAGATCGTCGACGCGGCGGAGCAATGCCAGGATGCGCTCGCCCCAGTAGTCCTTCAATCGCTGACCGTCTTCCTCCGGCAGCAGGTCCGGGTCGCGCGCCCACACCGACACCCACGACCACGTCCGCTGTGCCACCGAATCCGTCGCCAAATCGCCGTGGATGTGTTCGATGAACTCAGCCGCACCGCCGTCGAAGGCGGCCATGCGCTGGCCTGGCTCGTCCAGCCAGCCGATGCGCGCCACCAGAGGCCGGTAGCGTTCCAGCAGCTCGGCCCGCTCGTCACGGCTGACACCGCGCCGTTCGCGAGCGGCGACGACCTCAGCGAACTCACGCAGCTCAGCCAGCGCCGATCGGACGCTCTCATCGACCAGGCGCTCCGCCGCCAGCCGCTCGCGACCGTGGGCGCGCTTCTCCGGCGTGAGTGTCAGATTGTCGCCGATACGTTCCAGCTTGCTGTCCAGGTCGCCGAGAAGATCGGGGTGGCCGAGCAGCACGTCGTTTAGCAGGCCGCGCACGCGCTCCGGATCGCTGTCCTGGCCGACCACGATCGGCACCAGCGAGATCAACTCGGGAGTCGGCTGCATCAGATTGACCAGCCGCTCGTTGGCCAGCTTGCTGTTGGGCGCGTAGATCACGGCATGAGCGCCGATGTCGTAAAGCTGCGTGACCCGCATACCGATCTTCATTACCTGGCAGACCTTGCCGTCCTCCAGCGAGATCAGGTCCCCATAGCGGAACGGGGTGTCCACCAGGAGCGACAGGCCGCTGAAGACGTTGGAGAGAATGTCCTGCAGGGCGAAGGCCATGATGAACGCGGCTCCACCGATGGCCACCAGCAGCGCATCGAGCTGGACGCCCAGATACTCCAGGATCACCGCCCCGCCGATGGAAAAGATCACAACCGGCGCGAACTGGTTGACGATGGGGACGAGGACGTCGTCGGCTCGCGTCTCGCTGCGACGAGCCAGGATCTCGGCGTAGTGGAGCACGACCTCTCTCATCATCCGCCACAGCCAGTAGGTCGCCACGGCCATCAAGGCCGCCACCAGCCAGCGGCGCAGCCCCAGGGCGAATCCGCTTTCCAGACCCAGCACGTCGACCGAGTAGACCGCCCCCAGCAGCACGATGGCCAGCACCAGGGGCCGCCGGCTGACGTCGATGATCACATCTTCGACCTCGCTCTCCGAGCGCCGGGCGATCGCCTTGATCACGACGAAGACGACGAATTGCAGCACGACCGCCAGCAGGAGCCAAAAGAGGAGGGTTGCCAGGGCGGAGGCCCACGGTTGCGCCAGGAACTCCAGCCCCGGCGGCAGAGGAACGTTCCAGATCCAGATCCGAATCATGCTCCATGCATCCTTTGGCGCCGACTCTCCGACGGCCTCAAGGCCGGCTCGTCGGCGATCAGGCGACCTTCAGCGAGAGAAACCGGCGAAGAGCGGATTCCACGTCGCCCGGCCGTTCGAGCATGACCATGTGCCCGGAAGCGTTCACGACGACCATCGTCGCGCCTTCGATCGCTCGGGCTAGTTCTTCGCTGCGGGCCGGCGACACCATGCGGTCCTCGCTGCCGGACACGATCAAGACGGGCAGACGAAGGCCGGCAAGTCGGGATTGGACATCGAACACGGAGCAAGCCAAGAAGTCGCGATGCAAGACCGTCGGGCCGGCCTCGTGCATGCGCCTTCGAGCCAGTTCAACCAGCCGAGGGGTTGCCCCCGCAGCGAAAGACCAGCGCAGGATCAGCTCGACCGTGTCGCCGAAGCGGGCCGGGTCCCCCGTCCCTTCCAGCAGGCTGGGGTTGACGGGCATCCGAGCCGCGGCCCCCAACAATGCCAGTCCGCTGACCCACGCCGGACTGTCCAGGCCGGCCGTCAGGGCGATGGCACTCCCCATCGAATGACCGACCAGCCAGGCACGTTCCACACCCAACGCCCGCCGCCAGTCGTCGAGGCGAGCGGCGTAGGCGGCGACGGAGTCTTCACCCTCACCGGGGGACTCGCCGTGCCCAGGCAGATCGACGGCCAGGCAGCGGCTCCCCGCCAGGCGCCGCATGGTCGGAGGCCAATGCAGCCGGCTGCCTCCGGCACCGTGGAGGAACACAAGCGGCGGTGACTTGATCCCGCCGCCATGCTCCTCATAGGCCATCCCGGCCGCCGTCGGCAAGCTTAGCTCCGCTCCGCCAGCCAGCGCTCCACCATCATCCCCGCCGCGGCCCCCTGCCCGACGGAGGTCGCCACCTGCCGGTAGACCGGATCCTGCACTTCGCCGGCGGCAAACACACCGTCGACGCTCGTCATCTGATGCTGGCGCGTCACCAGATAGCCGCGCTCGTCCATCTCCAGTTGGCCTTGGAAGAGATCGGTATTGGGGAAATGACCGATGTAGATGAAGACCCCATCGGTCGGCCAGCGTTCGGCGGCGTTGGTCTTGAGGTTGCGCACGGCCACCCCTTCGACCTTGCCGTTGCCGAGGATCTCCTCCACCACGGTGTCCCACACGAACTGCATCTTGGGGTTGGCGGAGGCCCGCCGCTTGAGTGTCTCACCCGCCCGCAGCGTATCGCGGCGGTGGAGCACGCGCACCCGATCGGCGAAGCGCGTCAGGAACAGGCCTTCCTCGAGGGCGCTGTCCCCACCGCCGACGACCACCACGTCCTTGCCGCGGAAGAAGAAGCCGTCACACGTGGCGCAGAAGGAGACCCCCTTGCCGATCAGCAGGTCCTCGCCCGGCACTCCCAGGCGCTTCGGCGAGGCCCCGGTGCAGACGACGACCGCCTGCGCCTCGTAGGTCTCGCTGTAGGTCTTGACGGTGAAGGGCGATCCGCGCCGGAAGTCGACCTCGGTCACTTCGTCGACGACGACACGCGCTCCAAAGCGCTCGGCTTGCTTTTGCATCAGGTCCACCAGCTCCGGGCCGGTGGTGCCCTGCGGGAAGCCCGGGTAGTTCTCGACTTCGTACGTGATCGAAACCTGGCCGCCGAGTTGGTTGCCCGAAATCACCACCGGCTCGAGGTTGGCACGCGCTGCGTACAAGGCGGCCGTCAGGCCCGCCGGCCCCGATCCGATGATTACCAGTCGCTCGTTCGCCATGAGGCGTACCGTTCCGTCAGGCCCCTTCCTGCCGGGTGGGCAGGAGCAAGCGGCCGATAAGGGGCGCGACCGATTCCTTCAGCCACCACAAGGGCGCCCGCGTCCGCACCTTCCCGGCGGCGTCGATCACGGGCCGCCGGCATGGATCGTCTGGGTCGCCCGGTCGGCAGGTCAATCGTTCGCGACCGCAGCGCGGGCACGGGCCGGGCGCGTCACCCGGCAGCAGGCAGCGGGCACACAGGTACAGAGCGTCCGGCGCATTCCCATTCACCATGCCATTGTACGTGACGGTGATGAGGGCTGCAAACGAATCCTAGGACCGGTATCCTTGGCGCACCAACGCCAGCCCGGCGCCGAAAACGGCGCCGAGGATCGCGCCGACGGGAGTCCACGATAGCACCGCGAGGACATCACCGAGCTCGTAGTCCGGTTGGACGTGGGAGTGCAGGCTGATCTTGAGAAGCATCAAAAGGCCCGCCAGCGGTCCCGCCAGGGCGCCGGCCAGAGCTCCCCGCGACAACATCTCGAAAGCCTGGCCGCGGATGGGCAGCCGGAGGCGAGCGGCGATGAGGCCGGCCCATGGCAAGGAGAAGAGCAAAGCGCCCAGCCGGCTCTTCTCTTCGACCGTCAACCAGGCAAGGCTCGCTGCCAGAGACAGAAGGACTGCGAGACGCACCAGACGATCGCGGCTGGGCACCGGCGTTCGGCCTCAGGCAACCTGGCGGCGCCCGGCCCGCCCTCGATCGGGAGGCATGCGCTACTCTTCCGCTGTCCGGAGAGGCACGGTCAGGCGGACGTGCGTCCCTTCACCCTCGACCGAGTCGATGCGCAGACTGCCTCCGACCAGCTCGGTGCGCTCGCGCATCGTCACCATGCCCAGGCTGCCTCGCTGGTCGTAGCCGGCATCCACCGCTCCGACGTTGAAGCCGACGCCGTCGTCGTCCACCGTCAGGATGAGGTCCTCCCCCTCGCGCCGCAGCCGCACCCAGATGTGCTCGGCTTCGGCGTGTTTGCGGGCGTTGTTGACCGCTTCCTCGGCAATGTAGAAGACGACGTTCTGTGTGCCGGGCGGCAGGCCGTCCGCGACCTCGGGCTCGGCCTCTAGAAGCACATCCGCCCCGCTCAACTCGCCCGTCTTGACGGCCAGCTGCTGGAGCGCCGTCACCAGGCCCTGTGATTCCAGCAACAGCGGACGCAGGGTGAACAACATGTGGCGCACCTCGCGTGTGGTCATGCGCGCCAGATCCTCGACCCGACGGAGCTCCTCCGCCGCCGCCTTGGGATCCCGCCCCAGGAGGCGCCGCGTGAAACTGGCCCGCATGGCGATGGTGGCCATCGTCTGCGTGGGTCCGTCATGGAGGTCGCGCGCCAAGCGGCGGCGGGCCTCCTCCTGCAGCTCGGTGATTCGGTCGCGCTCCCGCCCGAGATCCTGGAAGCGGCGGGCGTTTTGCATGGCGATGACGATCTGGCGCCCCATCGCCTCGAGCAGGTCCAGGCGTTCCTCGGTGAAGTAGTTCGCCTGCGGGTGCCCGAAGACCAGCATGCCGACGGCCGCTGTTCCGCCGCCCAGGGGCACGGCGACGAGAGCGCGGCAGCCCGCCAGCGCGGTCACCCGGCGCAACTCGGAGTCGTCGCGCGATGTGCGGCCCAACAAAGGCCGCCCTTGCTCGAAGGCCCTCCCGATCAGGCCGCGGTCGACGCTGAAGTCCAGGCGCCAATCGCCGGCCGGGAGGCGGCGGCCGGACACGATGCGCAGGCGTTCCCCGGCCTGCAGCAGCAGCAGTCCGACGAGATCGGCCGTGGCCGAGGGATCGTCGGCGAGGGATTCGGCTGCCAGTTCCAGAGCCAGATCGAGGACACGCTCGTGGTCGAGGGAGGCGCTCATCTGCGAGGCCAGATCGAAGTAGCGGGCGACCTGGTCGCGCGTGTGGCGGTGCACCTCACGCAGGGCCACACCCTGTTCCTGGCCGACGGCGAGCGCCAAGGCGCGCACCCGGCTGGCCAACCATCCAATGGCCACTCCCGCTGCGCCGCTGGCCAGGGCCAGAGCGATCGCCCCCGGGAGTGTGCCCGGCCCGCGCTGCAACAGGAGCGAGGCGACGGCCGCACCCCCGCCGCCAGCCGCCACCCACCAGGCGGCGCGCCAGCCCTCCATCAGCGCCGCTCCCATCACCGACACCAGCAGCGTCCACCAAAGCGGGCTTTCGAGGGACCCCGTGATGACGATGGCCGCCGCGGCGAAGGCGATATCCACGCTGGCCGCCAGGTACACTCCCCGCCGTGTCAGCTGGCCGGACATGCGCGCCAGGCTCATCGCCAGCGCGAACCCTAGCCACGCCAGGTCGAGAAAGACGAGCGGGATCGTCAGCCGTCCGCGCAGCCCGGCCACGAGGGGCAAGGCGGCCAGCCACAGCCAACGGCTGCTGATCCAAATCCAGTCCAGCGGAGTGAGCGGGGGCCAGTTCCGGGGCGGAGGCACGCCAACCTCGTCGCGCCGGGCCCGGGTCAACGGAAGGCCGGGAAGAGGGCTCGCAGCTGATCGACGAGCTGCACCGTCGGGGCTTCGAGCCAGACGGTGTCGCGGGCGTTCAAGTAGACGCAGCTCACCTGGGCGTTGGCTTCCCAGCAGTGGCCACGCGGGCTGTCGATCACGCCGCCGCTGTAGCGCTTGTCCATGTACTCCTGCATCGCCCGATCGAACGTGCTGGCGTCGATCGCCGAGTCCCACACCCAGTGAACGACCAAGACGGACTCGTCGTTTTCGGAATTGGTATAGACCTGGTAACGGTCTCCGCCCCAGCCGGTGGCGGCGATGCGCGCCGTCTCATCGTTGAGCTGCGCGTCCACATCCGCGCCGTAGCCGAGGATCAGGTAGGTCAACCACTCGCCGAGGGTGTTGGACTCGACGACATGCCAGGCAGGATCGGTCAGCACCTGCGCCACCGGCACCTCGGCTACCTCAACCGGGCGCTCGTTCGCCAGATACTTCTCCGGATGCATGATCTGTTCTGTGCTGAGAGGCAGATTCTCGTAAGCCTGATTGACCCGCGCCCAGCGCCCCCGGTTGTAGAGTTGAGTGACAAACTCCAATCCATAGGTGTAGGGAAAGGCCGAATCCAGGTAGAGGTAGGGAGGCGGGAACTGTTCGGGCAAGGTCACCGGCGGCGGTTTGTAGTTGAGGATGTCTTGAACATCCTGCGGCCGCACGTACTGTTGGAACCATTGGTTCATGGCCAGCGTGGCGTCGCCCTCGACCAAGGCCCGGATCGCCTGGCAGCGTTGCTGGTCTCCCTGGCACAGGGGGTAGACCCCCATGGCATCGATGTTGTAGTGCTGGTCGACGAGGGCATGGTCGAATTCGTGGGAGAAGACCCAGCGCTCGACGCCGCCGAATCGGGTCCCGATGACGTAGACCTCATGATTCCAGGGGAAGTAGAACCCGCCGATGCTGTCGGTCAGGCCGTTCAGCGCGTTGGTATACAGATCGTAGGTCGGCTTGAGCAGGCCGAGAGAGCTCAGCACCGTGACCTGATCGGCCACCTCTTCCGGCGTGCCGCCGCCGGCCAGGAACGAGGCTTCCAGGATCGGGCGCACGCGCGCCTTGGAGACGACGTAGCGCGGCACGGCGGGATCGCGAATATCGAGACCGCGCACGTCGGCCACCTCGCGCTGGATGATTTCCATGTCGGCGACGGTGGTGGCGTCCGGCGGGATGGGTGACGGCGTCAGGGTGATGGTGGCGGTCGGCCGCGGCGTCGGCGTCTCGGTGATCGTCGGGGTGATCGTCGGCGTCCAGGTGGGCGGCAGCGTGTTGAGCAGCCCGGCCAGTTCTGTCGGATTGGCCGCCCGCGGCGTCTCCGCCGTCAAGCTCTGGAAGATGACGTAGCCCAGACCTGCCAGAACCCCCAGCCCCATCAGGCTGAGCATCACCACCACGCAGCCTCGCCCGCGTTGTGGCGGCGCACGCCGGGCGGGCTGGGCTGGAACCGGCTGCGGTTCCTCCGGAAGGGGTGCATCGTAGGGGCGCCAGCCCTGCTTCTCCGACGAAGGCGCGGCCGGCGGCTGCCCGGCGAGAAAGGGCGGAGCGACGGACGCGGGCGGCGGAGTTGTGGTGGCGGTCGTTAGCAGAGGCGGGACCGCCCCGGTCGTCGGCGCTTCGGTTGGAGGGCGGGACAGCTTGGCGATGCGCGACTTGGCCAGTTGGTGATCGGGGTTGATGCGAAGGACCTGATTCAAGCAGTCGATCTGCTTCTGCCGGTCCTTGACCGTCATACTCAAAAGCAGCCAGCCTTCCTCCGATTGAGGGTTGCGCTGGAGCAGGCGAGCCAGGAGCGGGCGGGCGTCTTCGATACGGCCGGCGCGGATGAGCGTGCTGACCTGACGGATCGTCTCGGCGTCGGCGGCCGAGGGGCCGGGCGGGCTGTCCGTGGGCGCCATGTCGGCGAGTGTATCACCGGCCTATCAAGCTGCAAGCGCCTCGCCGCGGCGAGGCGGCCAGTGGTCGGTGGCTGGTGGTGAGTGGTCAACAACGGACGTCATGGCGGGGCCGAAGGCCGTTCGCCCCGCTGGCCACCGGCCACTCACCACTCCCGGCACATCGTCCCGATGTCCTTACGGGAGGACACCGGGACGGTGTGACCACTGTCAGGCGGAGCGTCGACGTCGGAAGAGGAAGACACCCAGGAAGATCGCCGTCTCGGCAAGAACGATCGCCGGGCCAGAGGCGATGTTGAGGTAGTAGGAAGCGTACAAACCGACGAGGGCCGAGACGGCGCCGATGGCCGCCGCGACCGCCATCATCCACGGCAGCCGGCGCGCCAACAGGTAGGCCGCCGCCGACGGCGTGATCAACATCGCCAGCACCAGGGCCACCCCGACCGATTGGATCGAAACGACGATGACGACGGCGATCAAGACCAGCAGGAGATTCTGCAGCAGGCCCACCGGGAGGCGCAGCGTGAAGGCCAGTACCGGATCGAACGAAAGGACCAGGAACTCCTTATAGAAGGCGAAGATCGTGACCAGGACGGCGGCGCCCAGGCCGATGGTCAGCCACAGGTCGCCCGGGGATACGCCGAGTAGATTGCCGAACAAGATGTGCGAAAGGTCGACGGCGTAAGACCGTTGGGCGCTCAGCAGCGCAATGCCCAGGGCGAAGGCTCCGGCGAAGATCACGCCGATAGCGGTGTCTTCCTTGATGTCGGTTCGCCGACTGATGGCCCCGACCCCCAGGGCCGCCAGCACGCCGACGACCAACGCACCGCTCACCAGCGGCAGCCCCAGCAGATAGGCGCCGACCACACCCGGCAGAATGATGTGCGCCAGGGCGTCGCCAAAGAAAGCCATCCCACGCAGGACGACATAGGTGCCGAGCACCGGGCAGACAATGCCGACCGTCAGCGCCGCCGCCAGGCCGCGCACCATGAAGGGATAGGACAGCGGCTCCGCCAGCCAGGCGAGCCAGGGACTCATGGCGGGGTTTCGTCGCCTTCGCAGCAGGTGTCGGTCACAATGAGGACGCCCCCGTCTTCTGGGAGGCGGTGGACGTGGCCGCCGTAGGCCGTGACCAGGTTGGCCTGGGTGAGGACCTGCTGCGGGGACCCGGCCGCGATCAGACGCCGGTTGACCAGCAGCACCTGGGCGAAATGCTCCGCCGCCAGATTCAGGTCGTGGGTGGAGATGATCTCGGTTACGCCGGCGGCGAGCAGCTCATCCAGTATCCGAAGCAGTGTGTCCAGGCTGGGGAAGTCCAGGCCGGTGAATGGCTCATCGAGCAGGACGAGCTCAGCCTCCTGCGCCAGGGCCTGCGCCAGGAAGACTCGCTGCTGTTGACCGCCGGACAGCTCGCCGAGTCGCCGCCGCGCCATGTCGGCCAGCCCGACTCGTTCCAGGGCGTCGAGGGCGACCCGCCAATCGTCGCCGCGCGGCCAGCGCAGCAGGCCGATTTCCCGAATGCGGCCCATCAAGACGACCTCGGCCGCCGTGACGGGGAAGCTCCAGTCCAGCTGACTGCGCTGCGGGACGTAGGCGATGCAGGTGTCGCCGCCCGGGGCGTGGCCGAAGATCCGCACCGTCCCCGAGGACGGCCGCACGATTCCCGCCAGCACCTTGAACAGCGTCGTCTTGCCGGCGCCGTTCGGTCCCACCACGGCCGCCCGCTGTCCCCCCGGGACCACAAACGAGACGCCTTCGAGTGCCTGTGTGCCGTTGAAGTGGACCGAGAGACCCTCGACCCGGATCGACGGCGCGGCGCGGTCGTGGTCCGCGGGACGAATGGCGCTGTGGGGTGTCGCTGGCGCGGTCATGAGGACGTCTTCCCAGGATGAGTCATTCTACTCTACGAGCGGTCGGTGGTCGGTGGTCCGTGGTCCGTGGCCAGATGCTCCCCTTCTGGCCGCTGGCCACTCGGCACGTGGCCACTCGTTGTCAGGGAGAGAGTCCCTGAACGATGGCCTTGACGTCGTATTCCATCAGGTCCACATAGGTCGGCGCGGGGCCGTCGGGACCCGTCAACGACTCGAGATAGAGGGGGACGAACCTTGCACCCGTGTCGTCCGCCAGGCGCCGACCCAGATCCGGATTCACCTCGGCGGCGTTAAACACCGCGCGCACGCCTTCTCGCCGCACCGCCTCTTCGAGCGCGGCGAACTCCCGGGCCGAGACATCCGCCGAGCTGCTGGCCGAGGGGACGATTGCGCCGACCAGGGTGAAACCGAAACG
>DATIFK010000176.1:0-18682 GCA_035455265.1 Anaerolineales bacterium
GCGCTGCGCGAGGCGGCCTCCGCCGTCAACGATCACCTGTTGTCGGCCAACCAGGGGCAAGCCGAGTCGATGCAGTTCGAAGGACGATTCCTGGCGGCGGTCCTGCGCGAGGGCGACCTGTACCTCGCCCAGTGCGGACCGGGTCAGGCCGTCCTGATACGCCCGGGCCAGGTGACACGCTGGTCGTCCGACGAAGCCACGACGCGGCCCCTCGGCCTGACGGTCTCTCCCTTCGTTCGATTCTTCCACGTCGAAGGGCGTCCGCGCGACCTGATCTTGATGACGACCTGGGCGCCTCCCGTGTGGTCGGATCCGACCCTCTCGGGCCTGGCCGACCTGGAAACGTCGCAGGCCGTCGAGCGATTGGTCGCGGCGGCCGGCCAGGATCTGACCGGGTTGCTGGCCCGGCTGCTGGAAGCTTCCTCGGCGCCCCCGGCTCACGTTGTCCAGGCCGCCGCGCCTCGCCCGGCCGCTCGTCCGGCTCGCCCCGCGGCTCGGCCGAGCGCGGCTGGGGAAGCCTCCGCGTCGAGGCGATCGCTGCGCTCGATCCCGACGGCGACGTCGCGCGCCCTGTCTCAGCTGACGCGCCCCCTCCTTCGTCCTTTTGCCGCATTGGGCAACTGGCTGGCGGGCATGCTCCCCGGTTGGACCGAGTCGTCGTCCCCCGGGTCGTACTCGCCGATGCTGCTCGCCGGCACGGCCATCGCTGTGCCGCTCGTGATCGTCGCCATTGTCAGCGTCCTGTACTTCCGACGCGGGCGCTCCGAGCAGTTCAACCAATTCCTGCTCCAAGCCCAGGCTGCCGTTGTCTCGGCGCAGCTCAAACCGTCGCCGGAGGAAGCCCGGGCCGATTGGCAGGTGGCCCGGCACTGGCTCGAGCAAGCGGAACGCTACGGCAACTCCGCCGATTCCCAGGCGTTGAGCCAACAGATCGATACCGTCCTGGACGAGTTGGACCACGTCCGGCGCATCGAGTTCCTACCGGCGATCAGCGGCGGGGTCGGGCCGGGAGCTCGGGTGACGGCCGCGGCTGCCACGCCGACCGATCTGTACATGCTCGACTCGGCCCGCGACAAGATCCTGCACGCCTGGTTCACCGGCCGCGGCTTCGAGATCGATCGCGAGTTCGGCTGCCTCGAAGCGCTGGGAACTTCGGCCGACCTCGATCCGATCGTCGATCTGCTGATCCAACCCGAACCCGGCGCCCTTGGCGCCGAAGGCGTGGTGGCGGTCGACCAGGACGGCACGCTGGTGTATTGCGCCCCGGGCAAGACGCCCGCTTCCGGCCAGCTGACGCCACCACCGACGGGATGGGGACGCATCCAGGCGGTCGATCTGCAGGGTGAAAACCTGTACGTTCTCGACCCGAAGGCCAACGCCGTATGGATCTACGCCGCCGTCGACGGCCTCTTCGCCGGAACGCCGGCGATCTACTTCGCCGAGGAGGTACAGAACCTGACCAACGCCGTCGACATGGCCGTCACGCAGGACGAGTTGTTCATCCTGTTCAACGACGGCCACCTCGACCGATGCCGCCGTACGCAGGACAAGGCACCCGACGGTTCGCCGCGCGTCCGGGTGGAATGTGAGACGGGGCTGACGCTCTTCCCGGCCGGAACGGCGATCCCCGGCGGAGGCACGGTCTTGCCGGTGGAGCTGGTCTACTCGCCTCCCCCTGAACCGTCCTTGTTCGTTCTCGACGGCCCGACGGGCAACGTGTTCCAGTTGTCGATGCGGCTGGTTTACCAGCAGCTGTTCGTGCCGACGCCGGCGCTGGGAGACACCGTCAGCGATCTGACGGTGGGCCGCCCGCACGATCTCTACCTGGCCGCCGGCGACCAGCTGTACTTCGCGCAACCGACACCGTGAAATCAGTCGTCAGTCATCCGTTGTCAGTTGTCACTTGTCAGCTTTCGGTTTCTGATCGTCCGCCGTCAAGGATCGACGGGGTGCGGGTCGGCGTCGAGGAGTCGCACTCGCCCAACGCCCCTTGGAGCGCGACACAAGCTTCAAGTCCCCTTCGGGATGCGAAGCGCGATCCCCGGCAGGGCCATGGCTTTTGACAACGGGTGGATGGGGGACTAGAATGATCCGAGGCACGCGCGGAGGGCGGATGTGAGTCGCTGGCCCGGCAAGTACGTCATCGGCCTCACCGGAAACATCGCCACGGGCAAGAGCGTCGTCCGCAAGATGCTCGAGCACCTCGGCGCCTACGGTATCGACGCCGATGCGTTGGCGCACCGCGCCATGGCCAAAGGCGCCCCCGGTCACGAGCTCGTGTTGAAAGCCTTCGGCGACTGGATCCTCGACCAGGAGGGCCAGATCGACCGGGCGCGCATCGCCAAGATTGCCTTCTCCGACCCTGAAGCCCTGGGACGCCTGGAAACCATCGTCCATCCGCTCGTGGCGCACGCCGTCGATCTGCTCATCCGGCGCGCCAAGCAGAGCGTCGTGGTCATCGAAGCCATCAAGCTGCTCGAATCCGACCTGATCTCCGGCTGCGACTCGGTATGGGTCGTGGACGCGCCCGAGGAATTGCAGGTGGCGCGGCTGATGCACAAGCGCAACATGCCGGAGGCTGCCTCCCGTCAGCGCATCGCGGCGCAGGCGCCCCAGGCCATCAAGCTGCGTGCGGCCAAGGTCGTCATCCGCAACGAGGGCTCGTTCGAGGACACCTGGAACCAGGTGCAAGTCGCCTGGGGCAAGATCCCGCGTGCCGCCGAGCCCTTGCTCGAAGCGCCGCCGCCGACTCGCCCCGGCCAAATCCTCGTCCGGCGCGGCCGGCCGCAGGACGCCGACGAGATCGCCCGCTTCATCACGCACGTCAGCCATGGCAAGAAGCGCATGTCGCGACAGGACGTGATGGCGACCTTCGGCGAGAAGGCCTATCTGATGATCGAGCGCGGCGGCAAGCTGGCCGGTATCGCCGGCTGGCAGGTCGAGAACCTGGTGACGCGCATCGATGAGCTCTACTTCGAGCCCGGGCTGCCGCTCGACCAGGCCATCCCGGCCTTGATGGAAGCCGTCGAAACGGCCTCGGCCGAACTTCAGAGCGAAGCCTCGCTGCTCTTCCTGCCGCCGTACCTGGCGCAGCATGCCGGCGCGTGGCGCTCGGTGGGCTACAAGCCGCAGACGATCCAGGGGTTGGGAGTTCGCGCCTGGCAGGAAGCGGCGGTCGAGTCGATGCCGCGCGGCGCGTCGCTGTGGTTCAAGCGGTTGCGCGAAGATCGGGTGCTGCGGCCGATGTAGAGGCTCGTAGCCGCAGGCGCTAGCCTGCGGGTTTCCGGTTCCCAGTCGCCAGTTACCAGTCAAACGAAGGGATCGCCGAGCGCGCCGCGTTGTGCGTGGAGGCCGCTTTGGTCTTGACTGGTGACTGGAAACTGGGAACTGGAAACCGCTGGTGGCGGGTCTACCACCAAATCCGAAACGAATCGCGCGTCTCGGCCTGTAGGCTGCCGAGAACCACCAGGGCCTCGATCTCGACCGTCGTGCCACGAGGTTGACCGGCGTAGGTGACGGCGATCTGGCTGATCCCACGCTCGTCGGTCAGCGGCATCAGGAGCAGCCGATCTTCGTCGGCCAAATGGACGGTCAGCAGGATGGAAGCCCGGGCCACCGGGTTCCAGTTCTGATCGCGCACCGCCACCGACACGATCTGCTCCCCCTCGGCCGGGGCCAGCGGCAGAGCGACGGAGGCACGCGGGCGCAATTCGAGGACCTGGTACTGGACCATGTCGTGCGGCAGGACGGGGCGCAGCAGCCGCGGGTCGTAGCCCTGCGCGTCGAAGTGCTGGCGGCCGAGGGCGGCCACGTGCACCGTGCGGCCGGACGGATCTTCGGGATACCAGTCCAGCCGGAAGGCCTGGAAGTACTGGACGATGCGGTCCCCCTCGAGCTTGAACTCCGAGATAGGAAAGCCGAACAGCGCCGACCCGCCCATGCGATCGAAGAACGTCAGAAAAGCATGACACACGGCGTGGCCGGATTCGGGGAAGTAGCGGCAGGTGGCGTCGGCCGACGGCGGGACCTGCTCGGCCGTCAGCGGCGGGTCCCAGCCGCCCAGCGCCTCCCCCAGCGCCCCGAGCCGCGCGCCGACCGAGCTGCCTGCCTGAGGAGCCAGCTCGAGCCGGGCGTTCTCGGTGTACTGGATCATCCAGCCGCTTTGCGGGTCGATGAAGGCGTCGGTGATGGGATAGCCGAGGACCTCGAGACCCCCATGGGAATCGAAGAAGGTGGTAAAGCGACCGTCGAGGGTGTGGCCGGTCTCTGAGTAGTAGCGATCGGCGTCGGATTGCGCGCCGGCCGGCGCGGGGAGGAACAGGCTACACGCGAGGAGTAACGCGGCGATCCGCTTCATCGCGATCCGCCGAGGATTATAGTGCCGACCTTCACCCCGTGCCCCTCTCCCGCGTAGCGGGAGAGGGGTTGCTACATTGCATGGCGCACAACGAGTTCCCTTTCCCGCGTCGCGGAAGTAGGGCCCCTACATCGGATGCAGCCCTAAAGGCCCTTTCCCCGCGCGGCGGGAGGGAGGTTCCTACATCGCATGCCACACAACGAGTTCCTTTTCCGGCGTCGCGGAAGAGGGGGTCATACATCGCTTCCGGCACAGCGGGCCCCGTTCCCGCGCTGCGGGAGAGAGGTTCCTACATCGCAGGCGCACATGGAGGCCCCTCTCCCGCTCCGCGGGAGAGGGGTTGGGGTGAGGGCCCCCTACTTCTCTCCCTTCCTCATCCTCCGATACGAGTCGTAGCGGGAGTCGCTGACGCGACCGTCGGCGACGGCGGCGCGCACGGCGCAGCCGGGTTCGTGCAGGTGCGTGCAGTCGCTGAAGGCACAGCCGGCGACCAGGGGCGCCAGCTCTCGGAAGTAGGCGTCCAACTCATCCGGTTCGATGTCCCACAGTTGAAAGGCCTTCAAGCCCGGCGTATCGGCAACGTAACCTCCGCCGTCGAGGGGCAGGAGCGCCGGGAAGACCGTCGTGTGGGTTCCCTTGCCGGTCGACTGGCTGAAAGCGCCGGTCTGGAGCCCGAGGCCCGGCTGAAGGGCGTTGAGCAGGCTCGACTTCCCCACTCCCGACGGCCCGGCCAGCACGGAGATTCGCCCGGCGAGGAGATCGCGCACCTCCTCGATCCCTTCGCCCGTCTTGGCCGAGGCCAGCAGGACGGGGTAGCCGAGCTCGGGGTAGACCAGGAACGGTTCAGCCGCGGCCGCCCGGCCCGTCAGGTCGATCTTATTGACGACGACGGCTGCCGGCAGACGCTCGCGTTCCGCCACCACCAGCATGCGATCGAGCAGCCGGCGGTTGCGCGGCAAAGGCGCCGGCTCGGCTGCCGACAGGATGAACACCGCTTGGTCCGGGTTGGCGATCAGGACTTGCTCGCGCGGCGATCCCGGATCGCGGCGCGAGAGCACCCGCACGCGCGGCTCGATCGACTCGATCAAGCCGCGGCCGGGGTCGGTGGGGCGCAGCTGGACGCGATCGCCCAAGGCCATCAAGTCGCTGTCGCGCTTGGGTCGTTTCAGGCGCCCGCGCACCTCGGCCGTGATCAGGCCGCGCGGCGTCGCTACTTCGAAGAATCCGGACTGGGCACGGACGATCAGGCCGGGCAGCAGGTCATCGGCCACGTCAGGGAGTGGGGGTTTCCGTCTCCGGCCCCGGAGTCTCGGTCGGCTCGCGCGTGGCGCCGATCTGCGACTCCCACGGGTACGGCATGAAGGGCTGGCCGAAGAAGTAGCCCTCGAGCACGCGCCGGAAGATCGGCGCCGCCCAATCCGATCCCTGACCCTGATACTCGGCCAGGACGACGACGGCGATGTCCGGCTTGTCCTCGCGGCCCTCGAAGGTGAACCCGGCGAACCAGGCGTGGGGTTCGGCGCCGCCGCTGTCGGCGGTGCCGGTCTTCCCGGCGACGGCGATGGGGAAGTTGAGGAAGCGGCGATAGGCTGTGCCGCGCGGCCAGGTGATGACCTGGCGCATTCCTTCTCGCACCGCTTCCAGGGTCTCGGGTTTCACCGGCAGCGTGGCGACCGGATCGGGTGAGAACTGATGGCTGACGACGCCTTCGGCGTTCTGGATGCTCTCGACCAACTGGGGCCGGTAGAGCGTCCCGCCGTTGCCGATGGCGGCGACGAAGCGCGCCACCTGCAGCGGCGTGACCTGCAGCGAGGCCTGGCCGATGGCCAGCTGCTGCGAATCGCCCACGGCCCAATCCACGCCGACGTTCTGCTTCTTCCATTCCGGATCCGGGACCAGTCCGGGGATCTCGTCGATCTCGATGCCGGTCCTCTGACCGAGGCCGAAGGCCTTGGCCATGTCCGGCAGCGCCGTCGTCAGGCCGAGGTTGAACAGGTCGACCCCGATGTGCCAGAAGTAGGGATTACAGGAGCGCGCCAAGCCCTGGACCAGCGTGACCGGTCCGGTCGGCGGGAGCTCGGCCTCGACGGTCCAGTCATAGAAGACCTGGCCCGGCAGCTCGGTGAACTCGGCGGTGCAGTTGTACTCGGTGTCGGGCGTGTAGACGCCGGTCTCGAGCGCGGCCGACATGGTGATCAATTTGAAGATCGAGCCCAGCGGGTAACCGGAGCTGGTGGCGCGGTTGAGCTGAGGGTTGTTGGGGTCATCGAGAATGTCCTGCAGCGAGTAGGTCCAGTTGGGGTTGCGCGTGTCGTAGGCGTTGGGGTCGAAACCCGGCGACGAAACCATGGCCAGGACGCGGCCCGTGTCGCGCTCGAGCACGACGATCGCTCCATTGAAGGAAGCGATGGCGTTCTGCGCCTGACGCTGCAGGTCGCGATCGAGGGTGGTGTAAACGGCCTGTGGCAGCACCGGATCGACCTGAGCCAGGCTGCCGATGGGCGCGCCGTTGGCATCGGTCACCAGCAGCGTCCCGCCGGGCCTGCCACGCAGCTGATCTTCATAGACCGCTTCCAGGCCGGTCCGACCGACCATCTCGTCACCCTTGTAGCCGCGCGCCTGGTAATCGGTGATTTCCTCGGACTGAATCTGCGACACGTAGCCGACCGACTGAGGCGCCAATCCGCCGTCGACGTAGAAGCGGGTCGAGTACTCGTCCCACAAGACGCCCCCCACAGCAGCCAGGCTGGCTTCCACGGCCTGGAAATCCTCGAGCGACACCTCGCCGAGAGGAATGTAGTAGGAACCTTCGGGGTAGTTCTCGTAAAGGGCCTTGATGGACTCCGGCCGCCGGTCGAGCAGCCGGCCAAGGATGCGCAGCATGGCGCTCTCGGCGTCTTCGTCCCCGATCAATGCGGTATCGAGATGCAGCGCCACCGCGTCGGCCTGAGTCGCCAGCGCCAATCCGTTGCGATCGTAGATGTTGGCGCGCGTCGGCGTGACGTAGTCTGGCGCCAGCAGGTTGCCCCCGGCCAGCTCCGGTAGGATGGCGCCGTCGCTCCAGGCGACGGCCCAACCGTCTGCCGTCCGGGTCAGGTCCATGTACGTCTCGCGCACGATGTCGCCGAAAACAGCGCTGTGAAGCGTGACGCGGTAGCGGACCTGAGCTGCTTGCGGATTGATCAGCGACGACACGATGTCGACGTCCAGAGTGGAGACGGCCGCCGCCCGCCAGACATCCTGGTAGCGGGTGGTGAACTCCTCTTGGGTGATCCCATCCTGGGTCAGAGGGCTGAGCAGGGCATACATGCCCTCGTAGTCCTGCGCCTTCCACAGGTCCAGGAACTGGCCGGCGGTGATCTCCGGATCGGGAGCGGGGATGGTCGTGATGGCCGGTGTCGGAAGAACCGCCGTGCCGCGGCCGCCGCCACCCAGCCCGCACGCCGTCAGGGCCATTGCCGCCCCAGCCAGCGCCAGCAGGCGCTTCACCCGACGCCCTCGAGAATCTCTCGGTAGACCGGGCAGGCGTAGCCGGTCAGAGCGCAGCAGGCCGACGGCACATCACGGGACGGCTCGACGCCCACGCCACGCAGCGTTCGGACCAGATGGCACATCGGCAGACCCATGACGTTGGCAAAGCAACCGTGCAGGGTTTCCACGTCCACCGGGTCGAAGCCCGAGTCCTGGATGGCGTAGGCGCCGGCCTTGTCGGCGGCCGCGCCCGATGCGACGAAGCGCTCGATCTCGTCGTCGCGGTAGGCGCGCATGGGGACGTCGGTCGAGCAGGTGTCGATCGCCATCAAGCCTTCTGGCGTCGCCACCGCCACGCTGCTGGTCACTTGGTGAGTCCGGCCGCGCAGCCGGCGCAACATCGCCCGGGCGTCTTCGTCGTCGGCGGGCTTCCCCAGCAGGGCCTCGCCGTCGGCGACGGTGGTATCGGCCGCCACCACGATCGAACCCGCGGGTGCCGAGCGAGCGGCGGCTTCGGCCTTGGCTCGGGCGAGGCGCTGCGTCAGCGCCACGCCCGACTCGCCGGGGCGCGGCGTCTCGTCGATGTCCACCGGCGCGAGGCGCACCTCTCCACCGAAAAGGCGGATCAGGTCCTGCCTCCGAGGAGAACTTGAGGCAAGCACCAGGAGCGTCGCTGAGTGTGTCCGTCGGCGCGTCGAAACGCTCGAAGACGGATCCGTCGAAACCTGCGGGTTGGTATCTGTAGCAAGAACGCTCAGGGACTGACTCCTCGTGTCCATTCGATCACGCCGTGGGGCCGAGGATGGGGAAGCCAGCGACATCATCCCGTGACTTCCGTTTGGAGCCCCATAAGGAAGGCCGCGGGATTATCCCGCGACCTCCCCACTATCCACAAGGAAGGTCGCGGGATTATAGCACGCTGACCCTGCGACCCCTTCCTCCATGCTAGAATGCCCGCGGAGGCGCTTCTGCCTCCGTTTGCTTGCCCAGCGGCGCCTCCTGACGCCTTCGGCGTCAAGGAAGAAGAGCCCTTGCGCAAGAGCCCTTCGACTTCGGCCGCAGTACGTTCCGTCGCGATCCAGGGGGAGGAGCGGCCTCCGCTCACACCGTCCCGGTGTCCTGCCGGGAGGACCAGACGAGGCAAAGGACACGGAACACGAGTCCTCCATTCCCCATCAATCCAGGGCCACTTTGACATCGACGGATAGTTCTTCACCGCAACGCACCTGGCTGCCCTATCTCGCCGTCGGCGTGGGAGCGGTGGCGCTCGGGTTCTCCGCCATCTTCGTGCGCTGGGCAGGGGCGCCCGGCCCCGTCACCGGCTTCTACCGCATGGGCTTTGCCAGCCTGGTGCTCATTCCCCTGGCGTTGACGCGCCATGGCTCGCCGGCCTCGTGGCCGCGCCTTGGTCTGCGCCTGGCGCTGCTCGGGGGCGCCTTCCTGGCGGTCGACATCGGGCTGTGGAACACCTCCGTCGGCATGACCTCGGCCGCCAACGCGACCCTCTTCGCCAATACGGCGCCGCTGTGGGTGGCACTGGCGGCCAGGTTCCTCTTTGGAGAACGCCTCGGTGGGCGCTTCTGGATCGCGCTCATCCTTACCTTGGCCGGGGCGATGGCCGTGCTCGGGGCGGACTTCTCCCATCACTTCACGTTGGGCCTGGGCGACTTGTTGGCCATCGGCGCGAGCCTGTTCTACGCCGGTTACTACCTTCTAACTCAAGCAGGTCGCCGTCACCTCGCCTCCCTGGCCTATGTCTCCGCGGCCGGCGTCGTTTCCAGCGCCCTGCTGCTCGCCTTCAGCCTGGCCGCCGGGCTCCGGCTGACCGGATATCCGACGTCGACCTGGCTGGCGTTCTTCGGGCTCGCCATGGTCACCCAGGTCGCCGGCTACCTCTCCGTCGGGTACGCGTTGGGCCACCTGCGCGCCTCCCTGGTGGCCCCGACGATGGTCGGCCAGCCTGTGGTGACGGCCCTGCTGGCGATCCCGCTGCTCGGCGAGCATCTGGCGCCGGTCCAGTGGATCGGCGGCGCGGTCGTGCTGGCGGGGATCTATCTGGTGCATCGGGCTTCGTAGCTCGCGGGAAGGCTGGCCGGCGCGGTAGAATGCCTCCGATGGACCTGTTCGATCACGCCCTGCGAGAGCGGATGGCGCGCGAGGCGCCGCTGGCGGCGCGCATGCGCCCGCGCAGCCTCGAGGAGTTCGTCGGCCAGGAAGACATCATCGGAACCGGCCGTTTGCTGCGGCGGGCGATCGAAGCCGACCGACTGTTCTCATCGATCCTGTTGTGGGGCCCCCCTGGATCGGGCAAGACGACGCTGGCGCGCATCATCGCCAACTCGACGCAATCCCACTTCGAGACGATCTCGGCCGTGCTGGCGGGCGTCGCCGAGCTCCGCCGCGTCATCGAAGCCG
Organism: Anaerolineales bacterium; assembly: GCA_035455265.1. GTDB lineage: Bacteria > Chloroflexota > Anaerolineae > Anaerolineales > E44-bin32 > MGOM01. The sequence continues at coordinate 10,244 of DATIFK010000176.1, forward strand.
CGCGCGAACGGCGGCGCATGCAGAACCAGCGCACAATCCTGTTCGTCGACGAGGTCCACCGCTGGAACAAGGCGCAGCAGGATGCCTTGCTGCCGCACGTCGAGGACGGGACGATCACGCTCATCGGTGCCACGACGGAGAACCCCTACTTCGAGGTCATCGGCGCGCTGGTCTCGCGCTCGCGCATCTTCCAACTGCGCCCCCTGGCCGACGACGAGGTCCGCCGCGTCATCGCCGCCGCCCTGGCGGATGCCGAACGCGGGTTCGGCAGCCGCCAGGTGCGTCTCGACTCGGACGCCCTCGGCCACTTGGTGCGCGTCGCCGGTGGCGATGCCCGCAACGCGTTGAACGCGCTCGAGCTGGCGGTCGAATCGACGCCGGCCGGAAGCGATGGAGCGGTCCACCTCACGCTGCAGGTGGCGCAGGAGTCGATCCAGCGCCGAGCGGTGCTGTACGACAAGGACGGCGACGCCCACTACGACACCATCTCGGCCTTCATCAAGTCGGTGCGCGGATCGGATCCGGACGCGGCCCTGTACTGGCTGGCCAAGATGTTGTACGCGGGGGAATCCCCTCGCTTCATCCTGCGCCGCCTGCTCATCCTGGCCGGCGAGGACATCGGCCTGGGCGACCCGCTGGGACTGGTGGTCGCCTCGGCCGCCGCCCAGGCGTTCGAGTACGTCGGCCTGCCCGAGGGCGTCTATCCCATCGTCGAGGCGACGCTCTACCTCAGCACGGCGCCCAAGTCGAACTCCGCCGGCGCCTACTTCAAGGCCTACCAGTGGCTCGAGGAGCGCGGCGTGGTGGATGTCCCGTCGCATCTGCAAGACGCCAACCGCGACGCCGAGGCGCTGGGCCACGGCGAGGGCTATCAGTACCCGCACGAGTTCCCCGAACATCACGTCGGCCAGCAGTACCTGCCGGCGGCCTTGCTGGGCACGTACTTCTACGCGCCTTCGGGCGAAGGCTATGAGGCCCAGGTGCGGGCGCGTCTCGACCGCTGGCGGCAGGCTCAGCGGGAAGCCCTCGGACTCGACGCCGGGCAGGAGCTGCCGGACCTCTCCGAGAACGCCATCGAGCGTATCAAGCGCATGCACATCCAGCGAGCGGCGGGATCCAACCCATGACCATCCTGTTCCTCATCCGACACGGCGAGAACGATTGGGTCGGGCGCCGACTGCCCGGTTGGACCCATGGCCTCCACCTCAACGCCCGCGGTCTTGCGCAGGCGGAAGCCCTGGCCGGGCTGCTGGCGCCGGCCAAACTGGAAGCGATCTACGCCAGCCCGCTGGAGAGGACGATGGAGACGGCGGCACCCATCGCCCGTGCCGCCGGTCTGCGTGTGCGAACCCGCGAGGCTCTTGCCGACGTGAACCCCGGTGAGTGGCAGGGCAAGTCGCTTCGATCGTTGCGCCATCGCAGCTTGTGGACGGTGATCCAGCACGCTCCGTCGCTGGCGCGGTTCCCCGGTGGCGAGTCCTTCGCCGGAGCCCAGGCGCGCATCATCGCCGAGTTGGAGGCTATCCGGGCGGAGCATCGCGCGCCCCGGGCAGCGGTGGCTTGTGTCACTCATGCCGACGCCATCCGCCTGGCCATTGCCCACTACATCGGCCTGCACCTGGATCTGTTCCAGCGGCTCACCGTCGACCCGGCTTCGATCAGCGTGCTGTGGATCGGAGACGGCTCGGCGCGGCTGGTGCGGCTGAACGATACGCGCGCATCGGCTAAGAGCTAGCGCCAGCTGCCAGCTCCCAGCTCCCAGCCTCGCGGGCGCGAGAGGGAATCCCTGCGGAGGGTGGCCCACCTCCCTGGGCCGGGGCTTCGTTCCTTCCCAAGGGATCCTGGCTGACGGCTGTTGGCCGGCTGATGGCTGGTGGCTGTCGGCTGGTGGCTGTCGGCCGAGGCGCGATATACTTCGACCCGAGCGCGCTTCCGAATGCCCGGCCAGGAATTCGACCTCAATCCTGTCACCCGACTCACGACCGGCGCCATCGGTCCGCCGGGCCAACGCGTCTTCTATCTGCAGGCCCGCGCCGGGGACCAGCTCGTCACCCTCGTGGTCGAGAAGATCCAGGTGCAATCCTTGGCCGTCGGCTTCGAGCAGTTCCTGGTCGAGCTGTCGCGGCAATACCCCGACCTGAGCGAGGCCTCTCCCGCCTTCGACCCCGGCACGATGGAACTCGAGCAGCCGGTCGATCCGGCCTTCCGCGTCGGCCAGATCGGCCTCGGCTATGACCAACCGACCGACCGAGTCGTGATCGTGGCGCGCGAACAGCTGGCGGAGGACTCCGACCCCGAGCAGGCTTCCGTGGCGCGCCTGTGGTGTACGCGAGATCAGCTGCGGGCGATGTGCCAGTGGGGCCTGGAGGTCGCCAGCCGCGGCCGACCGATCTGCGGGAACTGCGGTGAACCGATGGATCCGGCCGGCCATTTCTGCCCCAAGAGCAACGGACACAAGAAGTAGCTGAGAGCCGTCAGCTGTCGGCTCTCAGCCATAGGTCGTCCGTCTTGTGTGCCCTGATCCTCATGAGCGGCAGCGCCCTTCCCAGCACGGAAGCGATCCTCGACCTGCTGACCCGCGGCGAGATTCGCCTCGAGGGTCAGTTCATGTGGGGATCGAACTACACGTTCCTGACGACGGTCTCGGCCGACGGCCGGGAGATCCAGGCCGTCTACAAACCTCAGCGCGGCGAACGGCCGCTCTGGGATTTCCCCGATGGGACATTGGCCGCTCGCGAAGCGGCGGCCTACCTGACCTCGGCGGCGCTGGGATGGGACCTGGTTCCACCGACGGTTCTTCGCCGGGAAGGCCCCGCCGGCCCTGGTTCGCTCCAGTTCTTCCTCGACATCGATCCCGAACGACACGTCTTCACTTTCAGCGACGACGAGCGCCAGCGGCTGCGACCGGTGGTCGCCTTCGACGCTCTGGTCAACAACGCCGATCGCAAAGGGGGCCATATCCTGCTTGGCCCCGACGGTCATATCTGGCTCATCGATCACGGGGTCTGTTTCCACGAGGAGGACAAGCTGCGCACCGTCCTGTGGGACTTCGCCGGCGAGGCGATCCCCCCGGATCTGCTACATGACATCGACTCCTTCGCCGCCGGGCTGGCCGAAAACCGCTGGCCCCAGTTCGACGAGCTGCTGTCTCCGGACGAAGTGCGGGCGATGAGGAGCCGGACCGAGAGGCTTCTGGCCGAGGGGAGGTTTCCCTTACCGACCTCGGGGCGGCCATACCCGTGGCCGCCGGTCTGAAGCCCAGTGGCCGGTGGTCCGTGGTCAGTCATGGGTGGTCTTTCGGACCACTGGCCACTGGCCACCGACCACTATAATTGCCGCCGGGACGTGACCAGCTCGACGGGAGGATTCCTTGTCGATCGAACCTGATGCATCCTCGACCGGCTGGCTGACCCGGGCGCTGCGCGGCTCGTGGCGCCTGGACGCCAGCCTCATCGCCCTGGCGGTGATCGTGGCCCTGGGCGCCGTCACCCGCTTCGCCGACCTGGGCACGCGGGTGATGAGCCACGACGAGACGACCCACGTCTACTTCTCCTGGCTCTACGAGCAGGGGCGCGGCTACACCCACGACCCGCTGTCTCACGGCCCTCTGCAATTCCATCTGCTCGCCCTCTCGTACTTCCTGTTCGGCGACAACGACGCCTCGGCGCGCTACGCCTCAGCCCTGTCCGGCGTTCTGGCCCTGATCGCGGCCTGGGCGTTCCGACGCTGGCTGGGCCGCCCCGGGGCGGTGATGCTGGCGGCGCTGCTCTTCGCCTCGCCCTTCATCCTTTACTACGCCCGTTACGCGCGCAACGAGGAGTTCGTCGTCGTCGAGGGCCTGGTGATGTTCTACGCGGTCTTCCGCTACCTGGAGGGCCGCCAGGCGCGCTACCTGTACATCTTGGCCGCCGCCCTCACCCTCCACTCCGCCACCAAGGAAACCTTCTTCATCTACGCCATTCAGTTGTTGGGGTTCCTGTTCGTCACGCTGGTGCTCGACCTGCTGCGCCGGTCGTGGGACAACCGCACACATTTCCTGCTGTTCATCTTCGGAGTCGGAGCGACGCTGCTGGGGGCGATCCCTGCCCTTGTTTCCTTCCTGCTCGAGCGGACCCAGGCCGGGGATCAGGCGACGGTCGGCGTCTCGCCCGTCTTCGTTCTCGGAATCCTGCTGGCGATCGGCGGCGTCGTCCTGGCCGCCCTGGCGATGATCTTCGGTTTCGGACGACGCCTGCGGACCGACTTCCCCAGCCTCGATCTGTTCCTCGTCTCGCTGACCATCTTCCTTCCGCAGATCGGCGCGTTCCCGGCGCAGGCCCTGGGATGGGATCCACTCGCCTACAGCGATCCCTCGCAGTGGTCGAAGACGGCCATGGTCGTGCTGCTGCTGGTGATCATCACCGCCGGGCTCGGCCTGGCATGGGACTGGAAGCGCTGGCTTGTCGTAGGGGGTATCTTCGCCGCCATTTACGTCCCCCTGTACACCAGCCTGTTCTCCAATCCCTTCGGGTTCTTCACCGGCATGGTCGGCTCGCTCGGCTACTGGCTGGTGCAGCAAGGCGTCGAGCGCGGCAGCCAGCCGCTCTACTACTATCTGCTGGTCCAAATCCCGATCTATGAGTTCCTGCCGGCCATCGGGACGATTCTCGGAGCCGTCTACTTGCTCGGGCGCCGCGGCGGCGCGGATGCTCCGCCGTCGGCGGAGGCGGCCGACTCGCCGATCCAATCCCTGTATCCCATCTTCTTCCTCTACTGGTCTCTGACGGCGCTCCTCCTCTACTCGATCGCCGGCGAGCGCATGCCTTGGCTGACGGTCCACATCGCCCTGCCGCTCATTCTGCTGGCAGCGTGGGCCTTCGAACGGTTCCTGCGCCGCATCCCCTGGGCGGAATTCCGCCAGGGGCGAACGTGGATCCTGGCCGGCCTGACGACCTTCGGTCTCCTGGCGCTGGTGCGTGCCTTTGGGTACCTGCTCGGCGATCCACCGCCGTTTCAGGGGATGTCGCTCGACCAACTGCAGACGACCACCGGCGTCGTCACGTCGTTCCTGTTCGCGCTCGCCGCCGGCGTCGGCGTCTACTACACGTCGCGCGGCTGGAATTCGCGCGACGTGGGCCGCCTGGCCGGCGCGCTGGCCTTGGCAGGCCTGTTCGTTCTGACCCTGCGCACCAGCCTGCGGGCGTCGTTCGTCAACTACGACGACACGACCGAGTTCCTGGTCTACGCCCACTCGGCCACCGGCAACAAGCTGGCCCTGGCGCAGATCGAGGAGCTCTCGCGCCGCACGACCGACGGGCTGAACATCGACGTCGGCTACGACAACCTCAGCACCTACCCCTTCTGGTGGTACCTGCGCAACTATCCCAACGCCCACTACTTCGCCGAGACCCCCACCCGCGACATCCTCAACTACCCCGTGATTCTGGCCGGCCAGGGCAATTGGGCGGCGGTCGAGTCCATCCTGCGCGGCCGTTACTATATGTACGAGTACAACCGCGTCTGGTGGCCGATGCAGGACTACTACGGCCTCACCTGGCAGCGCATCCGCGACGCGCTCACTTCACCGGCGATGCGCTCGGCCCTGCTCGACATCTGGCTCAATCGGGACTACACCGCCTACGGGCAGATCGTTGGCCGCTCGTTCGCATTGCGCGATTGGGATCCGGCCGAGCGTTTCCGCCTCTACGTCCGCAAGGACATCGCCTCGATGGTATGGAACTACGGCGTCGCCCCAGCGGTGCTCGAGCCGGTCGAGATCCAGGACCCGTACGCGGCGAAGATGACGCAACTCGAGGCCGACCAGGTGTTGGGCCAAACCGGCAACGCTCCCGGCCAACTCGCCGCCCCGCGAGCCGTGGCGGTTGCGCCGGACGGCAGCCTGTATGTCGCCGACACGGGTAACCATCGCATCCAACATCTCACCGCCGACGGCCAGGTCTTGCAGACCTGGGGTCAGTTCGCCGATGCAGCTCAAGGCGATGCTCCCGGCGGGACCTTCAACGAACCGTGGGGCTTGGCGGTCGCCCCGGACGGGAGCGTCTACGTGGCCGACACGTGGAACAACCGTGTCCAGCATTTCACCGCCGACGGCGCGTTCCTGGGGATGTTCGGCTTCTTCGGACAGGCGGAGTCACCCGACGCGTTTTGGGGGCCGCGCGCCGTCGCCGTCGATGACACCGGCCGGCTGTTCGTCGCCGACACCGGCAACAAACGGATCGTGATGTTCGACTCGGCCGGCAACTCCCTCGGCGAGTTCGGCGGCGTGGGAGCCTTGCCGGGGTTGCTCAACGAACCGGTCGGGCTGGCCGTCGGCCCGGACGGCACCGTCTACGTGGACGACACGTGGAACCAACGCATCCAGGCTTTCCAGGAGACCGAGCCGAACGTCTTCGAATCGGTCCTCGAGATTCCCCTCGACGCCTGGATCGGGCAGAGCCTCGACAACAAGCCCTACCTGGACGTCAGCCCGGCCGGACGCGTGTGCACGACGGATCCGGAAGGCTTCCGCGTGCTGTGCTTCAGCGAGACGGGGGAGTTCCTCGGCGGATGGGGCGAGCCCGGCCCGGGACTCAATCAGTTCGGACTTCCTATCGGGCTGGCCTTCGACTCGTCCTGTTCCGTCTGGGTTTCCGACTCGCGCAACGACCGCCTGATGCATTTCACGATCCCGGGATGCCCATAGGACAGTAACCAGTCGCCAGTCGCCAGTTTCCCGTTGGATGCCAACACTGGGAACTGGTGACTGGATACTGGCAACCCATAAGGGCCCATCATCATGCCACCCGTCTCCCTCGCCCTCATCGGCTTCGGCAACGTCGGACGGGCCTTCGCCCGATTGCTTGAGACCAAGCGCGAAGAGCTCCGCTCTGCGCACGGCCTGAGTTGGCGCATTACCGGAATCCGCACCGGCCGCCACGGGTCGGCGGTGAACCCGGATGGTCTCGACGCGGCCGAAGCGGTCCGTCGGGTCGAGGCCGGCCAGAGTCTTGCGTCGTTATCGTCGGCGCCGGCGCCGGAGGATGTCGCCGGGTTTCTGACGGCGACCCGCGCCGACGTGATGTTCGAGACGACGCCCGTCAACTACCAGACGGGGCAGCCGGCCGTCGACCACCTGCGGACGGCCCTGGAGCTCGGCCTTCACGCCATCACCGCCAACAAGGGCCCCGTCGTGCATGCCTATCGGTCCCTGACAGACCTGGCCCGGGCGAAGCATCGCCACTTCTACTTCGAATCGGCCGTCATGGACGGTGCCCCGATCTTTTCGCTGTGGAGGGCGGCCAGCCCGGGGGCCACACTGCGCGGCTTCCGCGGCATCCTCAACTCGACCACGAATCTGATTCTGACTCTCATGGAAAGCGGGCACACCTTCGATGAGGCCGTCGCCCAGGCGCAGACCATCGGCGTAGCCGAGACCGACCCGAGCGGCGACATCCTCGGTTGGGACGCGGCCGTCAAGGTGGCGGCGCTGGCCACCGTGCTGATGGATGCCCCGCTGACTCCCGATCGCGTCGAACGGCAGGGCATCGAGGCGATCACGCCGCGCGAGATCGCCGCCGCCCGCCGCTCCGGGCTGCGCTGGAAGCTGATCTGCGAGGCCGAACGAGGGCCCGACGGCCTGATCGCCCGGGTCCGGCCGGAGAAGGTCGCGCCCGAGGATCCGCTCTACTCGGTCATGGGGACGTCGTCGTCGATCACCTTCGACACCGATGTCCTCGGCCGGTTGACGATCACCGAAGAGAATCCCGGTCCGGTGACGACGGCCTTCGGCCTGCTGGCGGACCTAATCAACGCTCTACGCACGCCGGCGGAGTAGGCCCTCACCTCACACCCCTCTCCCGCGGTGCGGGAGCCCAGGGGTGAGGGCCATCCGGACGCAGCTCCTCCGAATTTCCCACAACATCTCGCCGGAGCCAAACCATGCCAAACCGCGCCAGGCGCGCATCCACACTTGATTCCCTCCCGGACATCCCCTAGACTGCTAGCACATCGCAGGCTCTCTCGCCGCCCCGCCTAACAAGCCATCCAGGGGGAAGCTCCGCCGCTCCCAAGTTCGCGTGCCCGCTTCCGAATTGGCCCATCAGGTGGCCTGGTCATGAATACATCGTTTCACATCTTCCCCCGCGGCCTAATCCTGTCCCTACCGCTGCTTGTGGGGCTCACCTGGCTCTCCATGCCTCAGACGCAGGGCGTGGACTTCTACGTCGACACCGAGGTCGACGAGGTCGACGCCAATCCCGGCGACGGCATTTGCGCCTCGGCCTCTGTACATTGCTCGCTCCGCGCCGCGGTGATGGAGGCCAATGCCCTTCCGGGAGATGACGTGATTCATTTGTACGCTGGAGCCCCCGGCGTCCCGGGTCCTTCGCTGACGATCCAGGGCAGCGGGGAAGATGGCGCTGAGACCGGAGACCTCGACATCATCGGAACCATCAGCATTGT
>DATIFK010000177.1:0-19137 GCA_035455265.1 Anaerolineales bacterium
CAGCCGCAGCCACAAGCCGATGACGACCCCCAGCCAGGCGCAGCCGACGGCGATCATCGGCCAGGCCAGCGGCTGGGCGTCCGCCAGAAGGCGTACCCCCTCCCCGCTCCACAACCCCCACGGCCCGAAAGGAGACGGGGCAGCCTGGAACAGGCGCAGCATCAGACCAGTCCAGGCCAGGGCTGCGCCCAACGCCGTGCCCGCGATCGTCACAAGGAGAAGGCTCGCCGGGGGTTTCACAAGGGAGTCGTCAGTTATCAGTTGTCAGTCGTCAGTCGTCCGTGACTCGTAGCCGGCCCGCTCGAGTGTCCCCGTGTCTCAAGATGCCGCGTGGGCTACTCGGATTCTTCCTTGGAGGCGTCCTTCTGCTTGGCAGCGATGATGCCTTCCGCCACGTGGGTTGGGACGACCTCATAGTGGCTCAACGTCATGGTGAAGACGCCGCGGCCTCCGGTGATCGAGCGCAGCTCGCTGGTGTACCGCAGCATCTCCGAATGCGGCACCTGGGCAGTGACGACGCTGCGGCCGCGCTCCGTCTCCATCCCCTGGACGCGTGCCCGCCGCGTGTTCAGATCGCCCAAGACGTCGCCCATGCTCTCCTCGGGAACGGTGATGCGGACGTTCATGATCGGCTCGAGCAGCACCGGGCCGGCGTCGCGGAAGGAGGCCTTGAAGGCCTCGCGGCCGGCGATCTCGAACGCCACCGCCTTCGAATCGACCGGGTGCTCCTTCCCGTCGGTGACGGCCACGCGGACGTTCTCCACCGGATAGCCAGCCAGGACGCCCGTCTTCAAGACCGCCCGCACGCCCTTCTCGATGGCCGGCATGAAGCTGGTCGAGATGGCGCCGCCGAAGACTTTGTTGACGAATTCGAAGTTCGACTCGGGATTCGGCTCCACTTGCATGTGCACTTCGGCGAACTGACCGGCGCCCCCGGTCTGCTTCTTGTGACGGTGGACGGCCTTCCCGATGCGCGTGACGGTCTCCCGGTAGGGGACGCGCGGGGTTTCGGTCATCAACCCTACCTGGAACTTCGACTCCGCCTTGCGGATGGCCACGTCGATGTGCTGGTCGCCCATCCCTTGCAGGATCGTCTGATTGGTGCTGGGCTCCTGGTGCCAGGACAGGGTTGGATCCTCTTCGGCCAGGCGCGTCAGGGAGGCTCCCATCTTGGGGGAGTCGGCCTGGGTCTTCGGAATCACCGCTACGGCGAACAGCGCGGTCGGGTACTCGGGCACGGCCAGTGTGAGATGTTGGGCTTTGTCTCCCAGGGTGTCACCGGTCCCGGTGGAGCCCAGCTTGGCCACGGTGCCGATATCGCCGGCGTGCAGGTGCTTCACCGGAATCTGCTCTTTGCCGCGCATGACGTACAGGCTTCCCAGTCGTTCCTCGGCGCTCTTGGTGTGATTCCAGACGCGGGTATCGGCCGCCAGCGTTCCCGAGTAGATCCGCAAGTAGGTAAGCTTGCCGACAAAGGGGTCGGCGGTCGTCTTCCAGACGTACACGGCGAGCGGTCCGCTGTCGGACACGGCCAGGCTGACGGGTTCTTTGACCCCCTGGGCGGCGGCCGGCGGAGCCTCGGCCGGCGAGGGCATCAGGTCGAGGATCGCCTCCAGCAGGGGGGCGATGCCGATGCCCGCCGTCCCGGCCGCGGCGAAAACGGGAGCGACGCGCCGGGCCCGCACGGCCTGGCGAAAGCCGCGGGCGATCTCTTCGCGCGAGAGCTCCTGGCCGCCCAGGTACTTCTCGAGCAAGGCGTCATCGCCTTCGGCGGCGGCTTCTACGACCGAGACGCGCGCCTCGTCGGCGGCGGACTGGAGGTCGGCCGGTATGGCCTCGGCCGAGGCGCCATCCCCCGGGCGTGCCTGCATCCCGACCAGGTCGATCACTCCGTGCAAATCGTGCCTCTCACCCCACGGCAACTGAACCGGCACGAAGTTCACGTCCGGGTTCAGCCGCCGCACGGACTCGAGCGCCCGCGAGAAGCTGGCGTTGTCGCGGTCCATCTTGTCGATCAGCACGAAGCGCGGCAGGTTGAACCGGTCGCAATAGCCCCAGACGATTTCCGTGCCCACTTCGACTCCGGCGACGGCGTCGACGACCACGACGGCCCCTTCCACCACGCGCAACGCCGAGATGACCTCGCCGGTGAAGTCGGTGTATCCAGGGGTGTCCAGCAGGTTGATCTTGTGGTCACGGAACTCGAGAGGAATCACGGCGGTTGAGAGGGACAGCTTGCGCCGGGTCTCCTCCTCCTCGAAGTCCGAAACAGTGTTGCCTTCCTCGATCTTGCCCATCCGGGTGGTGACGCCGGTCGACAGCAGGGCGGCTTCGGCCCACGACGTCTTGCCCGCCCCACCGTGAGACACCAAAGCGATGTTGCGAATGGATTCGGTGGCGTATTCCTTCATGAGAGGAGGAGCCTCCAGCGAGGGTAGCCAGCCTTCCGATTCTAAAGGAGGAGGGGGGATGAGTCAAAGAAGCTGCCAGCCGCCTGCCACCAGCCGCCAGCCGCCTGTCACTGGATTCCCGCGTCGAGGTTCAACCGAAGCGAGTGGTGATGGCTGGAAGCTGGGAGCTGGAAGCTGGGAGCTTCCAGACTGATACAATCCTTCGCGGAGCCGTCGCATCATGCCCGCCTGGATCAACCAGAACTCCTTCGTGCTGGCCGCCGGCGCGGCGTTCCTCGTCATCGCCATCTGGTTGTTGCGCGATGGCGTGCGCTGGGGAGACTTGCTGGCGCTCGGGGCCGTGGCGCTGGGACTCTGGGCGGCCCACGCCCTGCTTCGACCTCCCGCGGGCGACTCGGCGGACGCGCGCTCGGTCCGCGCTGAGATCGGAGCCGGCTTCCCAGTCCTGATCGAGTTCCAGAGTCCATATTGACTGGGGTGCATGGCGATGCGTCCCGTCGTGGACGGGATCGAGCGCGAGTGGCAGGGTCGGCTCAAGGTGATTCGCTTGGACATCCAGGATGCCACCGGCCGGGCGTTGAGTCGAGCACTGGGGGCCGTCTACACACCAACCTTCATCCTCTACGACGCTCAAGGTCAGGAGCTCCTACGCAGCGTTGGCAGTCTCACCCCGGCCGACATCCGGCAGGCTCTGCTCCCCTGATGAGCCTTCGACTCCACTTCGAAGGCCGCTATCTGCTGGGTCACACGCCCTGGGATACCGGAATCACGCCGCCGGAGGTCCTGGCCTTCCTCGAAGGTCGGCCGCCGGGCCGCGCCCTCGACATCGGCTGCGGGACGGGGACGAACGCGCTGACGCTGGCGCGCCTGGGCTGGTCCGTCACCGCCGTCGATTTCTCGAGCCTGGCGTTGTGGGCGGCGCGGCGGAAGGCCCGTGCCGCCACGGCCTGGATTGATTTCCGTCAGGCCGATGCTTCGCGCTTCGATGGACTCGTCGGGCCCTTCGATTTCGCCATGGACATCGGTTGCTTTCACAGCCTGGCCCCGGCAAGCCGCGCCGGCTATGCCTCGCGGTTGCCCGAGTTGCTGGCGCCTGGTGCCGGCTTCCTCCTCTTCTGCTTCCTTGCCCACCCGGATCGCCGCCCCTGGCCGTCGCGTGCTGAGATCGAGGACCTCTTCAGCCCCGCCTTTCGCCCGCTCCACGTCGACGTCGGGGAGTACTCCGGCCTTCCCTCGGCCTACTTCAGTTGGGAGCGCCGCTCCTGATGGCGCGCGTCCTGGTCCTTTTCATGGACGGCGTCGGCCTCGGCTCCGACGATCCGGCCCTCAACCCGCTGGCCGCGGCGGCCATGCCCCGTCTATCGGAACTGCTGGGCGGCCGCCGCCTGCTGCTCTCGGCCGTTCCTTACGAGGGGCCGGAAGCCACGCTCCTGGCCGTCGATCCTTGCCTGGGCGTGAATGGCTCTCCCCAGTCCGCCAGCGGACAGGCGGCCATCCTTACTGGGCGGAACGTGCCCCTGGAAACCGGGGAGCACTACGGCCCCAAACCCAATCCCGCCATCGCCGCCATCGTGCGCCAGGGTAATCTCTTCGTTGATGTGACGCGCCGCGGCGGTACCGCCGCCCTGCTCAATGCCTACCCGCCGCGCTACTTCCAGGGGATCGAGAGCGGTCGCCGCTTATATTCGTGCATTCCGCTGGCGGCGACCATCGCCGGAGTGCCCCTGCGCTCCGCGGAAGATCTGAAGCGCGGCCAGGCGCTCTCGGCCGATTTCACCGGCGAAGGCTGGTCGCTCCAACCCGGCTTCCCGCGGGCGCCCGTCTACGAACCGGCCGAGGCCGGAGCCCGACTCGGCGCGCTGGCGCGGCAGGTCGATTTGGCCTGGTTCGACTATTGGCCCAGCGACTACGCCGGCCACCGCAACAACCTCGAAGAGTCCAAACGCCTGCTCGAATCGTTCGACGGCGTTCTCGGAGGCCTGGCGCGGGCCTACCGCGGCTCCCCCGACCTGATAGCTGTGACCTCCGATCACGGCAACCTGGAGGACCTCGACCGGCGAGGCCACACGCGCAACCCTGTGCCCGCGCTGCTCATCGGCCCGGCCGATACGCGTCGACAGTTCGCCGCCGGCCTGACCGACCTGACCGGATTCGCACCGGCCATTCTGCGAACGATCTTCGGATAGGTTCCTGTGACGGTGCCCCTCACACCCTTCACCCCCTGGCCCCCTCTCCACGGAGGGCCATCGGGACGGAGACGTCGGCTGGCGGAGAGGGGTTAGGAAATTCAGAAGGGAGGGGTTAGGGGTGGGGTAGAAAGAACGCATACGACGCCCGCGACATCATGCCGGGCGCGACCCGGCTCGCTTGACGCCCCTTCGACGCACGCGGTAGGATGACCCCATCCGGGGAGACGGAGCATGCTGAGCGGAGACGACCTGCGGGCCCTGATGCGCAATTGGGCCACGGGGGTCACCCTGGTGACGGCCCGCGACGGTCAGGGCCCCCACGGCATGACCGTCAGTTCCTTCACTTCCGTGTCCCTCGAGCCGCCCTGCATCCTGGTGTCACTGGAGCGTGGAACCCGCACCCACGCCATGGTCGCGGCCGAAGGCATGTTCGGCGTGTCGATTCTGGATGAAGACCAACGCGACCTGGCAGAGCGTTTCGCCGGACGGATCGGCGACGGCGAAGACCGCTTCGCCGGTCTCGAGTACGACCTGACCCCGGCCGGCGTCCCCATCCCGCGGCACACACTGGCCTGGTTCGAATGCCATGTGGTGCAGTCGTTCCCCGCCGGCACACACACGTTGTTCGTCGGCGAGGTACTGAGCGGCCGTCAGGTGGCAGATGCCCGGCCGCTCGTCTACTATCAGCGCGACTACCGCCGCCTGCAGTGAGGGTGGACGCAATATGGAGGCGGGCCTGACCCCGGAGGACGGACGACGGTTGCTGGAGCTGGCGCGCCTGGCCGTCGGCTACGCGGCGCGCCGCGAGCCGCTCCCCTCGCTGCCGCTGGCTTCCATCAACCAGACGTTGCGCCGTGACGGCTGTGCCTTCGTCACCCTGACCGAGTCCGGCCGATTGCGCGGCTGCATCGGCGGTCTGGAAGCACGGCTGCCTCTGGCGGAGGACGTCTGGGAACACGCCTACGCCGCCGCCCGCGAGGACTTCCGCTTCGAGCCGGTCCTGCCGGACGAACTGCCGTCCATCGAGCTCGAGGTCTCGGTTCTCACCGAACCTCAGCCGCTCGACTACGTCGACGGGGAAGATCTGAAGCGCCTGCTCCGCCCAGGGATGGATGGAGTCATTCTCTCGTCAGGGATTCGCCGGGCGACCTTCCTGCCGCAGGTGTGGGAGAAGATTCCCGAGCCGGAGGAGTTCCTCGATCGATTGGCGGAGAAGGCCGGCCTCTCCGGCGACACCTGGCGACACGGCCAGGCCTCCATCCAGGTCTACCAGGTCGTGAGTTTCTTCGAGGGTCATCCGCCCGCTGGCGGCTGACCCCGCAGGTACGATTGCGTCCCTTCCTACCTCAGATCGCGCCGTATCTGCGCCTCGGTTGGCGATGGCCGCAGGCTCTCACCGCCATGCGCCACCGCAACTTCCGCCTGTACTTCTTCGGACAGCTCATCTCCCTCACCGGGAGTTGGATGCAAACCACAGCGCAGCAGTGGCTGGCCTACCGCCTGACCGGTTCGCAGCTCAGCCTGGGCGTCATCACCTTCGCCAGCTTCGTGCCGGTGCTGATCCTGTCGCTCTTCATGGGCGTCATCGTCGACCGCCTTCCCCGTCGCCGGCTGATCCTGTGGACACAGACCTGGTTCATGGTGCTGGCCTTCATCCTGGCCATTCTGACCTACACCGGCCGCGTCACCTACACCCATCTGGTGGTCCTGTCGCTGCTCCTGGGTGTGGCCAACGCCCTCGACATGCCTGCCCGCCAGGCGTTCATGAGCGATCTTGTCGAACGCGATGAGCTCCTCAACGCCATCGCCTTGAATTCGTCCTTGTTCAACGGCACGCGCATCATCGGCCCGGCCCTCGGCGGTCTTGCGGTCGCGGCCTGGGGAGAGGCCTCGGCCTTCCTGATCAACGCCGTCAGCTTCCTGGCCGTCCTGATCGGGTTGTTTGGGATACGCGTGGCCAAGGAGACGATTGACCTCCGCCCCACGCGAGGCCTGGAAGGATTGAAGGAAGGCGTGAGCTACCTGCGCACCGACCGGCAGCTTCTGGCGCTGGTGACGATGGTGGCGTTGTTCAGCTTGATGGGCTATCCCTACAACGTCCTGCTCCCCGCGCTGGCCCGCGATAGCTACGGGTTGGGCGCGGAAGGATTCGGGGGCCTGACGGCGGCGATGGGCGTCGGCGCGCTGGTGGCCGGCGTCAGCCTGGCGTTGCGCGGAGAAGGGCGAGGGGTGGGGCGACAGCTCATTGCCAGCCGGTGGATCTTCTCTGGGAGCGTCGCCGCGCTTGCCCTGGCACCGACGCTTCCCCTGGCCATGGCGGCTCTGGTCGTCAGCGGGTACGCCGTGATCACACAGCTCGCCATCACCAACACGTTGATTCAGAAGACCGCGCCGGATCACTTGCGGGGCCGCATTGTCTCCGGATACACCTGGGCCCTGGGAGGGTTCTGGCCCCTCGGGGCACTGTTGATGGGTTTTCTGGGCGACCGCCTCAGTGCGTCTGCGGCCACGGGCATCGCCGCAGCCGGAAGCGCGGTGCTGGCCCTGCTCGGAATGCTGTGGTTCCCTGAAACGGCGGAACTGTAGGAATAGTCGCCAGGTCCGAGTGGCCAGTGGCCAGTCCTATTCGTTCGCGCCGGGACTGGGCCAAGCGACTGGAGACTGGCGACGGGTGACCGAACGGAGCGTGGCAGCCAGACCTTGTGGCTGACAGCTAATGGCTGACGGCTGATTCAGATCTGCTCGAACCGCTCGACTTCCAGTACGAAGACGGCTCCCCGGCCGGTGCCCGCCGGCGGAGCTGCGGCCCCCGTCTCCCTCAACACACCGATGGCTTCCTGGACCCGCGCGTCGTCCACCCCGATGAGCAGGGTCGTGTTGCCGCGGCGCAGGAAGCCGCCGGTGGAGGCGACGCGTGTGACGCGCAGGCCGCGCTCCACCAACGCCGGCACAGCCTTCTCCGCGTCTTCGTCCCACAGTACGGCGATCAAGAGTTTCACGTCACAGCTCCACGTAGTCGACGAGGGGGAAGGCGAACACGATGGCTCCGCCGACCTCGACCGGCACCGGTTCGGCGACGGTCACGGGGCCCGGGCTGGGCAACGCCGCCAGGTATTCGACCCGTCGACGACACGTCCGCCGCATCGTCTCCACCGCCGACTCCAGGCGACCCTCCGGCACCGCCATCCACAGGACGTGGCGCCGCCGCTGCAGCAATCCGCCTCGACTCTCCATGCGGGTGACCCGCACGCCCAACGCTCCCAGCCCATGCACCGCCGACTCCAGATCGACGGCGTCGACCACGGCCGCGACCAGGTGACGCATCGAGGCGGCCGGGCCGGCGCCAACCCCGCCCCACGCCTCCGCGCCGGCGTCGAGAGCGGCGTCGATCTCGGTCGTCAGCTCGGCATGGGTCTCATCCGAGATGACCCCGTCGCGGCGCAGATCGACGAGGGCGTTGCGTTGCACCAGCAGGGCCTCGCGCCGGCTGGCGGTCAGCTCCTCGGCGCCCAGCTCCGGGGACTGCTCGAGCGTTTCCTGGACGGCGCGCGTCAGGCCGTCGACGCGCGCTTCGAGCAGCGGCTGAAGCTGTTTCCAGGTCACCGTCGATAGCAACCCCTGATTATGCTGCCGTTCCAAGTGCCGCACGGCCATGCGCGCCGAAAGAGCGCGCCCCTGGCGCCGTTCGAATTCCACCTGTTCCGGCGTGCGCTCCACGATCCCGACCTTCCGCACCAGCCAGGCCATCGACAACCCCTGGCCCACAAGCGTGAACAACACGACGCCAAAGGTCATCAGGATCACCAGCGAACGCGCCTCCCCCACCCCATCGGGAAGACTGAGGGCCAGCGCCAGGGCGATCCCGCCTCGCAGGCCGCCCCAGAACAGAACATGCTTCCATCTCCACGTCAGGTCGCCGGAGAAGAGTGTGAGCCCGTAGACGACGGCGGCGCGCGCGACCAGCACGGCGGCGATGGCCCAAGCGATCGGCCCCAGGTTGGCGGCCAAGGCGGGCACATCGATCCTCAACCCGATGAGCAGGAAGACGGCCGAGTTCGCCAGGAAGGCGACGTAGTCCCAGAAGTTGAGGACGACGACGCGCGTCGTCGGCGACATGCCACGCGGGCCGATGTTGCCGTTCACCAATCCGGCGGCGACCACCGCCAGCACGCCGCTGAAGCCGGTCCGCTCGGCCACCAGGTAGGAACCGAACGCCAAGACGGTCGTCAGCGTGGTTTCCACCAGGTGGTCGTCGATGCGGGCGATCACGCGTGAGACGATCCATCCCAGCAAGCCGCCGATGAGGGCACCCCCGCCGGCGACGCGTAGGAATTCGACGACGCCGTCGCCCAGCGAGAAGCCACCGGTCAGCACAGCCGCCAACGCCAGGTTGAAGGCCACGATGGCAGTCCCGTCGTTGAGCAGACTTTCGCCCTCGATCAGGGATTCGAGGCGCTTCGGCGTGCCCAGACGCCGGAAGATGGCCACAACAGAAACCGGGTCGGTCGCCCCGATGAGAGCCCCGAAAAGAAGACCGATGGCCGGCGTGAGCCCGACCCCCCAGACCACGATCCCGCCCACGATGAGCATGCTCAGGATCACGCCTGGGCCCGCCAGGAGCAGCACGGTTCCCAGATTCCGGCGAAGCGAGTCGAGGTTGATGTGAAAAGCCGCCTCGAACACCAACGGGGGGACCAGCAGGGCCAGGATCAAGTCGGGCGCCAGCTCGGCCTGGATACCCGCCCGCAGCGACAGGGCCAGGCCGGCCAGCACCAGGCCGACCGTTGGCGGAATCCGAAAGCGCCTCCCGGCTACGACGACCACGGAGACAATGATCAGCATTTCCAGGACGATCGTTTCGACTTCGACCAGGTTCTCCATCAGTCCCCGGTCTTCTGAGGTGCGGCCCCGGGTTGCAGGCCGCGAACGTGCGTGACTGGCAGGACGAACAGGATCCCGCTCCCCGGTTCGTCCAACCCGCCCAACACGTTTTCCGTCGCGGCCGCAAGGCCGTCGAGGTCGAAGCCGTCCGGCACAACGCTCATCAGAAGACGGCTTGGACGCTCTGCTTCTTCCATCAGTCGGCGCAACGAGGGGAAGAGCGGAACCTCCTCCCGGAGCCCTTCGCCACGCGCCAGGTGCGACAGGCCGCTGCTGTCGAGCAAGGTCATCCCCGTCACCCCGGCTGCTAGCCAGGCTTCGGCCACGGCGTGAACCTTGCCGGCATCCTGAACAACCAGGCTAACGAGATGAGGCATCGCCGTTCCCTCCCAGGGTGAAGGCCCAACGCAAGGCGGGAGGTGTGATCAACGTCGTTCCGATCACCATCAAGACGACGTTGGCGAACAGTCCGGGTTCCAACAGGCCTTCGGCAACCCCGACGCCCGCCACGATCAGCCCGACCTCCCCCCGCGATATCATGCCTGTCCCCATCTGCAGGGATTCGCGCCACGAGAATCCGCCCGCGCGAGCGCCCAATCCTGATCCTGCGACCTTGGATACGGCCGCAGCGAGAAGCAGCAGCCCGCCGAACAGCGCCCCCTCGGCGTTCAGGCTCCGCAAGTTGGACTGGAGTCCAATGTCCAGCAGGAAGAGCGGCACGAAGAACCCATACCCGATTCGCTCGAGGCCACCCTCGATTTCTTCGCGCAAATGGCTTCGCCCCAGCCCGATCCCGGCCAGGAACGCCCCGGTGATGGCTGCCATGCCGCCAAAGTACTCCGTCGCCCAGGCGATGAACAGCACGCCCGCGAGAACAAGCGCCAGCATGCCTTGGCTGACCTTCAAGCGGCGGCCCCACTCGGCCCAATGCGGCAAAGCCCAAAACGAGATGGCCGAGATGACGACCAGCACGAGGACCATCGTCCCGAGCTGCCCGGGAAGCCCGATCAGACTGCCGCCCTCGCTCACCACCGCCACTAGCACGGAAAGGAGGATGATGACCAAGATGTCATCGACCACCGCAGCGCCCAGCAAGGCTGTCCCGACTCGACTCTTCAACGCGCCGAGTTCCATGAGCGTCTGGGCCGAGATGCTGACGCTTGTGGCACTCAGAACCAGACCCAGAGACAGCGACTCCTCCCAGGAGTAGTGGAACCCGAGGCCCAATCCTGCCCCCACGGCCACGGGCGCGGCGACACCGACCATCCCGGCCCATACGGCCGGGCGGCCCGCCCTGCGGAAGTCGGCCAGCTCGATTTCCATTCCAGCCGAGAACATCAGCCACAGGACTCCCAACTGGCCCAGGGAATGGATCGACTCGCGCAATCCGGAAGCTTGGGCCATGGGGAGAGAGAGCAAGTTCAGGAACGTGGGCCCTAAGACCAGGCCCGCCAGCAACTCGCCGAGGACCGCCGGTTGACCCAGGCGGCGTGAGAGGGCCCCAGATAGCTTGGCGGACGCGATCAGGACCGCCAGCGCAAAGAGGAGCGGCAGCATTTCGCCCGCGGCCGCGGCCGCCGGGTTGTGCGCGGTGTACATCGAGCCTGGCCTCCGATGTGAAAGCCAGCGCGGGACTCGGATTCGGGCCCGACCTAGGGGACCAGGCGCATTCTACCATCCGACCACGCAACGGACGCTCTGATCCGGGCCCGCGCAGGGCACGCTCGGTCAGCCATCCGCCGAGCGCTCGACCACGCCTTCCACGCCCGGGTCAACGAAGGTCTCGCTGCCGTCCGGGAAGACCACGCGCGTTCCCTCGCTGCTTCGGGTGACGGTCAGGCCGCGCCAGCGGATCGTCACCGGCCAGCGAAAGCGATGCGGGCCCTCCAGCTCCACACGATTCGGCGACAGCAGACTCACGCCCGCCACGGCCAGGAAGAGCGACAGAGGCGCGATCCCGGCGACATGGTCGCGCCGCCCGCTCCCCTCGGCCTGCTCCGGGTGGTAGGCCTCACGGAAGGCGCCCTCGGTTCTCAGCACCTGGGCCAGGCACGACATCGTCCGCTCGAGCAGCGTGTACGCCTCCGAGCCAAAGCCGGCCCGCACCAGTGCTTCTCCAATCTGAGTCTGTAAAGGCAGGCGGACGACCGCCGGCCCGCCCGGGGCTCCCGGCGCGTAAGCCGGGTCGTCCGCGGGGATCGCCGGCCAACCGGACGGCCGGCCATAGCGCTCGGGGTTCATCAGGGTCGAGCGCACGGCGGCTTCGACATCTCCCGGCGCGAGCGTTTCGACGGCCAAGGGGAGCAGCAGAGTCAGATCTTGCCGGTCTAATCCGGCGGCGCGCACCACCACCGGCACGTCCTGTCCCAGCCCTTCGACTCGAACGGAGTCCAACCTCGTGAAGACACCCTCGCTGTCGGCCGTGCCGCTGTCCCACAGCCAGGCGAATCGCCTCGCCGTAAGCAGCTCGCGCCGCGAACGGTTGCGGGGGCCCTTCCCCTCCAGAACGACCCGCAGGCGACGCGCTTTCCCCTCTGGCGCCGCCACGCGGATCGTGAGGCGCGCCGGCACGCCGAAGGTCTTACGCGGCCGGGCGTGGAAGGGGCCGCTGCCTTCGGCCAGGTGCATCCCGAAGGAGGTCTGGCGAGTGTCGCGGTCCAAATACTGAAACGTGGCCGAGGCCGGCGACCAGGCGTCGATCAACGCTTGCCTCAAGGCTTCGCGGCGTTGCTCCAACGCCGATCGGTCCCAGACCTCACCCAGGACGTTGGCCATGTGAACCAGGGCCTCGGCCTCCATGGCCAGCCTGGCGAGCAAATCCGGAGCGATGACGTGTCGCAATTCGACGCCCTCACCCCAGGCCGCCGCCGTGGCGAACACCGGCCGCGCTTCGGCTCCCGCCTGGGCGGCGTGTTCCCACGTCGGAAGGCCGCGGGCGTCGGGATCCCGGTCCTCGGCGAACCACCTCCAGAAGAGCTTGAGCAGCGCCGGAAGGCAGGCGCGCAAGAAGTCGATGTCGTCGGTGCGCTGATAGATCTTCCAGGACAACCCCGCCAGCTGCGGCGGACACAGCCAACGGGCGAGCTGCCCACCCGGGCCGGGACGGCCATCGACCGCCCCGTCGGCCGCCGCCGTCGAAAGGAAGGACTGGACCAGGCCGCGCGCCAGCTCGGGAGCGGCGTAGAGGATCTGGGAAACCACGTACTCCATCGTCGGGAGGTCGGCCCCGGTCCACTCGGGCTCGTAGTCGGCGCCATCGCCGGCCGGCGAAAACCCGTGGTCCGGTGTCCGGGTCAGGACGAGAGAAGGGAATGCGATGTGGCGCGTCGCTCCGAGGACGGATCCGAGCGCGACCTTCTGGCCCCAGGCCAGGGCCGCGTCCCAGCCGGGATCACCCGTTTCGACGTCGACCCACCGGCTGTGGATTCGCTCGATGCGGGCAATCTCGGCATCCCACGGCCGGCCGGCGACGGCGCGGGCCGCCTGGAACGAGTCGTCGATCGATGATTCCGCGGCGCACGCCCAGGTGACGGCGCGGGTTGCATGCGGGGCGAGGTCAACCGTCAGGGCCAGACCGGGGGTTGGGCCGGCTTCCGGCGCCGCGCCGCCCGTCAGGAAGATCAGCGGGTAGAGGCCCTTGGTCCGCCCGGTCAGGATGACCGCCCCTCCGCGCGTTTCGGGTGCCATGGGCCGGCCGTCGCCACTGGTGTCGAGAACGCCGAACAGAACAAGTCGTACCGCGTGAAACGCCAGGGTCGTGTTCGTCAGGCGAAACCGGCCGGCAACGACGTGCGAGGTCGGGGTCCAATACTCGGCTTCGACCTCCAGGCCATCGATGGGAGAGAAGCGAACCCGCAGCCAGGACGGGAGAAACGCCTCGACCACCGGCGCTGCAACGAACTGAGATGGATCGACGCGCAGCGCTCCGTCGGCGGCGAAGCCGGGGTAGATCCTCAGGCTGCGGGCCCGGCGGCCATACGTCGTTTCCAGGGCAAGGGCCGAAGGGCGACCGCTGCCCAGATGCAGATCCCAGATTTGATCATTGACGTAGTCCGTGGGGCCCGCCAAGGCGTCGGCCGCCAGCCGCAGCGACCGTGCATCGTTCGGCCCCAACGCCCACTTGCGCATGGGGAGGATTGTACATGGCCTACATTGGGGAGAAGAAGGTTCGAGGAAGGGCGGGGCCAAAGGCCCCGCCCTTCCTCATAGACGGAGTTTCCCTCCCCCGGGACGGGGGAGGGGCGAGGGGGTGGGGGCCTCCCCTCCCGTGCTAGAATCCGCGGCCACCATCACGGAGACGCGTATGGCGCCCAGCTTCCCCCAACGCCGCGGCCTGTACTTTGAGGAATTCGAGGTCGGGCAGACGATTCACACACCCGGCCGGACCATCACCGAGTCCGACATCGTCACGTTCGCCGGTGTGTCCGGCGACTTCAATCTGATCCACACCGACTCGGTCTATGCCGCCACGACGCCGTTCGGTCAGCGCGTCGCCCACGGGTTGTTGGGGCTGTCGATTGCTTCGGGCCTGGCCGTGCGCACCGGGATCCTCGAGGGCACGGTCCTGGCATTCCGAGAGGTCACCGAGTGGAAGTTCAGTTTGCCCGTCTTCATCGGCGACACCCTGACCGTCGAGCTGTCGGTGACGGACCTCAAGCCCCTGCCACGCCTCGGCGGCGGAGCGGTCTCGCTCCAACTCGATGTCCACAACCAATCGGGCGCCTCGGTTATGAAGGGGGTGTGGACGGTGCTGGTGCAGAGTCGGCCCAGGGAACAGTGAGCAGTGGTGAGTGGTCAGTGGTCAGTGGCCAGAAGAAGATTGGACTGACCACTGACCGCTCACCGCTGACCCCATTGTGTGGAGATGAACCCAACCCCTCCGCGTTCTCCCCGCCGCCCGGACGATCCCCCCACTCTGCCTGACCCCTCCGGGCGCCTGGACCTGCCGCGACGTGTGCCCGAGCGCGACGTCGAAGGCACGCGGGTCACGCCCGCGGCGTACGTGCCCCCGCCCGCCCGGCGGCGCCGGCGCCGGATCCCGCCGGGCTTCGGCGGCTGCCTGGTGCGCATGGCGATCCTCACCTTGTTCGCCCTGGTGGCGGCCGCGATCCTGGTCATCTCGTTCGCCGTCTATCAGTACTACGCCCTGGCGGCGACGCTGCCCTCGGTCGAGGACCTGAAAGCCCACGCGGCGCAGTTCGAGACGACCCGCATTCTCGACCGCGAGGGCCATCTGCTGTACGAGATCCTCGACCCGCAGGCCGGCCGGCGCACGTACATCCCCCTGGCGCGCATCTCGCCCTTCATGGTCGCCGCGACCGTCGCCACGGAAGACTCGCAGTACTACAGCCATCCCGGGTTCGACATCTTCGCCATCGCCCGGGCGATCCTTCAGAACGTGACGGCCGGCGACACCCAATCCGGGGCCTCGACCATCACCCAGCAGGTTGCCCGCAGCCTGCTGTTCACGCCCGACGAGGCGGCGCAGCGCAGCGCGCTGCGCAAGATCCGCGAGATCATGCTCGCCGCCGAAATCACCCGCCGCTACACCAAGGACGAAATCCTCGAGCTCTACCTCAACCAGATCTACTTCGGCAATCTCGCCTACGGCGTCGAAGCCGCCGCCGAAACATACTTCTCGACGACCGCCGATCGCTTGACCCTCACCCAGGCTTCGTTTCTGGCCGGGCTGATTCAGGCTCCCTCGGTCTACGATATCTTCACCAACCGCGATGCCACGCTGGAGCGCCATCGCCAGGTGCTCGGCCTGATGGCGCTGACGTCCAGCCAGGCGGGCTGCATCTATGTCAGCAATGCGCCGACGCCGGTTTGCGTCTCTCCCGAGGAGGCCGGCGCGGCCGCGGCCGAGATCACCGGCTACGAGTTCCACACCCCACAGGCCGCCATCACCTTCCCCCACTGGGTCCAGTACGTGCGCGGCGAGCTCGAGCGCATGTACGATCCGCAGACGATCTATCGATCCGGTTTCACCGTCACGACCACCATCGACCCACGCATTCAACAACTCGCTCAAGACGTTGTGGCAGCGCAGGTGGCCACCCTGGCCGACAAGCACGTCACCAATGGGGCGCTGATCGCCCTGCGCCCCGGCACCGGCGAGATCCTGGCGATGGTCGGCTCCGCCGATTTCTACAACGAGGCCATCGACGGCCAGGTGAACAACGCCTTGGCCCTCAACCAGCCGGGCTCGTCCATCAAGCCGATCACCTACGCCGCCGCCTTCGAGAAGGGTTGGACGCCGTCGACTCTCATCTGGGACGTGCCCTCCGAATTCCCGCCGTCCGGCAACCCCAACGATCCGCGCGATCCCTACAAGCCCGAGAACTACGATGAACGCTTCCACGGCCCGGTGACCGTGCGCATGGCGCTGGCCAACTCCTACAACATCCCGGCGGTCAAGACCTTGAACTTCGTCGGCATCTACGACGACCCGGCCACGCCCCAGGAAGACGGGATGGTGAGCGTCGCCCGCCGCTTCGGCATCACCACCCTCACGGGCAGCGACTACGGCCTGTCCCTGACGCTCGGCGGCGGCGATGTGACCCTGCTCGAGCTGACCTCAGCCTACTCGGTCTTCGCCAACGGCGGCGTACGCCTTCCACCGGTCGGCATCCTGCGCATCGACGACTTTTCCGGGCAGACCGTCTATCAGTACACGCCCCCCGCCGGCGAGGCGGTCATCCGGCCCGAGCACGCGTACCTGATCACCTCGATCCTGGCCGACAACGACGCCCGCACGCCGGCTTTCGGCGCCCATTCGATGCTGCGCCTGCCCTTTGCCGCCGCCGTCAAGACCGGCACCACCAACGACTTCCGCGACAACTGGACCCTCGGCTACACCCCTGATCTGACCGTCGGGGTGTGGGTGGGCAACGCCGACAACACCGAGATGGAACACATCTCCGGCGTCGCCGGCGCGGCCCCGATCTGGAATCAGGTCATGCGGGAAGCCATTCCGATTCTGACGGGCGGCGAACCAACCCCCTTCACCCGACCGGATGGCATCGTCGAGAAGGTCATCTGCGCCGTTTCCGGAGCCGAGCCGTCCGAGTGGTGCCCCTCCCAACGCGTCGAATTCTTCGCCGCGGATCAACCGCCCCTGCCGAAGGAAAAGGACCTGTGGCAGAAGCCGTGGGTCGACGGCTACTCACTGCTGCTCGCCTCCGGCGACTGCCCCGACTTCGCCGTCCGGAAACTGGGGCTGGACGTCGCCGACCCGTGGGCACGCCGATGGTTGACCGATGACGAGAAGGGCGAAGCCTGGGCCAAGGATCACGAATTCGAAGATCAACCGGTGTTCTTCATCCCGACCGAGACCTGCACAAAGGACAGCCCGCACCCGATCATCCGACTGACGGCGCCGGAGAGCGGCCAAGTCGTCACCTCCGTTCCTTTGGCCATCTTCGGCCAGGCGGCCGCGTCAGCCGATTTTCAAGATTGGGTGCTGGAGTACGGTGAGGGTAACAACCCGAGGTCCTGGCCCGACCTGTTCCGCAGCTCCAAGGCCCACAAGGCGACGGAGCGGTTGTTCGATTGGGACCTGTCCGGCGTTGCCAATGGTCCGGTCAGCCTGCGGCTGACCGTCCGCAGCGAGAACGGGGGGAAGGCGTCCGTCGTGGTGCATTTCATCCTCAACCTGCCGGTCCCGACGGCAACACCCACACCGACCGCAACGCCCACGACTCCTACCTCGACGACGTCCGCCACGTCCACCCCTACGCCTTCGGTGACACCGTCCTCCACCCCCACAGAGACTCCTACAGAGACGCCGACGCCGCCATAGCTGTCCGCTCTCTGTTGTCCGCTGTCAGCCTTCAGCCATCAACTGTCACACCGTCCCCGGTGTCCTTCCGGGAGAGATGCAACACCTTTTCCTGCTAGGGTTCCGGGCGTGGGTCCCCGGACCGTCACAACAGCGGAAGCTGTGGGTCGGCGTGCTCGGGAGGATCGATGCCGAGGCGTGCTTCGAAATTGGAGAGCTGCAGGGTGCTCTCGGCCGCCAGGCGGCGCAGATGGCGGAACTTCACCACCCGCCCGCCGGCGCCCAGCCACGCGCGCCAGCGCGGATCGCGCCGTTCCTTCTCGGCCATCAGCCCGCCGCGACCACCTGGGAGCACGACGATCCGAGGGGGAATCGCTCCCGCCGCCAATGCCTCCCCGATGGCCGCCGTGTCCTGGACTTGAAATACGAACTGCGCCTCCCCGTCAGGGTCGAGCCACTCGATGAAGGCCCGCGAGCGAACCTGGTATCCCAGCCGCGCACCTAGCGCCTCCACCTGCCGCCGCACTTCCGAGAGATCGGCCTGGCGGGCCGGCAGCGCATCTTCCGGCCGCAGGCGCCACGGCCCCGAGTCATCCACCGTGGCGTAGGAGGCCAGGCATGCCGCCACCAGGCGGCGGTCGGGAGTCTGAACGCCGCGGAAGCCGCGGCACAACCGCACCTCCAAATCCAATGCGTCGACCTCCTCGGCGCGTTGGACCTCGGCCAGCACCGTCACCTCGACCCGGTCGGAGAGCGGTCCTTCGGTCCCGCGGGGGTCGTACAACCAATACAGGCCGCTCTCAGGATCGGCCTTGCCTTCCAGGCGGACAAACGTCCCCGGCTCGGCCAGGAGTCCCTCGACCACATCGTTGATGACTTGCAGCGGCGGTCCGCCCTCATGTTCCCACCATGCCGCCGGCTGGCGCGCCGCCGCCAGGTCCGACCAGACGACCGCGTGCAGCGTGGCGAAGGGCGCCGGTTCGCCGTAGGCACGCAGGAAGGAAGACGCCGAGGCCACGATGCCGTTGCGCATCTCGCGGGATCCGGCGTGTGGAAGAGGTCCCCGATCGACGATCCACGTGAACAAGGCCGCGCCGTCCGGCATGCGGAGCGCCCGTCCGGACAGTCGGCAGCCGGCCGAGTCGAAACCGGCCAGGGCGGCGCTCACGAAGCCCGGCTCCGCCTCCGGCATCAATCCCAGAACCTGCGTCCCATCCGGCAGGATCGGACTCAGTGCGTGGACGGCGCTCTTCAACGCGCCGGCGTGCCACACCCAATCGTAGCGGCGGCGTCGCAACGCCACCTTGATTGGGGCGGCGGCTTCCTTTCCCCACAGCCAGGAGGCCCACAACGCCGAGAGAGTCCAATAGGCCTGGTTCGGCCTGGGTAGGACCGTCGCCACGAGCGGTTCTCGTGCCCCGCGCAAGGTGTCCTCCAGGTCGCGCACCGGCCCGGGGAACACCGCCACCTGGCCGGTTCGCGGCAGGGAGGGCGCCGGCCAGTCGATCCATTCGATTCCCGAATCCGGTAGCGACCACTCGTCCAGGGCGCGCTCGAGGGCGCGCCACACGTTGTCCTCGCGGAAACGCGGTGAGGCGACCAACTGCCGCGGGCGCGTCCTTCCTTCCGGGTGCCCCCACAACGAGTTCGACGCCTCGAAGGCGGTCAGGAAGAGCGCCTGGGCCGCCTCCCGCTGCGCCTCTGTCAGCCCCAGCTGGTCCAGTTTGTTGACGAGCGTGATCAGCGCATAGAGGGCCCGTCCGGGGTAGACGCTCAGCGCCGCCTCGACGTTCTGCCGATCAGGATCGTCTCCGGGAGCGGCCTGCTCCAGAGCGCGAGCGTAGGGCAGGCCTCGGCGCGGGTACGCCTGGGC
>DATIFK010000178.1:0-9867 GCA_035455265.1 Anaerolineales bacterium
GGGCGATCATCGACGAGGCGTTTGGACGAAGCGGCAAGGGAATCGACAGGTCAAGGGAGCCACTATGACTACGCAAGTACTGTTGTCCGCGCAAGAGCAGGCCCTTGTCGATGGCAAGAAGGTACTGCACGGAATCGTCACCGACCGGGTCCTCAGGATGTTCGAGGCCATTCGTTCCTATGGCCCGCCCCGCGTGGCCCTGGAACGGGCGGTCTACTTCACGGAGTCTTTCAAGGCCACGGAAGGTCAGCCGCTGGTCTTGCGCTGGGCCAAAGCCCTGCAGCACATCGCCGAGAACATCTCCGTTGCCATCTTCGACGATGACCTGATCGTGGGCCGGCCCAACACCTGGTTCGGGCGCTACTCGCTGGTCTACCCGGAGCTGGATGGCACCATCATCAAGGATGGGGCGAATGCGTTCATCGCGGCCAGAGGCGCCCCGGACGCCGTGACCGTGACTGACGACGACAAGAAGATCATCGACGAGGTCCTCTTCCCCTACTGGAACGGCAAGGACTTCACCCCCAACTTCATCAAGGCCCTGCCTCCGGAAACCCGACACTTCACCTGGGGTTCTGACCCCAGGAATGTCGGGACCAAGCAGACGTTCGTGATCGTCTCCACCTCGACCATGCGACATTCCCAGAACTGGGTCATCGACTTCGGGAAGATGCTGACGCGGGGCTGCAAGGGCCTGCGCGAGGAAGCCCAGGCGCGGTTGGCCGCGCTGGAAGACCCGGGCGACCTGGCCTTCAAGAAGCCCTTCTACGAAGCGGCCATCATCACCTGCGACGCATTGAGCCTCTTTGCGAGGCGCTACTCCCACTTGGCCGCCGAGATGGCAGCCAACACAAGAGACGGGCAGCGCAAGGAGGAACTGGAGGAGATCGCGGCCGTCTGCGCGTGGGTCCCGGAGAACCCGGCGCGTACCTTCCGGGAGGCGATCCAGGCACAGTGGTTCACCCAGCTCTTCTCGCGTCTGGAGGAGATGGTAGGAGGCCAGGTCAACCAGGGCCGGATGGACCAGTACTTCTATCCCACGTACAAGAAGGATGTCGAAGAAGGACGGATCACCCCGGAAGGCGCGCAGGAGCTGTTCCAGTGCCTCTGGCTGCACTTGATGCAGAGCATCGAGTCCCAGATGTCACCATCCGCGGCCAAGGGCCGCGAGGGATTCTCCCACCACGAGACGGTGACCATCGGCGGCCAGACCACCGACGGTTTCGACGCCACCAACGAGCTCTCCTACGTGCTCCTGGAATCGACCCGGCCCCTGCGGAGCAGTTACCCGGAGCTGGGGGTCCGGATCCACGCCAATACCCCCGACAGGTTCCTGCACGCGGTGGCCGAGACCATCAAGGACGGCAAGGGCTCTCCCAAGATGATCAACGACGAGTTCGTGGTGCCGTGGTTCATGAGCAACGGGATCGTGAAGAAGGAAGCCCTGGACTACGCCATGTCGGGGTGCTCGGAATCGCGCCTGCCCAACCGCGAGACCCACAAGACCGGCAATGCCGGCATCAATCACGGCGCGGTCATGGAGATGACGCTCCGTGACGGCAAGGTGAAGATCTACAAGGACGAGCAGTTCGGCCTGAAGACGGGCGACCCGAGGAACTTCAAAACATACGACGACGTGTGGAATGCCTTCCGCCTGCAGCTGGAGAACGTCACCAAGCACATCATGATCCAGAACTACGTGGCGGCCGGCTTGAAGTCCAAGTACATCGCGGCTCCGCTCGCCTCCACGCTGCACGACCTGTGCATGGAGAGTGGCAGGGACCTCCACACACACGCAGACTACATACCGGGAGCGCTGGACGCTTCCTGTATCGACGGGCTCGGAGGGTTCGCGACCTGCATCGACTCCCTGGCTGCCATCAAGCACCTCATCTACGACACGAAGAAGCTGACCTGGGACCAGCTCCTCGAGGCGCTAGAAAGGAACTGGGAGGGCAAGGAGGCCATCCGCCAGATGTGCCTCAACGCCCCCAAGTACGGCAACGGCATCGAGTGGGTGGACGCCATCGGCTACGAGATACAGCGGACCGTCATGGAGTATGCCCACAGACATCCCAGGCCGCATGGCCAGAGCGCCAACATGCGGATCATCCCGATCACCTTCCACAACCCCTGCGGCAAGGTGACGATGGCCACGCCGAACGGGCGGCCGGCTGGGGAGTATCTCTCTGACGGAATTGTTCCCTCCCACGGCTGCGACACCAAGGGCCCCACCGTGACCCTTCAGTCCATCGCCAGGGCGACCTGCCAGATCTACAAGGAGCATCGTGAAGACCTGTTGAACATGAAGATGGCCCCCGCGAACGTGGCCGGAGAGGAAGGGACGCGGCGGCTCATGCAGCTCATCCGCGCCTGGAGCAGCCAGAAGCACGTCCACATCCAGTTCAACATCCTCAGCCGCCAGTCGCTGCTGGAGGCGCAGAAGAACCCGGAGAAGTACCGGGACCTGGTCGTGCGCGTCGCCGGCTATTGCGCGTACTTCACCGACCTGTCGCCCTCGCAGCAGGCGGAGATCATCGCGCGGACGGAAGAAGCGTAGATGGGTTCAGCCGCGAGAAGGCTTTACGCATGAAGCGATCGGACAGACACGGAATGTTAGGGGCTTGCGGTGCCGAATAGGCGGCGGCCGGAAGACAACACTCGCGCGACGTTTCCGGCTCCGGAAACTGGCGCGCACCACGAAAGAGGAGCAAACCGATGGAAAAGATCGTCCTGACCGGCATCGCCCGGTCGAAGGGCAAGGCGGCCGGCGAGGCGCTCGTGAATCGCCAGCGGATCGGATGGGCATTCAACCACGTCGGCAACGAGGACGGCATGGTCATGGCGCCGGGCGCCGACACCAAGGGCCAGATCGTGACCGGCAAGATCTTCGTCTATCCCACGACAGCCGGCTCCACCAGCGGCGCCTTCAGCCTGTACTACAAGTGCAAGGTATCGAACCACGGCCCCGCAGGCCTCATCTGCCAGCAGGTCCACTGGATCGACATCAACGGCGCCATCGCCGGTGAGATCCCGGCCGTGGACAAACTGGACAAGGACCCGGTCACGACCATCAAGACCGGCGACTGGGTGGAGATCGACGCGCCCGAGGTCGGCGAGACGGCCACCGTCACGATCACCCGCAAGGGTTAGTCCTTTTTTCCGGCCGCCCGCCAAGGTGGGGCTTAGAAGGAGAGTTCGATGAAGACGAAGATAACGCTCACGAAACACCAACAGGAAATGCTCGACGGCAAGCATGGCGAAGCCAAGCAGTTTTGCATGGACAAGCTTCTGGACTTCGGCAAAGCGGTCGAGGCCACGGAAATGGTGGACCTCGTCCTCGTGCTCAACTGCTGTCCCATCTACGTGAAGGATCGCCTGCAGCCGGAGAGACTGAAGAAGCTCAACGAGTACGACCTGGGACACAGCCCGCTCTACGATCCGATCTTCGCGATGAAGGACGCCCACGTCGCCGACGAGTCCGGCACCGAGTGCGGAAACGATCCGTATATGTGCCAGTTGGACAAGAAGCAGGAGATCCTCGGGCCGCCGAACGGCAAGCCCTGGAACTTCGAGGTGCCGGGAAAGGGCCGCTTCGTGCTCGACAAGGAGATGGTCGACGGCTTCCAGGCGGGCTACGACATGCTGATGAAGCACGGCTGGCTCCCCTGGCTCTCGTGCAACCCCTACCTGAACACGCGCATCCCCAAGATGGGCGAGTACGCCGCCAGCTCCGAGTCGAGCGCCGCGTGCTACATCAACAGTATCCTCGGCGCCCGGACCAACCGGGAAGCCGCCGTCAACACCGTCTACTGCGCCTACACGGGCTGCCTCCCCAAGTACGGCACCCACCTCGACGAGTTCCGCGCCGCCAAGGTCATCGTCGAGCTGACGGACGAGGTGCGCGACAACATCAAGGGCATGGCTGACTGGGGCGCCCTCGGTGCCGCCATCGCCGAGAAGGCGGGCAACCGGATCATGGCCGTGCTCAACCTGCCCAAGAAGATGGGCGCGGGCGCGACCAAGAACCTGATCTCGTGCGCCTCCCCGGGCATGAACGACCCGATGCTGCACCTGATGGGCTATACGCCGGAGTCCCCGACGCTCGAAGCCGCCTTCAAGGGCAAGATGCCGAAGAACCCCGAGCGCTACACGGTCACCATGGACGACGTCATCGAGATGTACCACCACCTCAACAACGTCGCGCCGGCTCCCGGTCCGGACCGCGCCAAGCCGGTGGACATCGTCTTCTTCGGTTGTCCGCACGCGACCTGGGACGAGGTGCGCGAGGTCGCGCGCCTGGTCAAGGGGAAGAAGGTGAAGGACGGCGTGAAGCTGTGGGTCCAGACCGACACGCCCACGTACTTCATGGCCCAGCACTACGGCGACACGAAGACGATCGAGGACGCCGGCGGCCACATCTTCCACCAGACCTGCATTGCCATGTCCCCGATCCGGCACTACCCGAAGGACACGGTCATCGCCACGGACAGCTTCAAGTACGTGAAGCTGGGCGGCGGCTTCGGACCGAAGTGGATCTACGGCAATCCGGAAGCCCTCGTCAACGCGGCCGTGACCGGTGTGTTCACGCCGACCGCGCGCTGGGACTACTGGAGCCAGCCGAAGGAGCAGCGGTTGGCCAGCGAAAAGGAGCGCCCGCTGTATCAGGGGACTAAGCCGATGGTCGACTAGCCGCGGGCTTCCGTCTGGAGATGCGCCGGGCGCCCCCGGGGAACCCGGGGGCGCTCGGGCCCAGCCCGTCAGCGCTTCAAGGCACCACCACGGGAAGTCGAGAGTAGCCCAAAGATGATCCGGCCCATGAAGGCTCGAACGGCGGCTCCGTTTGCCGACACCAACATCATCCCTGACAGGAATGCCGGGATCGGGAGCCTTCTGTGGGATTTGCAGAATCCTCAGGATCCTGACCGGGACGGACCGCCTCTGTTGGACCCGGCGTTTGCGTTCATTGATGTCGGCGTATCCCGTGCCGGGGCAGCGACCGCCTTGAAGACGCTCCTGGCAAGCGACCTCGAGATGGACGTGGCTTACGTGGCCACGGAACGCCCCGAGGCGGTGCCTTACGCGCACGTCACTCTGCTGGGAGATAGAACGGAAGAGATCCGTGCGCGCCTGTCCGGGATGATCTCCTCCAAGGAGACCACGCGCGAGGTCAAGGACTGGCATTGTGTGGTTGATCGTAAGGGCAAGGTCTCTTCCGTCGCCTATTCGTATGATCTGCATGGCAATGAGGTCTGGGAGGCGTATTTCGTGGGTCGGCCGTTCCTGTACTCAGGTGAGCGAGTTGAGTTTGCCGACCCAGAGCTGGATGAGATGCTGGCCTCCGATGTGCCGAAGATCGAGGCAAGGATTGATCTAGTAAGGAAGCGGGACAGCGACCCGAGCCAGCCTGGACCGTCCTGGGACGGGTACCGGATCGACAGAAACCCACTGGAGGCGGGTCTCGCGGTAGCCGGGATCGCCTTGCAGAAGACAGATGCGCCCCAAAGGATCAGGGACAGGCAGAACGTCCTCTTCCTGGGAAACGTCCTGAATCACTATCCACAGGATGAGCGGGCCCGTGAGCTCGACAGGATTGCGGCGAGTCTGCAGGAGGGGGACATCGTCATTGTCCAGGTGGATGAGGTGGAGACGTCTTCTATCGAAGTCCTCCATGTCAAAGGACAGGGTGCGCGTGAGCGCGTGAGATGGATCGATACCAGGACGCTTGAAGTCCAGAAGCCTGTCGGCGGGTCGGGATCGTGGCGGCAGGTTCGCCTGAAGCCGGAGTTGGAACGGGTGGTGAGCCGTCTCATTCAGTGCATTGGGACCCGGGTGAGCTCCGCGGAGTGGAGTCAGGAGAATCACAAGGTCCTTGTCCGTCAGTACTTCAGCCTCGTCTTCAGGGCATTCTTCAGAGCCGTGCCTGTCGAACAGACTCTTCGTATCGCTGTCCGGGAGGCCTTGCGGAGGTTGCCTACCGACCGAGGCCCCAAGGGGATTCCGGTCTTCAAGGACGATGCGACAGATGCCTATGGGGGCGCGTTGGGGTCGGACCCGAGTCCCATCGTCTCAGAAGCAGATCTCATCCAGCTCGGCCTCAGCGACCGCCAGCGCGCAAGCAAGGGGAGTGAACTCCTGAGCTTTAGACGGCCGTGTTGACCGCACCGCTGGCCGTCGAGGCAGCCCAGATCTATCGCCCCTAAGGGCACCGAGGAGAAAGCGCATGTCGATCAGGCGTCACGAAGACTCGCAGAGGCTTCGTTGGGTGCGCGGGACGCGTAACCTGGTCCTGACGGCGCTACCGCTCCTGCTGCCGGCGGGCGCCGCAGCGCAGGCGGCAACCAGCCAGGCTCCGGCCGGCCAGCCGGCGGCCGGTGCGCCGAGCGCCAGCGAACTGGCGAAGCAGACCCAGAACCCGATCGCCAGCCTGATCAGCTTTCCGCTACAGGGTAACTGGGACATGGGCGTGGGCGACCGCGAGGCCACGAGCACGCTCGTGAACGTTCAGCCGGTGATCCCGTTCGCGATCAGCAAGAGCACGAACGTCGTCCTGCGAGTGATCACGCCTCTGACCTCGAGGCCGTCGTCCGGGACCGACGGCGCCCGGATCAACGGGCTGGGCGACATCGTCTTCAGCACCTTCCTGTCCCCGTCCAAGTCCGGGCGCGTCATCTGGGGCGTCGGCCCCGTCCTGCTCCTGCCGACCGCCACCAACGGCGCGCTCGGCGCCGAGAAGTTCGGCGTCGGTCCGACCGCCGTCGTGCTGACCCAGCCGGGCAACTGGACGATCGGCCTCCTGGCGAACCAGATCTGGTCGACGAGCGGCGCCAGTGACCGGGAAGACGTCAACGCCACGTACCTGCAGCCGTTCGTCAACTACAACCTGGGAAGCGGGCTTTCGGTGGGCGTCAGCGCCGAGGCGACGGGCAACTGGGAGGCCGACGACGAGAAGTGGAGCTCGCCGCTGCTGTTCAGCGTCAGCAAGGTGACGACGCTCGGCAAGCGGCCGGTGAACTTCACGATGGCCGCGGGCCCGACCTTCGGTCCCGACGCGGGGCCGGACTGGCGATTTCGCTTCGCGGCGAACTTCCTGTTCCCGCGATAGGCAGAGGAGCTGGCCGATGATGGATGCCCTCAGGACGTTCCTCGAGCAGCAGCCGCTGCTGGCGCTGTTCGTCGTGATCGGGCTCGGGTATGCGCTGGGCGGGGTGAACGTCCGCGGCTTCGCGCTCGGCGCCGGCGCGGTGCTCTTCGTCGGGCTCGCCGCGGGGATGCTCTCGCCGAAGGCCGCGCCGCCCGCGCTGGTCGGCTCGCTCGGCCTGGTCCTGTTCGTCTACGGGGTCGGGATCCAGTACGGGAAGCAGTTCTTCAGCGGCATGGCCAGCCCCTTCGGTCTCAAGGTGAACGCCCTGGTGCTGCTGTCGCACCTGGCCGGGATCGGGGCCTCCTGGCTGGGCCATGGCGCGCTCTCGGTGGCGCCGGCGGCGGTCGCCGGGCTCTTCTGCGGCGCCCTGACCAGCACGCCGGCGCTGCAGGCGGCCATCAGCGCGGCGGGCAGCAACGAGCCGGCGCTCGGCTACAGCGTGGCGTACCCCTTCGGCTTCCTCGCCCCGCTCCTCTTGATGTACTTCGCGAACGTCTGGCTCGGGCCGAAGGTCAAGACGCCCGCCGGCGCCGGCCTCGAGCTGCGCGAAGTCGTGGTGCGCAATCCGCAGGTCGTGGGCCGGCCGCTGGCCGAGCTGAGCGCCGAGCTGCCGCCCGGCGTCCGCATCGTGGTGGTCCGCGAGGGCCAACGGAACCGTGTTCCCGCACCCGACATCGTCCTCGCGCAGAACGACGTGCTGGCCCTGGCCGGCGAGTCTGAACAGGCGCTCGAGACCGCGCGGACGCTCATCGGGGAAGCCGCGGCGGGCCGGATCAGCGAGGACCGCGGTGACCTGGACTACTTCCGCCTCTTCGTCTCCCGGCCGGCCGTCGTCGGCGTTGCGCTGGCGGACCTGCGAATCCCGGGCGTCCCGGAGTTCTCCGTCCTGCACGTGCGCCGGGGTGACGCCGACCTCCTGCCGCGGTCGGAGCTCGTGCTCGAGTTCGGCGACCGCGTCGGGATCATGGTCCGCCGTGAGCACCTCGAAGCCGCGCGCGGGCACTTCGGGGACTCGATCAAGGGAACCACCGAGCTCAGCTACGTCTCCCTCGGGGTCGGCATGGCGCTCGGCGCGCTCCTGGGCCTGCTCCCGGTCCCGATCCCCGGCCTCGGCTCCCTGAGTCTCGGCGTCGCGGGCGGCCCGCTCGTCGTGGGGCTGATCCTCGGCCGGCTGGGCCGGACGGGGAGCTGGGTGTGGACCATGCCGCTCTCGGCCAACATCATCCTGCGCAACTTCGGACTCACGGTGTTTCTCGCGCAGGTCGGCATGACCTCGGGACCGAAGTTCGTCGAGACGGTCCGAGAGACGGGGCTCGTCTTCCTGGGCCTGGGCGCGGCCATCGTGCTCGTCGCGGTGGTCTTCAACCTGCTCGCCGGGCATTTCTTGTTCAGGCTGCCCGTCGACGAGCTCCTCGGCGCCACCTGCGGCGTGGCCGCCAACCCGGCCCAGATGGCGTTCGCCTCGAAGCTCACGGCGAGCGAGCGCACCGACATCGCCTACTCGATGACTTTCCCGACGGGGACCATCATGAAGATCCTGCTTCTTCAGGTGATGTTGGCGGTGATGGGACAGCCATGAGCCACCCGCTCGACGTCTCCGCCGACGAAGCGCTCCAGCGCCTGATCGCCGGCAACGAGCGGTTCCTGGAGGGAAGATCGCGATCGCGCGGCGTCCTGCGCGAGACCCTGGCCGAGCTGACGCGGGGTCAGCATCCGATCGCGACGATCCTGGGCTGCAGCGATTCGCGAGTGCCGCCGGAGTGGATCTTCGATGCCGGCCTCGGCGAGCTGTTCGTCGTGCGGGTCGCGGGGAACGTCCTGTCGCCGGAGGTCGCCGGCAGTCTGCAGTACGCGGGCGCTCACCTGCGGACCCCGTTGCTGGTGGTGCTCGGCCACGAGGGGTGCGGGGCCATCCAGGCCGCGCTGGAGACGAAGGACGAGGGCGTCCGGCAACACTCGCGGATCCAGCTGCTGGTGGACAGCATCCTGCCGGGCCTGGCCGAGCTGGACCCCCGGCTGCCGCCGCCGGCGCGGCTCGCGCAGGCCGTCGAGACCAACGTGCGCTGGACGGTGCGCGCGATCCTCGAGTCGCCGGAAGGCCAGGCGCGGCTCGCGGAAGGACGGATGGAGATTGTCGGCGCCATCTACGAGATCGCGACGGGCCGGGTGCGATTCCTCGCTCAGGAGTGAGTTGACGATGCTGAGCCCGCTACTGAAAGAGATGTGCCACAACCCGCTGCTGTGGTTGCTGGTCGTCGTGCCGGCGGTCTTCGTCGGGGAGCAGCTCCGGAGAACATGTACGACCCGCCTCTGAAACTGCCGTTGCCAAAGCTCATCAATCTCCTCGCTGACCTGAAGGAGGAGCGCGACGTGCTGGCAAAGAACGACTGGGTCCTGCAGCCGATGGTGAAGATCGTCGGTGAGCTCGAGGCCAGCTTCAAGAAATATCCGCCGATCAAGGTCGGCACGCCCGACTCGTACGTTCGGCCGAAATAGCAATGCGCGACAAGGGGCAGTACACCGTCGCGCTCCGCTACAACCTACAGTGACCGGGTCCCCGGGCACGGTCGGATCGCGGGTGGAGTGACGCGCATGGGCGGTCTGCGGCCGGGGCGCGCTTTGCCGGTGCTGTGTTGCGTACTGCTGGCCGTCGCGGCCGCTCCGGCAGCTGCCCAGGCCCCGGACGCGCTGCCGCCGGCGGCCGAGCCGCCCGCCGCGGGGGA
>DATIFK010000179.1:0-5328 GCA_035455265.1 Anaerolineales bacterium
AGTCGGGGAACAGGACGACGATCACGCCTTCCTCCAGTGAGTGCGCCAGGCCGAGGATGAAGCCGATCGTCGGGGCATGGATGTCCTCGGTGTCTACCATTCCCATCCCGACCACCCGGCCCAACCGTCGGAGACGGACCGGTCCCTGGCGCTGCCCTGGTACGTTTACGTCATTGTGTCCATCGACCGCGGGCGGGCCGTAGACCGCACGGCCTGGCGATTGGCCGACGACCGCACTCGCTTCGAACCGCTGGCGATCGACGTGGACTCGGAAGGAGATTGAATGCCGCTCGTACGCGTCCCCACTCCGCTTCGACCCTACACCGACGGCCAGAAGGATGTCGAGGTCGCCGGTGAGACGGTTGCCGGCGCGCTGGCATCGCTGGCGGACCGCTATCCCCCCATCCGGCCGCATCTGTTCGACGAGTCCGGAGCGCTTCGCTCCTTCGTCCACGTTTTCCTGGGCGATCGCGACGTTCGAGATCTCAACGGCGATGGGACGCGCCTGGAATCGTCCGACCGGCTGCTGATCGTTCCCAGTATCGCCGGCGGCCTCTCGCCGACCCGTTCGGTCGACCATCAGGCCCTGCGTATGAATCAGGCCATGATCATTGCTCTGCTGGGCGGGGCCTATGTCGCCAACGGGCCGTGGCTCTCGGGCGTCGTCGGCCTGGTGATGCTGCTCGGCTCGCTGCTCGAGCGGCCGGGTTTCCTCCCCGTGTACCAGCTGCTGCGAGCGCTGCGGCTGGCGCGCCCGGATGTGTATCAGGATCATCCTGAGCCCCATCGCTTCGCGCAGCTCCTGGGCGGCCTGGTGCTGGCCGGTGCGACGGCGGCCTTCGTCACGGCCCATTTCGGCCTCGGCTGGATCCTGACGTGGGTTGTCATCGCCCTGGCGGGCGTCAACCTGTTCGGCGGCTTCTGCGCCGGATGCGCGGTCTATTACTGGCTGGCCCGGTGGAGGGTTCCCGGATTCACCCAATCGCCGCCGGAGGGCGTCTTCCCCGGCCGGCGGCCGACGGAGCACGCCTGATGCTCGAGCGTCTGGCAGTGACGCTGACGCTCCTTGGCCTGGGTCTCCTCGTGGGGAGGCTGGCTCTTCGCGCCGGGTTGGAGCGCCGCGCCCGCCATGGCCTGATGCTGCCAAGCTATCGTCTCGGCCGGCCGGCCATCCTGTACTTTACCGCGCCCGGCTGCGCGCCGTGTGAAACGGTCCAGCGGCCGGCGCTGGCGGCGGTGCACGAAGCCTTCGGCGATCGACTGCAAATCTTCGAAGTTGACGCCACGGTGCAGCCCAAGTTGGCGGATGCCTGGGGCGTCCTCTCGGTGCCGACGACGTTCTTGATCGATTCGCACGGCCGCCCGCGGCGCGTCAACCACGGACCGACCCGGATGCGCCCGCTGGTGCAACAGCTCGAAGCGGTGGGCGAAGTTACCGTGCGGCCCCTGCCGGCGGCCGAGCCGGCGTTGGAGGGTTAGAATGTC
Organism: Anaerolineales bacterium; assembly: GCA_035455265.1. Lineage (GTDB taxonomy): Bacteria > Chloroflexota > Anaerolineae > Anaerolineales > E44-bin32 > MGOM01. The sequence continues at coordinate 1,486 of DATIFK010000179.1, forward strand.
CATCGATTCGGCTCGCCGGCTTGCCGGCGTACCCGCCATGACGATGCCGCCCGACGGCCAACCCCTGTCCCATGAAGAGATCCTGCGCTACTCGCGCCACCTGCTCATGCCGGAGGTCGGCCTCGAGGGCCAACGCCGCTTGAAGGGCGCCTCCGTCCTGATCATAGGCACAGGCGGTCTGGGTTCGCCGGCGTCGATGTACCTGGCCGCCGCCGGCGTCGGGCGCATCGGCCTGGTCGACTACGATGTGGTCGACTTCACCAACTTGCAGCGACAGATCGTCCACGGCACCGCCACGCTCGGCGAGCGCAAGGTCGTCTCCGCGCAGCGCCGGCTGCACGACGTCAATCCAGAAATTCAGATCGACGTCTACGATGAACCGTTCACGTCGGACAATGCTCGGCGCATCGCCGAGCCCTACAACGTCGTTGTCGATGGGACCGACAACTTCCCGACCCGCTACCTGGTCAACGACCTGTGCGTGTTGACCCATAAGCCCAACGTCTACGGCTCGATCTATCGTTTCGAGGGCCAGGCCAGCGTCTTTTGGGCCGACCGCGGGCCGTGCTACCGCTGTCTGTTTCCCGAGCCGCCTCCCCCGGGCTTGGTACCCTCGTGCGCCGAAGGCGGAGTCTTTGGAGTGCTCCCGGGAACGATCGGGACGATTCAGGCGACGGAGACCCTCAAGATCCTGCTCGGGATCGGCGAGCCGTTGATCGGCACCCTGTTGTTGTACGACGCGCTGGCGATGTCCTTCGACCGGGTCCGGCTGCACAAGAACCCCGCCTGCAAGGTCTGCTCGGCGAGTCCCGAGGTGACCGACCTGATCGACTACGAGGCGTTCTGCGGCGTCCCGGGCCACGACCGCGGGGCGGACGCTCTGCAACAAGAGTGGGAGATCGAACCGCGCGAGCTGGCCCGCCGGCTGCAGGCCGGTGAACGGATCCGGTTGATCGACGTGCGCGAGCCTCATGAGCTCGACATATCGCGCCTAGAGGGGGCCGAGCTGATTCCCCTGGGCTCGTTGGCCTCGCGCATGCACGAGCTCGACAGCGCCGTCGAGACGGTTTTCTTCTGCTCGGGCGGCACGCGCTCAGCGCGCGCCGTCGAGCTGATGGCCGGTGCCGGGTTCCGCAAGATCAAGAACCTGCGCGGCGGGATCAACGCCTGGGCGAGGCAGGTCGATCCGAGCCTGCCGCTGTACTAGCTCCCTGCTCCCAGCCGGCAGCCGTACGCGAAGGAACTCTGTCGTCCTGAGCGAAGGCGCCGACCGTGAGCGTGTCGAAGGGAAGGCGCCGATCGCGGAGCATCCCGGAGGGAAGTCGAAGGACGCTCACGCGAGCTCCCAGCTCCCTGCTCCCAGCCACCAACCGACAGCCGTACGCGAAGGAACTCTGTCGCCCTGAGCGAAGGCATCGAACCTGAGCGCAGCGAACGGAGGCGCCGATCGCGGAGCATCCCGGAGGGAAATCGAAGGGCGCTCAGGGCAATTCCCCAACACCAGGCAAACGGTCAGGCTAAGCGAGGTCCGAAGAGATGTCGAACGGCCGCCCCAGCCTCCGACCGGCTCAGGATGCCGGGCTGCGCGGGCGTGTACAATCGTCGGCACCATGACCCTTCGTCCGCAACGCGCCGTCGGCCTCCTCACGGCCCTGTTCCTCGCCGTTGCCTGCGGCCGACCACCTACACCGTCGACGACAGCTGCGACGCCGATACGTCCGGCGACTACGCCGACTTCCGCCGCGGCTCCACCGTCCCCCACCGTCCAGGTCCAGCTTCCGGTAGACTGGCCCCTGTCATCCAGCGGGCCATGGCTTGTGTACCTCACGGACGCGGGCCTGATGGTCGCCAACCCCGACGGGAGCGGGCGCACGCCATTGTTCCCGGGCGACCACCTTGGCCAGGCGTATCTGTATGACTTCGGGCGGTTGGCCTCGCCAACCGGCGGCTGGCTCGCCGTGTACACGTACGAGGATCGGGATCGTCAGAGCGGCCCGACTCTTCAGCTAGTTCACGTGCCGGACGGGCTGGTCCCGTGGTCGACCCCATTGCTGTCCAACGACCTCGAAGCGGCCTTTGCCGGTGGAACCGACGCCGAGGCGATGACAGCGTACGAGGCCGTGACCCTCGCCGGCGCGGCGGCCTGGGCCCCGGATGGACGGAGCCTGGCCTTCGTCGCCGCCCTCGACGGCACCTCGTCCGACCTGTATCTCTACGATCTGGCGACCTCCCGCGTGCGCCGCGTTACCAGCGGCCCCAACCAGATCGCCACGCCTTTCTGGTCCCCGGACGGAAAGTGGATTGCGCACCAAGCCGTCGAGGGTTTCGGTTCCGGCGCCGGATGGCAGATGGGGTCGGTGTGGACCGTGTCGCCGGACGGGCGCGATCTGAACAAACTCTATGCGCCCGAAAGCGGTGGCGAGGTCTTCGTGGGATGGTCGAGGGGGGACAGCCTCATCTCGTACTCGTTCAGCCCGGACGGGCTGCACAACATTCGAGCCGCGGGAGCGGATGGAGCTGTCGAGAACATCCTGGTCCCTTCGACCTTCAGCGATGTGGCGTACGACCCGGAGAGCGGCTCGGTGGCGTACGCCGTCTCCGGCGATCTTGAGTTCACCGGCTCCGAGACCGGCGCGTTCTTGTGGAATCCGGTCGGAGGCACAGATCGGATCGACCCAGGAAGTTGGGATGCGGTCCACTGGTCGCCGGCGGCTGGACGCTTCTACTTCGAAGGGGAAGCCGGCGTCCTGGGCGTGACCCCCGCGGGCGACAGCCTCCAGCTGCCGGTCGTGGACCGGGTCTCACCCTCCCCCGATGGCCGCTACGTCGTCTTGTGGGGAGACGGTTTCTGGAATCGGCAGTCTGGGATGCAGCTATACACCTCCGACATGCAGTTCGTCCGCACGTTGGACGAGTTCGATGTGCCGGTGGTCTCCTGGCGCCCCGACTCGGCCGGATTGATGGCGATGTCCGAGGCCGGCCTGACGTACTACCCGCTCGATGGACAACCGCTGGTCGTCGATCCGTCGGCGACGGCGTCCTTTGAGGGTGGCCTGGGCTGGGTGATGCCGTAGACAGCCTCCAGCCCCCAGCCGCCAGCAAGATGGGTTTCCAGTTCCCAGGTGCCAGTTCCCAGGCAAACCTTCGATGGAAGCCTGGGAACTGGAAACTGATGACCGGGAACCGTCCTTCGTCAACGTCTTGACTTACCCAGGCGTCCTGCGCGATACTAACCCGACAATCGATGTCTTGATTACAGGCTGCGACGAGGACGAGTAGGCGCCGAAGCGGCGGTCAGAGAGCGGGGTTCGGTGGAAAACCCGCCCGAGCGCCGGCACCGAATGGACCTCCGAGCCGCAGGGCGACCCTTCGACTTCGCATCACGCCTCGCTCCGCTTGATGCGTCGTTCAGGGTGTAGCCTGAGCCGGGTTTGCCTCCGTTACCAAGGCAAGGGCATCGTCCGAAGCCGTGAGGCGAGGACCGTGCCCGAGAGAGTGAGGCTGGCCGGCCCGTCGCCGCGATCCCTGCGGGATGCTCCGCAATCACCGACGGGCCGTTTTGTTCCTTCGCCAGCCTAACCGGGGTGGCACCACGGGCGGTCACGCGCTCGTCCCCAATTCGGGACGGGCGCGTTGTGATTCCGGCGCCCCTTCCGTCCAGGAGAGGAGGCGCACGGATGGGCGAGTTGTTGGCCTGAAGGAAGATCACTTCGTCGCCCGACGGGCGAGGCTCTTGCAGGGCCTGGCCCCAAGTCCCCGGCAGGGTCATGAGTATCCACCCCCCGCCGGAGAAGTCCGCCGTGAGGTGTGTCATGCCGACCACACGTTTCCTTCTCGACGAAG
>DATIFK010000180.1:0-8529 GCA_035455265.1 Anaerolineales bacterium
CCACGGCGGAGTGGCGGCGCGTAACCCAGATGGCGGAGGGCCTCCGGATCGTCGCGCCAGTTCGCCAGAACCCGCACGCGCAGGTCGAGGTAAACCTTGCGCCCCGTCAGGGCCTCGATCGACTTGCGCGCATGCGTGCCAATCCGCTTCAGCATCGCCCCGCCGCGCCCGATGACGATCCCCTTCTGCGACTCGCGCTCGACCAGCAGCGTGGCGGCGATGTAGGCGGAGGCCTCGTCGCGCTCCCGGTACTCGTCGACGCGCACGGCCAGGCTGTGAGGCACCTCGTCGTGAAGTAGCTCGAGGGCGGCCGAGTGGACCAGGTCGCCGGCCAGGTCGCGCTCGAAGGTGTCGGTGACCTCGTCCTCGGGGAAGTAGGCCGGTCCCTCCGGCAAGCGTTCGATCAGGGCCTCGAGAAGGTCCTGGCGATGGTCCCCGCGCAATGCGGAGACCGTCTGGATCCGCGCGAAAGGGAACAGACGCCGGTACGGCTCGGATCGAGATTCCAGGTCCTGCGGGCGTACGAGGTCGCACTTGTTCAACGCGACCACCACCGGCTTTCGTGCCGCCGCCTCAACGGCAGCTGCGACCTGTTGGTCCTGTTCGTCGGGTGGAAGGCTCACATCGCAGACCACGAGGACGACATCGGCGTCGTCGAGGCTGGCTTCCGTCTTGCGATTGAGCGCTTGCCCGAGCTTGTGGACGGGCCGATGGAGGCCCGGCGTGTCGACAAAGATCACCTGGGCCGTCGGCAGGGTCAGGATGACGAGCTGGCGGCGCCTCGTCGTCTGCGGGCGGGCCGAGACGGCGGCCAGCGATTGGCCGAGGAAGGCGTTGACCAGGGTAGACTTGCCGGTGTTCGGCCGGCCCGCCAACGCGACGTAGCCGGAGCGGAACGCAGGAGCGGGGGCGGGGTGATCGTCGGCCACTCGGACATTCTCGGGGGAAGGGCGGGACCTGTCAAGCATCCGCCGTCGGCCGAAACGCGCGGAACGGCGCCATCCATCCAGGAGCCATGCATGCCCAAACGATCGATCCCCTTGGGGCTGGCCGCCACGTTGGTCCTTCTGCTGGCGGCGTGTGGACCGAAGAAGGCCTCCATCACCGTCAGCCTGACCGATTTCCAATTCTCGCCGGCCAACGTGGAGGCCCCGGCGGGCGCGGACGTGACGCTGACACTGTCGAACAGCTCGAGCGTGGTCCATCAGTGGATCATCATGAAGCAGGGGACCGAAGTGACGCTGCCCTTCGACACGGACGACGAAGCCAATGTCTACTACAAGGCCGAAGTCCCGCCGGGCCAAAGCCAAACGTTTGAATCTACCGCGCCGTCGGAGCCGGGGGAGTATGCCATCGTGTGCGGCCTGCCGGGTCACGCCGAGGCCGGCATGCTGGGAACGTTGACGGTCCGCTAAAGGTCAGCGCATCACGGCCTGGATGGTGTTTCTGCAGGGGCACGCCGTGGCGTGCCTCCCCTGCGATGTGTTCGCACGCATCGCGTCGGTCCCATACAGCCATCCTGTGCATTGACAGATGGCTCCCCAACCCGCTATGATCCTCCGACATAGCGGAGGATCCGATGCGCCGCGCGCTCTCGCTGGTTGTCCTTAGTCTCTCCCTGCTCGCGGCCTGTGCACCGGCAACTCCCGCCGTCTTGCGCCTGGCGACCACAACCAGCACCGACGACTCGGGATTGCTCGACGCCATCCTGCCGGCCTTCGAATCCAAGGACAACGCCCGCGTCGACGTTGTCGCCGTGGGAACGGGCCAAGCCCTCGAGCTCGGCCGACAGGGCGACGCAGACGTCGTCCTGGTCCACAGCCGCGCGGCCGAGGATCAGTTCATGGCCGACGGCTACGGCACCGTCCGTTACGACGTGATGTACAACGACTTCGTCATCGTCGGCCCGCAGGAGGATCCGGCCGGCATCGCTTCCGCCGCCAGCGCGGCGCGGGCCTTCACGCGGATCGCCGAAGCACGGGCAACCTTCATCTCGCGCGGCGATGACTCAGGGACGAACGCCAAGGAGCTGTCCCTCTGGAAAGCCGCTGGCTTGGAGCCCGGAGATCAGGCCTGGTATCGTTCGATCGGCCAGGGGATGGGCGAGACGCTCGAGATGGCGAACGAGTCCCTTGGGTACACGTTGAGCGATCGAGGAACCTACCTGTCGATGTCGGATTCGTTGAGCGGGTTGGCGATTCTGTTCGGCGGAAGCTCGATCGCCGAGAATCCCGACGCGGCGCTGCTCAATCCCTACGGGGTGATCCCGGTGAACCCGGAGAAGGTGGCGGGCGTCAACAACGCCCTGGCGAACTCGTTTGCGGCGTGGTTGACTTCGCCCGAGACTCAGGCGGCGATCGGAGCCTTTGGCGTGGACACGTACGGACAGCCGCTCTTCTACCCCGACGCGGCGCAACCGTAGATTCGACCCTCACGATCGCCGGGAGCCCTTCGATCACAGCCTTCTGGGACATCGTTCGTCTGACACTGGCCGTGACGGGAGCGGCGATGGTCGTCAGCGCCGCCCTGGGCATCCCCCTGGGAGCCCTGCTCGCCCGTGCACGGTTCTTCGGCCGAGGCCTGGTTGTGGCCCTGGTCTACACCGGGATGGGGTTTCCGCCAGTCGTCGTCGGCCTGGCGGTCTACCTGTTGCTCTCCCGCAGCGGTCCGCTCGGCTCGCTCGAGTGGCTGTTCACGCCGGCGGCGATGGTCGTGGCGCAGGTTGTGATCGCGTTCCCCGTCGTCGCCGGCCTGACGATGGTTGCCGTCGAGGCGGTGGATCCGGAGCTCTCGCTCCAGCTACGGTCGCTGGGCGCGACCGAAGCTCAGGCAGGGCGCCTGCTCCTGCGCGAGGTGCAGCCGGGTGTTCTGGCGGCGCTGCTGGCAGGGTTCGGAGCCATCATCTCGGAAGTCGGGGCGGCCATGCTCGTCGGAGGGAACATCGACGGGCAGACGCGCGTGCTCAGCACGGCCATCGTTCTGGAGACGCGCCGCGGGCATTTCGGCCTCGCGCTGGCATTGGGGGGCGCGTTGCTGACCCTGGCTTTCGTCGTCAATGCGCTCCTGCTGCGCTTCCAGGTCGCCCCACGGCGGCTCGGTTGATCATGGACCCTGTCTACCGTCTGCGTGGGATTCGCAAGACGTACGGACGGGCGTGGTCCCTGGCGATCGAAGCTCTCGACATCCTGCGAGGGCAGACCCTGGCCGTCGTCGGCCCGACCGGCTCGGGCAAGTCGACTCTGCTGCGCCTTCTCCATCTCCTCGAATCTCCCGATGAAGGAACGATCGAGTTCGATGGACAGGCCATCGTGTTCCCCGCTCCGGTGGATACGATCCGGCGGATCACGATGGTCTTCCAGCGGCCGGTGTTGCTGCGCGGGACGGTGCTCGACAACGTTCGCCTCGGCCGGGAGTTGCGCGGCCAGACGAACACGGAGACCCCTCGCCAGGTCCTCGAAGCACTGGGCATGACGCACCTGGCGCACACCCGGTCGTTCCCGCTGTCGGGGGGCGAGACGCAGCGGGTGGCGGTGGCGCGGGCCCTGGCCCTCGACACGTCGGTGCTGCTGCTCGACGAACCGACGGCACACCTGGATCCGGCCCATGTGCTGCGCATTGAGCGTATAATCCGAAGCCTGCAGGAGAAGGGTACGACGACGATCATCGTTACCCACCATCTGCTGCAGGCGCGGCGCCTCGCCGATCGGACGGCCCTTCTGCTGGAGGGCCAACTCGTCGAAGAGGCCGAGACGGAGCAGTTCTTCGATCACCCCGTCGAGCCGCGGACCGCCGCGTTCCTGCGCGGCGATCTTGTCTGGTAGCCCCTGCGCCCACAACGGACCGCAGAGCGGAGGCGCAGGGGTGACCCCCGCGCCTACAACGGACCGCAGAGCGGAGGCGAAGGGGTGACCCCTGGCCCTCGTTCGTGCTAGGATGGAGGCGCAGGGGTGACCCCGCGCCCACGACAGACCGCAGAATCGAGGCGCAGGGGTGAAGGACCCGAGGCGATCATGAAGCTCTTTGCACGCAAGGCCAAGTCCGACCGGTTCATCGCCCTGCTGATCAAGCAGGCCGAGTTCGCCGTCAACGGCATGCAGATGCTGCTGCAGTATGTGAAGCAGAAGGATGAGACCTCGGCGCGCCGCGTGACCGAGATCGAGAAGGAAGCCGACGAAACCCGCCGCATCCTGATCGACGAGCTGAACCGCACCTTCGTCACCCCGATCGACCGCGAGGATATCTTCGCCCTCTCCCTGACGGTCGACGACATCCTCGACTACGCCAACACGACCGTCGAAGAAATGGTCCTGCTAAAGGTGGAGCCGAACAGCTACATGGAGCGGATGGTGTCGCTGCTGGCGGACGCCGCCCGCGAGATCTACATGGGCATCACCCGCCTCCAGGACCATCCCAACGTCGCCAACGACCATGCCGTCCGGGCGAAAGCCCTGGAGAATCGGATGGAGACGGTCTACCGCGAGGCCATCGCCGACCTGTTCAACATGCCGCGCGATGTCGACCACGTGGTGGAGATGCTCAAACTGCGGGAGATCTACCGCCACATGTCCAACGCCGCCGACCGCGGCGACGTCGCCGCCAACACCATCGGGGATATCGTCGTCAAGCGGCTGTAGCGCCGCGGCGTGACCCGAAATCCTCCAACGCCGGCCCGTGGGCCGGCGTTGTGTCTTTGGAGAAGGCCGCCGCGTTCCTTCCATCGAGTTTCGTGCCTGGACCACCGTTCGGCCGAGGGGATGAGACTGCCGCGCCCGCTTCGTTTCCCCCGAAGGGCCGCAGGTTCTCCTTTGTGACGCTCAGCCGGCTCGCCACGACAGGGTGAGGTCGCCATCGCAAGGCTCAGCCAGCGTTAACCGGCCGGCGAGGCGCCTGAGCGCCGAGGGGAAGCCGAGCCGCGTGGGCATCTCATCCCTTCTGATAGATGCCTGACACGGCAAGAGTGGCCTTCAGCTTGAGATCGAAGGGAACGAACCCGCTTCCGCCGCCAGGCGGTCGAGCTTGGCGCCGATCTCGCGCCACTGAATCTTGGAGAGGCCAAGCTTCTGCCGGATGCGATCACGATCCAGCCCGGCTTGCAGGTCGCGCAGGGCGCAGGTCCAGCGGCACATGTCGAAGGAAACGTGCTTCTCCAGACCGGCCAGGTTGCCCAGGTCCTCCAGGATGTACTCGAGGCGCCGCGGCGACCACGGGAACAGTTGAGCAGTGGGTTTGTACTGGGCGAGATACTCGCGGTACACCGGCACCCAGTTGGGATCGAGAGGCAGCTTCCGTTCCTTGTAGCGCTTGCGGACATCGCCATAGCGAACGTAAAGGATCGCTCCCTCGACCGAGCGGAGATCGACGTGATTGACATGCAGCGCCAGGCACTCGCCCTTCTTGATGCCCGTGTGCAGCAGGAGTTGGAACAGGGTCAGCGGCCGCGGATCGGGAGGATCGGCGTAGCGCAAGCGATCGGAGGCGCCCAACAGAGTCTCGACTTCGTCGGCGGTGAGGACCTCCGGGAGCGGGCTGAGCACCGTCTGTTGGGGGACGGCCGCCGCGGGATCGGCGGCCAGGATGCCCTCGTCGACCAGCCAGCGGAAGAACGACTTGATGGACGTGACTCGGCGGGAGTACGTCTTCGGGCTGCAGGGCACGCGCCGGCCGCGGACCATCCAATCGAGGAAGCGGCGCAGGTCGTGGGTGCCGATGGCGCTGACGGATTGTCCGCCTCCGAGAAACTTGGCCATCAACCGTAGGTCAGCGGTGAAAGCCTTGACCGTGTTGGTGGAGCGGCCCGCCTGCGCCAGCGCCGTACCCCACGCGTCGATCGCCGCGCTGAGGGCGGTCTCCGCCCGGGGGCGGGCCGCTCGGGGGCGGTCGGTGCGCAACTCCGGGAGCGGAGTCGAGAAGAGCGGAAGGTCGTCGTGGTTCTCGGCCATCATGCGAGTCTCGAGACGGGAATGCTAGGGGTTAGGAGTGGAAATGTCAACCCGCCTGGCAGCTTTCAGCCGTCAGCCATCAGCTGTGAGCCACCAGCTGCCAGCCACCAGCCATCAGCCATCCCATTGACCACTGGCCACTCGCCACTGACTACTAGTTGAGCTTCGCCGGATCGAAGCACGGGTTGTAGTTCTCGCCGACCAGCAGACGGAAGGGCGTTGCGGCCGACGGGTCGTCCATCTCGACCACCGAAGCCGGGCTCAGCCCGAGGGCGTTCAGGGCCACTTGCCGCTGCTCGTCGGTGGCCTGGCCATAGTCGAGCAGGAGGCTGACGGGTTCACGCTGAGACGTGGCCGGTCCCGGCTCAGCCTCCAATCCGGCGTACGCCAACCGGTCCATCGCCAGCTCGGCCCAGTCAGGGCGACCGGCTGCGTCCACGACCTCCACGCTGACGATGGGAGCCGCGGGGTCCTCCTCCGGGAAGAGGAAGGCCTCCTCCAACAAGGCACGGATGGCCTCGGGCTTGGGGAGCAGGACCTGAGCGCCGCTGCCGGGAATGGTCCATCCGGTGATCTGAGGTCGCCCGATGAACCGGCTGTGGATGTGTGCGAGGTCGATGTGAAGGCCGGCCAGCGCCAGAGAACCCGCATCGGCCAGGCCGATATCGGTGACCACGAGATCGCGCAGATCGGCGTAGAAGGCGGGCAAGTTGGCGAATGCGTCCAGCGACAGCCCTCGGCGGAAGGCCGCTCGCAGAATCTCCTGTTGGCGACGAGCCCGATCGTAATCGGATGATCTCTGGCGCGAGCGGGCGTACCACAACGCATCGTAGCCGTCCATATGGACGATGCCCGACGGGACGGTGTACAGGGCCCAGTTGGCGCGCACCGACGGCTCGAGGTCCCGCGCCTTGAGCTTCCAGTCGGTGTAACTGCAGGCCACGCGCACGTCGAGGCCCCCGAGGGTGTCGACCGCCTGCTCGAATCCGGACATCTCCACCAGGGCATAGTGATCGACATGCAGGCCCAGGTTGTAGCGGATGGTATCGAACAAAAGCTGCGGGCCCCCGCCGGGATAGCCGATCAGCTGGCCGTACGTCCAGGCGGCATTGATGCGCTGCATCGAGTAGCCCGGCAGGTAGACGTACAGGTCGCGCGGGATCGAGAGCAGGGTGACAGTGTGCCGTTGGGGCTGGAGCGACGCCAGGATGATCGTGTCGGTGCGGAAGCCCGTCCCGGATCTGCGGTCCGATCCCAGGAGCAAGATGTTTTGTGTCCCCGCCGGCAGCAGCAGAGGTTGGACGGCGGATGGGATGGGAGTCGTGGTGGGCGGTGGCGAGCCGTAGCTGCCGGGGGAAGCCCAGACCTCGGGCGTCGGCGGGACGATGGGCGGCCCGAACGGCGCGGCGGTGGGAGGAGCCGGAGCGAATGGCGTCCGCAGGCCCGCCGGCGAGGCCTCCGCCTTCGGAGGCGGGAGGGTTCCCACGGCCGCCTTGCCCCCGGAGCCGCATGCCGCCAGCATGCAGGCGAGGGCGAAGGCGAACCGGGCGCGCCTCATTGCGGGAAAGCAGTCTGAAGCATCTGCAGGATGGCGTCGCGGTTGGGCAGCTGCACCGAGGCGCCGCTGTAGGGTACGCGCCACCCCGTCGCCATCGTCGTGTCGATCGCGTAACGGTGGATCTTGGACGAGTCGGCCAGGACCGCGCTGGCCAGCGGGACCAGGCCCAGCATCTGATCCAGCGTCATGTCGGTCTCCACCAGGTCGTGGAACGAGGCGTAGAGCTCCGGCAACCTCGCCAGGCCGTCGAGGCTCGCCGCCTTCTGGAACATGGCTTGCACGACCTCCTGCTGGCGCCGCAGGCGGTCGTAATCACTGCTGTGCTTGCGCATCCGGACGTAGCACAGGGCGGCGAAGCCGTTCATGTGGTGTACGCCGGGTGAGTAGGCCCAATGGACGTGTCCGCATTCGTCGGCCAGGTAGCCGGTGACTTGAACGTCGATGCCGCCCAGGCTGTCGACCATGGTGATGAAGCCGCTGAAGTTCATGCGAACGTAGCGATCGATGCGGATGCCAAGGTTGTACTGGATCGTCTGGGCCACCAGTTGCGGACCGCCGCGCAGGTCGGCTACGTTGATCCGGTCGACGCGCCATCCGGGGATGAACACGTACAGGTCGCGCGGCATCGACAGCAAGGTCACTGTCCCGCGGTCGGGGTCGAGCGAGACGATCATCATGGTGTCGGTCCGGAACCCGGAGGCGGTGGTGCGGGTGCGGGCGTCCGAGCCGAGCAGGATGACGTTCACGACCCGATCCGAGAAAGGAATGACCGGCATCTCGCGCGGGATGTCGATGGCCGAGGGCTCGACCGGCGCGGCGTAGTACCCCCACGGGTTTTCGGACGTCGGCGTGGCCAAAGGCGTGGCGGTGGCTGTGGCGCTCGGGAGCGGAGTGGCCGTCGGCGCCAGGGGGCCGAAGGGCGTTCCCGTGGCGGTGGCGAACGGATTGGGCGTGATCAGAGGCCCGCTGAGGGGGCCGGTGGACGGTAACACGCCGGCCAGCGACGAGCATCCGACGCTGGTCAGCACGAGT
>DATIFK010000181.1:0-25170 GCA_035455265.1 Anaerolineales bacterium
CTGGCCGACCCGGCCGCCTCGAAGTCGATCCTGGCTACCTCGGTGGCGGCGACGGGCAGCGGCGAAGTCAACCCGGCATTGGTCGATCTGGTCATCGGGGAGACGGTCACCTTCCGCATCACGGTGACCCTGCCCGAGGGCGACGGCCCGGTGACGATCACCGACAACCTGCCGACGGTCGGCGGGGCTCTGGGCGTCGTCTCGTCGCAAGTCATCTCCATCGGCTCGAACCTGACGACCTCGCTGCTGGCGGTGGGGGACTCGGGCGTCGCCAGCGACGTCAATCTGGTCGATGGCATCGAGGATCGCGTCGTCTTCGATTTTGGCGCGGTGCACAACGAGCCGGACGGGGTCGTCGACGGCGGCGACCAGATCGTGGTGGAAGTCGTGGCTCGGGCCGAGAATGTCGCCGCCAATCAGAACGGCGACACCCTGACCAATACCGCCACCGTCGACGTCGGCACCGGGACCGTCAGCGACAGCCAGCAGGTCGACATCGTCGAACCGGAGATCGACCTCAACAAGGTCGCCGACGACGATACGCCCGGCTTCGGGCAGACGGTCACCTACACGTTGACGGTCACCCACACCGCAGGCAGCACGGCGGACGCCTCCGACATCGTCATCAGCGACACGATCCCGGCCGGCCTGACGTACGTTCCGGGCTCGGCTTCGCTGCCGCCGGCCCAAGTCGACGAGAGCGGCGATCCGACGATCGTCTTCACCATCCCCTCGCTATCCCTGGCCGCCGGCAGCACGTCGTTCACGTATCAGGCGACGGTCGCCGGCTATCCGACCGTCAACATCGGCGACCTGCTGGTCAACACGCCGACGATGACATGGACCTCGATCGGCGGCGTCGTGTCCGGCGAACGGACCGGCGCCGGCGGAGTCGACGACTACCTGGATATAGCCTCGGAAACAGTGACGGTCAGCGGGCCGGACCTGCAGCTGACGAAGGACGACGGCGGCACGACCAGCGCGGCCGGCGGGACCATCACCTACACGATCACCTACGCCAATGCCGGCAACACCGACGCCAGCCTGGTGGTGATCCGCGATACGGTTCCGGCCAACACGACCTTCAACGCCGGCGCCAGCACGGCGGGCTGGGCCTGCGTTCCGGACATCAACCCGGGAAGCTCCTGCGTCTTTGCGCTGGGAACGATCGCCCCCGGAGCGACCGGCTCGGTCGTCTTCGCCGTAACCGTCGACGATCCACTGGCGGCGGGCGTGACGCAGATCATCAACGCGGCCACCATCGCCGATGACGGCACGCACGGCGTGGAGCCGACGCCGGGCGACAACACCGACACCGACACTACGCCGGTCACGGCCGTACCCGATCTGACCATCACCAAGGACGACGGCCGCTCGATCGTCAGCGCCGGAGTCACCCTGGTCTACACCCTGAGCTACACGAACGCCGGCGAGCAGGATGCGACCGGCGTCGAACTCTCGGAGACAGTTCCGACCGGCACGACGTTCCTGCCGGGATCGAGCACCCCCGGTTGGAGCTGCATCCCGGACAACACCGCCGGCAGCGTGTGCACCTACACGGTGGGCAACCTGCCGGTGTCGAGCGGCGGGAGCGTGGCCTTTGCAGTGGCCGTCGACGATCCTCTCGATCCGTCGATCACGCAGATCGTCAACACCGCCAGCATCGCCGACGACGGCTCCAACGGCCCGGATGCCAACCCGGCGGACAACAGCGACGACGACATCGACAGCGTGCTTCAGCCCGATGCCTTCACCAAGGTCCTCGATTCGACCAACCAGGCCCATACCGGTGGGCTGGCGGCCGCCATCGGCGAGATCCTGACGTACGAGATCACGGTCAGCGTGCCTCCGGGTTCTGCCGGCGGGGCCTCGCTCAGCGACAGCCTCGACCGCGGCCTGGCCTTTGTGGGCTGCACCAGCCTGACAGCCTCCTCCGCCGGATTGACGACGAGCATCGGGACATTCGCCGATGTGTGCGCCAACCCGACCGTCGCCACCGAGCCGCCCGGGAGCCTCGACCCGGCCGACCCCGGCCGCCGAGTGACCTTCGATCTGGGCACGCTGACCAACAGCGACTCGGCCGATGGCACCCTGACTCTGGTGTACGACGTCGTCGTGCTCGACTCGGTTCAGAACGGCCGAGGCGTGAGTCTCCAAAACAGCGCTGCGCTGACGTGGGATGACGGAACGCTGTCGGCGCAGGCGGAAGCCGTTACGCTGGTCGAGCCGACGCTGGAGCTCGCCAAGACGGCCGCACCGAGCGTCGCCCTGCCCGGCACCGATATCACCTTCACGCTGACGGTCGCGCAGGCGGCGGCCAGCGACAGTGACGCCTTCGACCTGGTCTTGCAGGACGTGGTTCCGGCCGGCCTCACCTATGTTCCGGGATCGCTGGTGTCCCTCAGCGGGCAGCTGCCCACGACGATCGACGACAGCGCCGCCCCGACGCTCATCATCGGCTGGGATACGTTCCTGGACAATGGGGTGAACGCCGTCGTTCAGTTCCAGGCCACGCTCGGCCAACTCGGCGCCGGATCGTCGGTGACGAATTCCGCGCTGCTGGAATGGTCGAGCCTGCCCGGCGACGTGTCGGCGCCTCAGTCGAGCCACAACGACCTCTCCACCGAGCGTTCCTACGACCCCGGATCAGCCGTCGATGTCTACGGTGTGACGGCGGTAGCGACGGTGCGCGTGCCATCCCTGCCGGCGACCGGCTTCGCCCCCGGACGGCAGACTCTGCTGCCGCCCGTGCCCGACGGTTTCGTCTATCGGGACACGGGAGGGTTGACCCTGGAAGTCCCAGCGCTGGGGATCGCCATCCCGATCGTCGGAGTGCCGCGGTCCGGGGATGGCTGGGACCTGACGTGGCTCTCCAGCTCGGCCGGGTATCTCGAGGGCACGGCCTTCCCGACATTGCCGGGAAACACCGGATTGACGGCGCACGTCTACCTGGCCGACGGATCGCCGGGCCCCTTCGTGCACCTCGGCGACATGGCCTGGGGGGATGAGATTTACATCGTCAGCGGTGAGGCGACCTTCGTCTACTCCGTGCGCCAGGTGACCCACGTGCAGCCGGGGAACCTGAACGTGCTGCGTCACGAGGAACGGTCCTGGTTGACCCTGATCACGTGCGAGCAGTTCGACGAGGCGCGGCAGGCCTATGCGCGCCGGGTCGTCGTCCGCGCCGTGCTGATCGACGTTCGCGCTCCATAGCAACACCTTCAACCCCGGCCGCGACATCCATCCAGTCGGGATTAGGATTCCTGCGGAGGTGCTGATGGCCGAAGGTTTGCTGCCCGACAAGGTGGATCGCTACCTGGAGGCGCTGGTCCCGCCGCGCGCGCCTGAGCTGGTCGAGATGGAAGCGATCGGAGAGCGCATCCACTTTCCGATCATCGGCCCGACCTGCGGCCAGGCCTGCTACCTGGTGGCGCGCATGATCGGGGCGCGCTCCGTCTTCGAGCTCGGCTCGGGCTATGGATATTCGACGGCCTGGTTCGCGCGTGCGGTCCAGGAGAACGGCGGCGGCAAGGTCTACCACGTCGTCTGGGACGACACGCTCTCGGCCCAGGCCAGGCACCACCTGGAGGCCCTGGGCTACGCGCCGTATGTGGAATACCGTGTAGGTGAGGCGGTCGAAGTCCTGCGGGCCACGCCCGGTCCCTTCGATCTGATGTTCCTCGACATCGACAAAGAGGCCTACCCCGACGCCCTGCCGGTGATGGCGGCCAAGCTGCGGCCGGGTGGGGTGTTGATCGCCGACAATGCGCTGCGGCACGGGGGCGTGGCCGATGGGCGCGATCGTTCGGCGTCGACGGAGGGGGTCCGCCGCTTCACCCGCATGCTGGCCGACGACCCGGCGTGGATCTCGACCATCATCCCTCTTCGCGACGGCATGCTCTTGGCCTGGAAGCAGGTCTGAGGCCCGATGAACCTCCCCCATGGAGGGGGAGGTGAGGTATTGCACAGGCTGAAGCCTGCGCCTACGTCCTTTGGCCCGTGGAAATCGGCCCCTTCGCGACGGCATGCTCTTGGTTTGGAAGAACGCAGGCTAAAGCCTGCGCCTACACATTCTGCTTGTGGAGGCGGCCCAGGTTGCACCTCGGCTAGAATGAGGCCGTGAACCCGGCGGCCCGCTCCCTGCTGGCATGGTATCGAAAGCACCGACGGACGTTTCCGTGGCGTCCGCCGCGCGACGCCTACAGCGTGTGGGTGTCCGAGGTCATGCTGCAGCAGACGCGGGCTGAGACGGCCGCACCCTACTACGTACGCTGGATGGAGCACTGGCCCACCATGGCCTCCCTGGCCGAAGCCTCGGACGCCGAGGTCCTGCGTTTGTGGGAGGGGTTGGGCTACTACCGGCGTGCGTTGGCGCTGCGGGATGGGGCCCGGCGCGTCCTCTCCGACTATGGCGGATCGCTTCCCAAAGACCTCGGCGTCCTCCTGCGCCTGCCCGGCATCGGGCCCTACAGCGCCGCGGCGATCTCCGCGCTGGCCTTCGGCCGCGACGAGATCGCGCTGGATGGGAACTTGCGGCGAGTTCTCTCCCGCCTGATCGACCTGAACGTCGAGGCGCGGTCGCCTGAAGGCACGCGGCTCTTGTTGGCGCATGCCCATGCGATACTGCCCACCGGTCGCGCCGCCGAGTTCAACCAGGCGCTGATGGATCTCGGCGCGATGGTCTGCCTGCCTCGCCAGCCGCGCTGTCCGGAGTGCCCTGTGGCGAGGTGGTGCGCCGCCCGCCTCGCCGGGACGCAGGGCGAGCGGCCGGTCCGGGCCGAGCCTAAGCCCGTGCCGCGGCGAGCGGCAGCCGTCGGCGTCCTCCGGCGCAAGGGCCGCGTCCTCATCGCTCGACGCGCTCCCGGCCGACTTCTCGGCGGCTTGTGGGAGTTTCCCGGAGGCAAGCGCCGAGCGGGCGAATCGCTGCCGGCCTGCCTGCGTCGGGAATTGAAGGAAGAACTGGGGATCGAAGTGGCTGTCGACGAGCCGCTGGGACAGGTCCGGCATGCCTACTCACACTTCCAGGTGGTCGTTCATGTCTACGCCTGCCGTTTGCGCCGGGGGAAACCGACGGCCATGGAGCACAGTGCCATCCGTTGGGTGGCACCGCCTCAGTTGAGCCGCTACCCGATGGGCAAGGTCGCGCGGACCATCGCTCGATCCTTGAGCGACCAGCGGAAATCGCCCGCCGCCCGTTCCGTCCCTCGGAGGCGGCCGCTGTGAGTTCCTTCCCTCCCGTGGATGAGATCTCCTACGAGTTCTTCCGCGCCTCTGGGCCGGGCGGGCAGAATGTCAACAAGGTCTCGACCGCCGTCCGGCTTCGCTTTGACGTCCGTCGTTCGAGTAGCCTCTCGGAGGCGGCCAAGGCGCGCTTGAGGCATCTGGCGGGGCGCAAAGTGACGGACGACGGGGTGTTGGTCATCGAGGCACGTCGTTTCCGGACGCAGGACCAGAATCGACGAGACGCCGATGCACGATTGACCCGCTTGTTGGCCGCCGCGCGGCGGCCGCCGCGCCCGCGCAAGGCAACGAAACCGTCGGCGGCGTCGCGACGGGTGCGCCTGGAGTCGAAGAAGCGCCGCGGCCGGGCGAAGCGCTTGCGCCAGGCACCTCGGGATCTGGATTGAAGGAGGACGGGTGACCCCAACGCTTTCGCCGGCCCGCAGAAAGGAGGCGTTGGGGTGACCCCGACGACTCACGCAACCCGTGTCCGTCACCTGAAGGCCGAAGGCGCCTATCACATGCTCGCCAAGGCCCAGGCCCTGCAACGTCAGGGACGGGATGTCATCCATCTGGAAGTCGGAGAGCCCGATGCCCTGACCTTCGATCACATTCGCCAGGCAGGTGTCGAGGCGATCGAGGCGGGCCAGGCGCGCTACACGCCCCCGGCCGGCATGCCCGAATTGCGCCAGGCGATCGCCGCCACGGCCACGCGCCAGCGTGGGATCGCCGTTACCCCGGAGATGGTCGTGGTCAGCCCGGGCGCCAAACCGAACATGTTCTTCCCCACGCTGGCGGTCGTCGAGCCGGGCGACGAGGTCTTGTATCCGGACCCCGGCTTTCCCACGTACGCCGCCATGGTCGGCGTCGCCGGCGGCGTGCCGGTGCCCGTGCCGTTGAGGGAAGAGAAAGGCTTCTCCTTCGACCTGGAGGCCTTTGATCGGCTCATCGGGTCGCGGACGAAACTGATCATCCTCAACTCGCCGGCGAATCCCACCGGCGGCGTGATTCCGCCGGCCGACCTGGAACACATCGCCGAGGCGGCCGAGCGCTACGACTGCTGGATCCTATCGGATGAGATCTATGCCCGGTTGGTCTACCGCGGCGAACGGGCGCCGAGCATCGCTTCGCTGCCCGGCCTGTCGGAGCGGACGATCATCGTCGACGGATTCTCCAAGACCTACGCCATGACGGGCTGGCGCCTCGGATACGGGATCATGCCCGAAGCCCTGGCGCGCTCGGTCGAGTTGTTGATCACCCACTCGGTCGGCAGCACAGCCCAGTTTACCCAGATCGCCGGCATCGAAGCCCTGCGGGGGACGCAGGCGCCGGTCGACCGGCTGGTCGAAACATTCCGCGAGCGCCGCGATCGTGTCGTCGCCGGATTGAATGCCATCCCGGGTGTTCACTGTCAAGAACCGCAGGGAGCGTTCTACGCTTTCCCCAACATCCGAGCTTTGGGGATGACGTCAGATGCTCTGGCGGACCGCATTCTGGAGGAGACCGGCGTGGCTCTCCTGCCAGGCACGGCGTTCGGCCAGTACGGCGAAGGCTATCTGCGACTCTCCTACGCGAGCTCGATGGAGAATCTCGACCGGGCGCTGAAGCGGTTGGACGCGTTCGTCCGGCAGTTGTGATGGGGAGCTATCGCCGGGATCCTTAGGATGGCGCTGTAGGGGCGAAGCACGCCCGTCTCCGGTGCATGCTCTGCCCCTACGGGTTGGCATAGTGGCGCCGCGCTACCCCTGCCCCAGCCAGGGCTCCGTCAACGGGTCTCCGAGCACGCCGTTCAGCCTTTCGATCACCGCCGCCTCGCGACCGACGTACAGGACGATCAGGCGGCCTTCCGCCCAGAAGTTCGGCTGATCGATCCAGGTGACCATCGAGGTGCCGATGGCCGTTCCGTCGGTTGAGATCAGGTCGGAGTCGGCCTGGCGCGCGGCCTCGTCGGCGTACTCAAAGACCTGGACGTCCGTCCCGTCGACGCGAAGGGATCGTCCCGGGACAGAGAAGAACGCCTGCTCGATGTCACCGACGGTTTCGACGCTGGCGCCGCTTGCTTCAAGAGCTGCGACCAGGCCGTTGTAGGAGAGCGGGGCGGGCTGCGCCCGCGCGCAGCCGGCGACGACAAGGCCGAGGAGAAGAGTCCGGCGGGTGAGGGAAGAGACGCTCATCAGGCCTCCCTGAAATCTGAAGTTCCTACCTAGACGCTGGCCGTGGCCGCCAGGTTCCCAACGCGCGAGGATGGGGCCCTCTCAAGCGGCCATCTTCTGAAGGACGCGTCGCAGGATGTCACGGGCACGAGTGTGTCCGGCAGCTCGATGTGGTCGCGGGGCGTATGGTCGAGAGAAGAATCCCCGGCCCCGAAGCGACGGCCGGGCCGGACCAGACGAGCGCCTCGAAGTTCAGGTCGGCGGTGCCGTCTTGACGGCGAAAGGCGCATGGCCGGTACAATTGGCCGAGTTGCGCTAGACGAGCTCGAGGTCGAGCCGCTGCCGCTTGACGGCCGTTTCGTGACGATGGATATCGACTATGGTGAAGGAAAGAGCCAAGGCGCAGCCCCTCTCGTCCGTTCCCTGGCACGTTCCAGCGATCGCCGTCTTCTCCGTCCTCGCCCTCTTGGCCAACAACATCGACCAGATAGATCCGGCCTCCGCCTTACCGCCCATCGGCCAGTCGATCGCCGGCGCCGGCCTGCTTCTGCTGCTGGCATGGCTCTGGCTTCGAAGCTGGCAGCGGGCTGCGCTCGTCGCCAGCATCCTCCTGGTCCTGTTCTTCTCCTATGGCCACGTCTACACCTTCCTGAAGGCCGTGACGATCTCCGGCTTCTATCCCTTCCGCCACCGTACCCTGGGGGTGCTCTGGATCGCCATGGCCGGGCTGGGAGTCTGGTGGGCCAGTCGGCGAAGGCCGGAGATCTCACGCCTGACCCAAGCCCTCAACGTCGTCAGCCTGGCCCTCCTGATCCTGCCGGTCTTCCAGATCGGCTCGGGCCTGTGGAGGCATTGGCGGGCGTGGGAGCGTTCCCAGGCGGAGGCAGGGGCAGCCGCCGCTCCGGGTGAGAGCCTGGCGGGGAAGGCCGCCCCCGACATCTACTACATCATCTTGGACGGTTACTCGCGCGCCGACATCCTCGAGAAGCTAAGCGGCTACGACAACTCCGCCTTCCTGGCGTCCCTCGAGCAGATGGGCTTCTACGTTGCGCGCTGCAGCCAGTCCAACTACGCCCAGACGGAGCTCTCGCTGGCCTCCACTCTCAACTATGACTACCTGGAGGCGCTGGGCGATTCCTTCGGCCCTGACAGCCCTGACCGCTCCCCCCTCTGGCCCCTGATCCGGAACGGCGCCGTCCGCCGGACCCTGGAGGGGCGCGGCTACACCGTCATTGCCTTCAGGACCGGCTTCGATTGGACCGAGTGGACCGATGCCGATCTCTTCCTTGGGCCCCAGCTCAGCCCATGGCAACTGGACGCCTTTCAGTACCTGTGGCTTCAGACCACGGCCGCCAGGATCCTGTTGGATGCCGAGGCCCTACGGATGGTCCAGCGGCCGGAGGACCTGAGCCGCAACCGGACCGCGTATGACCTCCAGGAGCTCGTCAAGATCCCATCCATGCCGGGCCCGAAATTCGTCTTTGCCCACCTGATCATCCCGCACGTGCCGTATGTCTTCGGCCCGAACGGCGAACCGGTCTTGATCCCTTCCGACGCTCCTCGCGACCAGGCCATGCAGGGCTACGTCAACCAGGTCATCTACATCAACAAGAAGATGCTCGAGATTCTGCCGGCGATCATCCGGGATTCGCCCGTCCCGCCGGTCATCATCGTCCAGGGCGACCACGGCATAGGGGGATCGCCGGAGCGCATGGCCAACCTGAGCGCCGTCTACCTGCCGGGACAGGATGGCCGGCTCTACCCGGAGATGACCAACGTCAACACCTTCCGGGTGGTCCTGTCCGAGGTTTTCGGCGACGACCTGCCCATCCTGAAGGACGTGAGTTTGTTCTCAGACTACTATCACCCCTACAGATTCCACGAGGTCCAGAACGACTGCGCGCCATGACAGCACCTTGGGGCCTGGTGCTTCGACCACCGGGGGTCCACTCTCAAGCGGCCATCGTCCGCAACACGCGGACGAGAACACCCCGGGCTCGTGCGTACTCGCTCATCAGGATGTGTTCGTCGGGGGTGTGATCCAACGAGGAATCGCCCGGCCCGTACGCTACCGCCGGGCAGGACCAGGCCGGGGCCACGAGGTTCAGGTCGGCGGTGCCTGTCTTGACGACGAAGGCCGGAACACCACCCGCCTGCCGGATGGCGCCGAGGAAGGCTCGCATCAGGGGCGAGTTCTTCTCGCCGCGGTACGCCGGGGTGGCCAATCCATCGGGCTTGACGTCCGCATCAGGGCCGAGACCGCGCAGCATGGCATGCCAGTCGTCGGGCGTCAGGGTTGGTGGAAGGCGCGTTCCCAGATGGAGCGTCGCCCACGCTTCGAGGCCGTCGTCCCCGGACGACCAGCCGCGTAGCGAAGGTGTGACCTGGTCGAAGGCGCGGCCCCGATCGGAATTGAAATCGGCTGACCACGCCTGAACATCTCTCCAGAAATCGACGGCGATCTCACAGGCACTGGCCTCGGGCGAGGCCGCATGAGCCACCGGCCGACGCACCGTCACCCGGGTCCAGGCCGAACCTTTGTAGCCGATGGTCACCCGATCCCAGCGGCTGGGTTCCCCGACGATAGCGAAGGCCGGGCGGTGGCGGTCGATCAAGTAGCGCGCCCCGCGGGAATCGCCTTCTTCGTCGACCGCGCCGACCACGATCCATTGCCATTCGCTGAGCGGGCCGATGTCGGCGACGGCGTCGACGAACGCCGCCAGCGGACCCTTGGCGTCGACCGCCCCGCGGCCGTAGAGAGCATCACCTTCCGATCGGACGGGGATTTGGCCGCGCACCGTATCGATGTGCCCGATCAGCATCCCTTGGCGCGGCCCGGCTCCCATCACACCGACGGCGTTGCCGGCGCCGTCGATGTGAGCTTGGGCGTATCCGAGTTGGCGCATGCGCCCCACCAGCCACTCGACGGCGGAGCTCTCCGATCCCGTCGGGCTGTAGTGTTCGAGAAGGCCGAGCAGAGTCTGGGAAACCTGAGGTTCAGATCCTTGCATGTCCCCTTCGTTTCGATCGCGCGGTGTAGCGGCGTTCACAAGGAGCCTTCATCTTCGGCCGCACCCTTCGACGGCCCGTCTGGGCGCTGAGCGGCGGCGAGTCATCCCTGCATCCGACGAGGCATTGCCGCGTTCGCTCACGCCGTCCCGATGTCCTGACGGGAGGGCCTACGCCGGACCGCTGACGGCTGACCCTTGCACCCCGTCCGGGCCGGCGCCCAGCGGGCTCCGGCCCGCGGGGCGAACGGCCTGCGCTGCGCTCCGGCGCACACCTGCCCTGGCCGGCAGTGCCAGGGAGAGCAGGTGTGGCTGAGAGCTACTCCTCCATCGTCTTCGTCAACACAGCGCGTAGCGCCTCGATCACACGGTCGAGTTGCGGATAGGTGATGACCAGAGGCGGCAGAAGCCGCAGCACGGTCAAGCCGGCCGGCAAGGCGATGACCCCCAGGTCCAACAATGCCTCGAGGTAGGGGGCGACCTTGTGCTTGAGCTCGATTCCGATCATCAAGCCGAGCCCGCGCACGTCTCGAACCAGAGGGGAGTCGATCTGCCGCAGGCGCGCCAGCAGGTATGTTCCCTTCTCGGCCGCCTGCTCGGGAAGGCGTTCGTCGATCAGGGCGCGCAAGGCGGCGACGCAGGCGGCGCAGGCCAGCGGGTTACCGCCGAATGTCGAGCCGTGGGTGCCCGGGGCAAAGCCGCCGACGCGCGGTCCGATCAGCACCGCACCCATCGGGACTCCGCCGGCCACCGACTTGGCCAGGCACAGCAGGTCGGGCGTGAGGTCGAAATGCTCGACGGCGAGCAGCTTGCCGGTGCGCCCGAGGCCGGTCTGCACTTCGTCGATGATCAGCAGAGCGCCGCGCTCGCGGCAGGCTCGCTGGGCTGCGGCCAGGAACTCCGCCTGAGCGACGTGAACGCCGCCTTCGCCTTGAACGACCTCGAGGACGACGGCGGCCGTCTGATCGTCGACGGCCTGCTCCAGCGCCTGAGGTTGGTTGAAGGGCACATGGCGAAAGCCGGGGACCAGCGGCTCGAAGGGCTCGCGGTAGTGCTTGTTCCAGGTGGCCGAGAGCGCCCCGAAGGTGCGTCCGTGAAAGCCGCGCATGGCGGCGATGATGCCGGGCCGCCCGGTTGAGAGGCGGGCGAACTTGAACGCCGCCTCGACGGCTTCCGTCCCGGAGTTGCACAGGTACGAGCGGTCGAGGCCCGGCCGCAATCGGGCGAGTTGTTCCATGGCGGCGGAGCGCTGATCGTTGTAGAAGGCTTCGTGGCAGGTGATCAGCCGGCGGGCCTGTTCGGCGACGGCCTGAGCCACGGCCGGATGCGCATGCCCGAGGTTGGCAACGCCGTGGCCGGCCATGCAATCGACGTACTCACGGCCGGTGCTGTCCCACAGCGTGGCGCCTTCGCCGCGGACGATGGTGATGGGGTGCTTGGCGTAGATCCCGGTCGAATGTAGGGCTTCGCTCTCGTAGACTGCTTCCATGTGCGACCCCTAGGCGATCGTCGTGCCGCAGCCCTCGAGGGCCGCGGCGAGCGGGTGGACGGTGCGCCCGTCGGCGATGACGACGCGAGGCACGCCGCCGTCGAGTGCTTCAGAGGCGCCCAGGATCTTCTTCTTCATGCCGCCCTGTGCCAACGCCAGCGCTTCATCCAGCTCAGGGCGCGACAGGCGCGGGATCAAAGTCGACTCGTCGGGAAAGCGGCGCAGCAAGCCGGGCGCGGCGGTCAGCAGGACCAATGTCTCGGCCGATAGCGCCGCGGCGACCATGGCCGCGGCGCGGTCGGCGTCGACGTTCACCACCTCGTTTTCGGTGCTCAGGGCCAGCGGCGCGAGGACCGGCGTGACGCCGAACGCCAGCAGCTGGTGAAGCAGATCGACGTTGACCTGCTCGACGCGGCCGGTGTAGTCGTCGCGTACGACGCGGCGCTTGCCGTCCTCTACACTTTGCACGACTCCCTTTCGCCGCGCCACCAGCAGTCGCCCGTCCGCCCCTGACAGCCCTAGGGCATTGACGCCGGCGGCCTGGAGGCGCTCAACCAACAAGGTGTTGACCTTGCCTTTGGTTGCCATGGCGAAGATCTCCAGGGTGGCGCGATCGGTGTGGCGCCAGCGAAACCCGGAGGGCGACGTCAACCAGCGCGGCGGGCGCCCGAGCGCCGCTCCCAGGGCACTGGCCTCGGCCGAGCCTCCATGGACAACCACGACCCGGCGCCCCTGGGCGACGACGGAAGCGATGTCCTCGCACACGGCGCCGGAGTCCAGGCCCTCCGCTCCGCCGATCTTGACGACCAGGAGGGAGTCAGTCACGCTGACTCCATACTTGCGTCCGGTGCCCGATCGAGAAGCTCGCCCTCTCCCCCGCCCTCCCCCGGAGGGGGAGGGCGCTTCTGTCCCCTCTCCCCGAGGGAGAAAGTGAGGGTGAGTTGCCTGCATGACCCATGTCGACCATGACGGTGGTTCCATTCCCCTTGTCTTCCCCTCCTCGCCCGCGGGGGTGAGGTTCTGAAGGGGATGGGGGTACGCTCTTCATATGGGATGCAGTCCCGGGAACGTCAATCCCGCTGTCTCGTCCCAACCGAACATCAGGTTGAGACACTGCACGGCCGTTCCGGCAGCACCCTTCATCAGATTGTCGATGGCGCACAAGGCGACCACGTGTCGTGTGGCGGCGTCGAACTCAAAGCCCAGATCGGCATAGTTGGAACCTGCCAGGATCTTCGGTTCGGGGACGCGGTAGATGCCGCGGGTCTCCTTGACCACGCGCAGGAATGGGTTCGCCGCCGCTGTCTTCCGGTAGGCCTCCCACAAATCCTTGTCGGTCACTCCGGGGCGGACGGTCGCATGCACCGTCGCCAGCGCGCCGCGGACGAGATCGACCGAGGTCATCGTCAGGGTGACATCGTCTCGCCCAAAAGCCTGGATCACTTCGGCCGTGTGACGATGTCCGAAGGCCGAGAAGGTTCGGATCACGCCGCTGCGTTCGGGGTGATGGCTTCCGGGGTTGCCCTCGGCGCCGCCCTCCGACGAGCCGACCTTGATCTCGGCCAGGACCGGCTGCCCTGTGTCCCAAAGATCGCTGTGCGCCAGAGGCAGCAGGGCCAGGATGGTTGCGGTCGCATTGCATCCGACCCCGCTGACATACGATGCGCCGCGGATGGCCTGGCGGTCGAGCTCGGGCAACCCGTACACAAAGCGATCGAGCCAGGCCGGAGAAGCGTGGGCCGTGCCGTACCAGCGCTCGTAGACGTCTGGGTCGCGCAGGCGGAAGTCGGCCGAGAGGTCGATCACCTTCGGCGCCAGACGAACCATCGCCTCGATCTGTCGCTGAGCTTCACCGTGCGGCAGAGCCAGGAACAGGACGTCCACCGGCTGCAGTTGCTCGGCCGCACTGAACTTCAACGTCGTCCGGCGTCGCAGATTGGGGTGGACCTGATATACGTAGGTGCCAGCCAGCCGGCGCGAGGTCGCCGCGGCGACCTCCACCTGAGGATGGTCCAGCAGCAGGCGCAGCAACTCCCCACCGGTGTAGCCCGTGGCCCCGACGATCGCCGCTCGGATCATTCCCCGTTGACCGATCCGCTCACCGCTTGCCCCGGGCGACCGCCAGCACGTACTCGGTGATCAGCTGCCCGAGGTCGATGCCGCTGATCGGCTGTGTCGTGTGGAACTCCATGGTGTGGTTGATCTCGTTGACCAGCAAGCCGCGGCGGGGATCCTCGATCAGGTCGATGGCCAGCAGGCCGCCGCCGACGGCGTGCGCCGCCTGCAAACACAGGTCCTCGAGCTCCACCGAAAGCGGGCAGAGCTCGCCGGAGGCGCCGCGGGCCGTGTTGGTGATCCAGTGGTCCGACTTGCGGTAGATGGCCGTGACCACCCGATCGCCGATGACGAAAGCGCGGATGTCGCGGCCCGGCTTGTCGATGAACTCCTGGATGTAGAAAACGGAATGCTGATAGGAGCCGAGGGTGACCTTGTGCTCGAGGATGGCTTCAGCGGCATCGCGGTCGTTGACCTTGGCCAGCAGCCGGCCCCACGACCCGACCACCGGCTTGAGGACGACCGGATAGCCGAGGCTTTCCATCGCTTGCAGGGCCGACTCCATCGAGAAGGCCAAAGTGGCACGCGGCTGGGGCACGCCGGCCCGTGCCAAGGCCGCCGACGTCGCCAGCTTGTCGCCGCACATTTCGGCCACGGCGGCCGTGTTCACAGTTGGAATGCCCCAGCCGTTGAGCAGACGCAGCGCGTAAAGGCCGCTCGTGTAGCTCAGACTGCGCTCGAGGACGACGTCGTAGCCTAACCAAGGTTCGGGATGCTCCAGGTCGAAGAACAAGCCGCGATCGTCGAGCCGGTCGTAGTGCACGCCCAGGCGATCCATGGCGGCGAAGATCCACTTCTCCTCGACGCGCAGGCGCGAATACAGGACGCCGACGTGCAGCCGGCTGACGCTGCGACTCCGGCGCGGGGCCCGGCCGATGCGCAGGGATGGCCCCGGCTCGACCTCGACGCCTGCGCCCGTCGGATTCAGATCCTCACTCACCCCAATCCTCCTGTTCCATGGGAGCCAGGGCGACGGTCGCCGGATCGAGGGCCGTCAACTCCAGGTCGACACCGCATTCGGGGCAGACCAGGATCTCGCCCACTTCGGCGCCTGCCTCCAGCGGAAAGGTCGCGGCACACTCCGGGCATGTGACCGTCGTCATGTCCTACCTCCTGCACGCTCGTGCGTTGAGTCAAGGGGGAGATCCCAGGCTAGCGACTGCGACGCCTGGCGAGCCACGGCGAGTTGTTCCGCCACGGACGCCGGCGCCGTGCCGCCGATGGCGCGACGGCGACCCACGCTGTGCGTGGCGTCGAGGAACTCAAACGCCTGTTGGGTGAACGCGGCGTGGAGCACCTGCAATTCGGCCAGCGAGAAGGATCGCAGCGAGCGGCCCTGGTCCAGGGCAAGCCGCACCCAGCGGCCGACGACTTCGTGCGCCTGGCGAAACGGCACCCCTTGAAGCACGAGATGATCCGCCAGGTCGACAGCCAGCAGGTCGTCGTCGATGGCGGCCGCCATCCGCTCGGGATGGACGGTCAGGCTCCGCAGCACTCCCGCGACCACGGGCAGACATGCCGCCAGGGTGTCGTACGCGTGGAACACGGCCGGCTTATCCTCCTGCAGGTCCTTGTCGTAAGCGGAGGGTAAGCCTTTGAGCGTAGCCAGCAGGCCGGCGAGATCTCCCATGAGAGCGCCCGAGCGGGCGCGCGTCAGCTCCAACACGTCGGGATTCTTCTTCTGCGGCATGAGGCTGGAGCCGGTGCTGAAGGCGTCGTGCAGCTCGAAGAAGCCGAACTCGCGCGTCGAGAATAGGATGACCGCGTCCGCCAGACGGCTCAGATGGATGCCGATGAGGGCGGCGGCGAAAATGAACTCGGCGGCGAAGTCCCGGTCGGCGACGGCGTCGATACTGTTGGGGCAGGGCGCCCGGAAGCCGAGGTCGGCGGCCAGGGCCATGCGGTCGACGGGGAAGGACGTGCCCGCCAGGGCGCCCGACCCCAGGGGAAGCTGCGCCGCGCTGGCGCGCGCCTGGCGCAGCCGCTGCCGGTCACGTTGGAGCGGCCAGACGTGCGACAGCCACCAGTGTCCGAGCGTGATCGGCTGGGCCCGTTGCAGGTGGGTGTAGCCGGGCATCAGCATCTCAAGTTCCGTCTGTGCCCGGTTCATTAGAACGGCCTGCAGGTTGGCCAAGGCGGCGTCCAATGGGGGTAGATGGTCCATCAGCCACAACCGCAGATCGGTGGCGACCTGGTCGTTGCGGCTACGGCCGGTGTGGAGCTTACCGGCCGGCGCTCCGATGAGTTCGGTCAGGCGGCGCTCGACGGCGGAGTGAACGTCCTCATCGTCCGGTTGGAAGGCAAACGCCTCGCCGTCGAATTCCCGGCCGACCTTTTCGAGGCCCGTGACGATCTCGTCCGCTTCCCCAGCGGTCAGGACGCCGGCCTGGCGCAGCGCACGTGCCCAGGCGGCGCTGGCCCGGACATCTTGCGCCGCCAGGCGCCGGTCGAACCCGATCGAGGCGTTGAATCGCTGCGCCCCGGGATCGAGCGCTTCACGGAAGCGGCTGCCCCACATCGGCATCGTAGGCTCCGTCAGTCGCGCTTGAAGCGCGAGTAATCCGGCTGCGCCATGTCGAGGCCGGACACCGGCAGGCCGTTGAGCGCCCGCACCTTGAGCGGAAGGCCGAACAGGCGGATGAAACCGCGCGCGTCGGCCTGATCGTAGACGTCCTCCTGGCCGAAGGTGGCGAAATCCTCCCGGTAGAGGCTGAGCGGGCTCCTGCGACCTACCGGGATGACGCTTCCTTTGAAGAGCTTGAGGCGCACGGTGCCCGTCACCGGGCCCTGGGTGTTGTCGAAGAAGGCGTCGAGCGCCTCGCGCACGGGGGAGAACCACTGGCCGTTGTAGACCAGGTCGGCATACTCGAGGGCCAGCAGGTCCTTCAAGCGCAGGGTGCCGCGGTCGAGGACGATCGACTCGAGCTCGCGGTGCGCCGTCGAGAGGATCGTGCCGCCGGGCGTTTCGTAGACGCCGTGAGACTTCATCCCGACCAGGCGGCTCTCGACCAGGTCGACGCGCCCGACGCCGTGGGCGCCAC
Source organism: Anaerolineales bacterium (assembly GCA_035455265.1). Classification (GTDB taxonomy): domain Bacteria; phylum Chloroflexota; class Anaerolineae; order Anaerolineales; family E44-bin32; genus MGOM01. The sequence continues at coordinate 17,027 of DATIFK010000181.1, forward strand.
CCAGGCGATTGAGGTGGGCGACGAGGTCGGCCGGGGGGAGCCGCTGCCCGTCGACCGCCACCGGCGTGCCGGACTCGAACTCGATCTCGACCACGGCGGGTTCATCGGGCGCCTGTTCCGGCGAGACCGTCAGCGTGTACATCGCCTCTTCCGGCTCGAGCCACGGGTCCTCCAGCGGGCCGCCTTCATGCGAGATGTGCCACAAGTTGCGGTCGCGGCTGTAGATGGAACGCTCGCTGGCGGTGATCGGGATGTTGCGCTTTCGGGCGTAGGCGATGGCGTCCTCGCGGGAGCGGATCTCCCACTCGCGCCACGGGGCAACGATCCGCAGGCGCGGATCGAGTGCGGTATAGGTCAGCTCGAAGCGAACCTGGTCGTTGCCCTTGCCGGTGGCCCCGTGGGCGACGGCGTCAGCGTCGACCTCGTGCGCCACATCGACCTGGTGCTTGGCAATGAGCGGCCGAGCGATCGAGGTGCCGAGCAGATACTTGCGCTCGTAGACCGCCCCGGCGCGCAGCACACGGAACAGGTAGTCGCGGGCGAACTCCTGGCGCACGTCGCGCACGATCAAGCGACTGGCGCCGCTGGCCAGGGACTTGGCTTCCAGACCGCCGAGCTCTTCCCCCTGACCGATGTCGGCGGTGAAACACACCACCTCGCAGCCGTAGTGCTCCTTCAGCCAGGGAACGATGACCGACGTGTCGAGGCCTCCCGAGTAGGCCAGGACGATTCGTCGGAGGGCCGGCTTCGACATCCCATGCTCCTTCCCTCTCGCCGGGGCCCATGGGCTCCGGTCGGGAAAACAGAAAGGCCCTCCTGGGAAGGAGGGCCTGGACTGGCCGTGGCGGTATGTGCTTAAGGAGCGCTCAGCCTTGCCTCAGCACCACCAGCCACCCTTCCCGAGGGGAGAGGTGGCGCGGACGACGAGCGCGAGGCTGGGGCGAGCACAAGTCCGGCATCATTTGGCTACATTGTCATCATTTGTTTCGAGATGTCAAGAGTCAATCGCGCGCTCGCGGCGGAGGAGGCGCACAGCCGCGCCAGGGGCTAGAAGGTATGGGTGGGAGGCGCGGCGGTGGCGATCAGGAAGATGACGACCAGCGCCCAGATCGCCAGCATCACCGGGGCTTCCCACCGCACCCTGCTTGCGCGCCCCTCGGGTTTCTCAGACACTCCCGTCGCAGCCGCCAAGGAGTCGCCGATCATCCCTCCCAGCCAGGCCGCCGCCATCGAGGCCAGAAGCCCGGTCAGCAGGGAGACGGCGATGTCGAAGCCGCGGAACTGGACGTAGCTGTACCAGCGAGGGATCAGCGCGAGCGCCACGGCCGACCCAGGCAGAACCCAAGCCGCGGCCGCGGGTGCGGAGATCGCCCCGCCGGCCCGGCGGGCGCGCCAGGCGTAGGCCAGGTCGAGCGCCATCAGAGGCGGCAGCAGAGGCAACCAGGCCCCCGTCGGGATTTCGGGGAAGGCAAAGGCCTGGACGAGCGCGAAGCGAGTCGCCAGGGTGAGCAGCCCAACCGCTGTTGCAGCTCCATACGAACGCGTGGCGCGGTTCACCAGGGATCCCAGGAGCACGGCCAGGGCGGTGATCAAGGTGGGAAGGAGCCAGATCGGTCGCGCGATGGCCGCCGGATTCGCAGCCGAGAAGTCCCCGATCAAGACCTGGGCGGTGATGGAAGCCGCTCCCAAAAAGAAAACCAGCGTGAAGGCGGAGCTGGGTCGGAGTCCACCCCAGGTGTGGCGGGCGGGCAGGGTGCTCTGGTGAAGGAGCACTCCGAGCACGGCTACCATCACCGCGGACAGCATCAGGACGAGATGGGGCAGACTCCAGGCCGAGATGTCCTCGCCGTAGATGAGATGCCAAACGGGGTCGGCGGGGACGGTGAATAGAAGGAAGCCCCCGACCAGCCACAACAGGGTCAGTGGGTGATCGGCCTGCAAGCGATCCCGCAGCCCTCCGCGCCCCTGCCGCAGGGCTTGGAAGAGACTGACCGCTGCCAGGGCCGGAGGTACGAGAAGCCCGAAGTAGATCAGCAGGTGGGGCCGCCAAAGCAGGTCTTCTCCGAACGGAAGACCGAATTTGCGGTGCCACACCTCGTCCCAGAAACCTCCGACGGTCAGCGAGAGCGTGCTCACGGCCAACAACATGGCCATCCAGCGGCGCGCCGAAGAGGCCAGGCCGGCCTGGATCGAACCCCGCGACGTTTCTGGGCGCGCCGCAAGCAGACGCCAACCGAGGAGCGTGAAGAGCAGAACCCATCCAATCAACACGGCGATGCCGACGGCGAAGAGGGCCAGACCGCTATGAGGGACGCCTGCCCAATAGCCCAGGGCGGCGAGCGCCACCCCAACAAGCGCCGCAGCGGCCAATGGGCGCAGGCGGGAGGAATTCTCTACGCTGATGGCATCGAAACGCATTTGGAAGGCCCTCCCTTGAGACGAGCCGGCCATCATACCAGGTCCAATCCGCGATCGACGGGTGGATTTCCTGCGGAGGTCAGCCACCGGCGCGTGGCTCATCCAAGGCCGCAGGTCATCGAAGACTACGTTTCGACGACGTGGTTCCTCGCGCGAGCACCCTATCGTATGAGAACGAGTCCGGCGATGTACGGCAGCAAGGCCAGCAGAGCGAGCGCCGGGTGCGCGCGGCGCGCGGCATTCTTGCTGTCCCAGCGGAAGAGATAGACCGCAAGGTAGAACGCCAGGGCCCCCGAGGCCACCAGGATCGCCAGGGACAACACGGAGTTGACGGGCATGGTCTGGCCCATCGCCAGCTCCCCGAACGCGTTCATCGCATACGTCGTCGGGAGCAGCAGTGCCACCTTGCCGAGGCCGGTCGGCAGCATGCTGGTTGGAAGCATCAGCCCTCCCAGGACCATCGACGGCAGGAAGATGAGCTGCGACAGCAGTACCGTCATCTGATTGTTGGACGAGACGACTCCGATGAGCCCGGCGATCCCGGCGAAGGCGAAAGACATCGCCAGGAAGACCAGCAGGAATCCCGCCCAACTGGTGGGGACGGCGGCGTGGAAGAGGGAGGGCGCGCTGACGCCCACCAGGATCGCCACGATCAACGAGTGCACCATCGTCGTCAGCACCGGAATGACGAGGATCGACAGGGCCGGGACGCCGTTGACCTTGTAGCTGCGGAAGATGCCGGCCTCGCGGGCTTCGACCAGGGTCCCCGGCAAGGCGAGCAGGGTCCCGCTCATGACGGCCAGCACGGCCATCGCCGGGATCAGGCTTCCCAGAAAGCCCGGGTTGACCTGGCCCATCAACGCGCCCATCAGGAGGTAGAAGCCCAGGGGGAACAGGTAGTTCATGAGCAGGAGCGAGCGGTCGCGGATTCCGGTCCGGAACTGGAAGGCGAGGTGTTGGGCGAAGGCGTTCATTGGGCAGCCCCGTGATGGGTGATCTCAAGGAAACGGTCTTCCAGGGAGGGGCGCTCCACTCGCAGGTCCACCAGCTGGTCGGATTGCGCGTGAAGGTAGGCCATCAAGGCGGAGACGGTGCCGCCGACGTCGGTGGTGAAGTAGATGAAGTACTCCTCTTGCCGGGACGTCTGTTGGATGCCGGGGAACTTCGCTTCGGGTCGCGCCAGACTCGAGCCCTCGGTGCGCACGGAGATCTTGGTCAGGCCGGCGCCGGCCGCCGTCAGCTCGAGCGGTGTACCGATGGTGGCGATCTTGCCTCGCAGCAGGATGGCCACGCGCGTCGCCAGCTCGGCGGCCTCGGCCATATCGTGCGTCGCCAGCAGAATCGTGGTTCCGTCGGCCTGCAGCTCGCGCATCAGGTCGTGAAGCTGGACGCGCGAGGCGACATCCAGCCCGGCCGTCGGCTCGTCGAGGAAGATGACCGGGGGCTTGTGCGCCACCGCCAGGGCCAGGGCCAGGCGGCGTTGTTGCCCGGCTGAAAGCTGGTGATATTGGGCCGACCTCTTCTCGTTCAACCCCAACCGGTCGAGCAGGTCGTCGCGCGGCGGGAGACCGTGATAGGCGCAGAACAGGCGCATCGATTCATCGACGCGGATGTTGGCCGGCAATCCCGAGGACTGCAGCTGCACCCCGAGCACACGTTTCAAGAGATGGGGTTGGTGTCCGGGGTCGACGCCGGCCACCCGGAGCTCGCCCCCGTCGATGAGGCGCAAGCCCTCGAGGCTCTCCATCGTGCTCGTCTTGCCGGCCCCGTTCGGCCCGAGCAGGCCGAAGATCTCGCCGCGATTCACTTCGAAGGTGATGCCGTCAACGGCCACGAAGTCGCCGTAGACTTTGCGGAAATCCCGCACTTCGATGATGGAGTCTTCCATGGGATCCCTTTCCGGGGTAAGGCCCGGTTGCTCATATTGCGGAGTAAGTCCGTCCGGGTTTCCAGCCGCGACGAGCGCGGATGGGCTGCTCGGCTATTCTATCCCCCGCATCGCTGATGCAGCGGAGGAGGAGTCGCACCTGTCAGATGAACGCCGCTGTCGGCGGACCACCTGCAAGTGACGAAGAACCCTGGCTGAATGTCGGCGAGCAAAAGCAGCCGCCTTTGAGACCGAGGCGGTCCCTCGCGCGGCGTGGACGCCGGCTCGGGACGCACGGGCTCCTGATGACTGATAACTGACGACTGACGACTGTCTTTGGGTGGGCGCGGTCCCTCGCGCGGCGTGGACGCTGGCTCGGGACGCTCCGTCGGATTCGAATTCGACGACCGCGTTGTAGGGATCGGTGCTTGGAGCTTGACTTGACGCAGTGGGCGCGGAGGGGCTCGAACCCGCACGACCTTCATGACCCCCGTAGGGGGTACGGGTGTGACCGAGTCGTGGGCGCGGTCCCTCGCGCGGCGTGGACGCCGGCTCGGAACGCTCCGTTCAGGATGGGCTAGATGTCCGCGGGGAGGAACCGTTCTCTTTCGGCCGGCTCGTGACGTAGTGGGCGCGGAGGGGCTCGAACCCACGACCTTACGGATGTGAACCGTACGCTCTAACCAACTGAGCTACGCGCCCGTGGGCGACCTCATTATATCAGCCGCCGGTGACCAGGGACCCGCGGAGGCCAAGCGGCGACGTGCCGCCACTGACCGCCGGCCACTGCTGACCGGCCCCTGGTCTTTGACCACTGCTATAATCCCTGCGCCTTCCACATTTGGACTTAGGGAAGCGCAGGGGTAATCCGTTCGACCGCCCACGAATGCCGATGATCGAACTCATCATCCCGGGCCGTGAGACCATCCGACTGGACCACCTCGTCTGCGATGTCAACGGCACACTGGCCGTCGACGGCAAGCTGATCGACGGCGTCGGCCGGGCCTTGAACGGATTGCGCGATCGCCTGACGCTCCACCTCCTGACCGCCGATACCCACGGCCAACAGTCCACCATCGACCGCCAACTCGGGGTTCGCGCCGTGCGCGTCCCGGCCGGCGATGAATCTGAAACCAAAGCGGCCTACGTGCGCTCGTTAGGAGAGAGCGTCGTCGCCATCGGCCAGGGTGCCAACGACGCCGGGATGCTGAAGGCGGCGCGCCTGGGGATCGCCGTCCTGTCGCCCGAAGGCACGGCCGCCGAGGCCCTGGCCGCCGCCGACCTCGTCGTGCCCGACATCGTCAGCGCGCTCGGGCTGCTCGAGCGGCCGTTGCGGCTGGTGGCCAGCCTGCGTCGATGAGTTTCAACGTCCCGGAACCCCTGCACGACCCCGAGAACCTGCCACGGGCGCGCCGGCGGCGGGCGCACCGCATGCTGACGCAGTTGCGCGCCGACGAGCAGGAAACCTTCCTCGAAGAGCTTGCCCATCACGTCGCCCCTAACATCGACGTCTATCTGTACGCCATCGCCTCGGGACTGGTGCTCGGGATGGGATTCCGCTTCGATCAGCGCGCCTTGCTGTTCGCCGGTATGTTGCTGGCGCCGCGCATGGCGGTCGTGACGGGGCTGTCGCTGGCGGCGATCTCCGGTTCACTGCGCTACTTCTTCCGGCAAGTGGCCGGGGTGCTCGTGGCGACGGCGCTGGCGGGACTGCTCGGAGGGTTGGCCGGCGGGCTGGCGCTCCCAACGGGGACGGCCTCCATCCTCGCCGCCGGGCACATCAAGCTCAACATGATCGACTTCTCCTTGCTCGCCGTCGGGGCAGTTCTGATGGCCTACACCCTGGCGCGCTCCGGCGCCGTCCATCCGCTCGCCAGCCTGGCAACGGCCTACGAGATCCTGCTCCCGGCCGTGGCCGCCGGAATCGGACTGGTCGCCGGCCAGCGTGAACTGATGGCCGGCGGGCTGCTGACGTTGGCCCTGCATCTGACCTGGGCGACCGTCGTCGGAATGGCGACGCTGGCCGTGCTCGGCTTTCGGCCTCTGACGGGCAACGGCCACTCGCTGGCCGCGGCCATCGGGTTGATGGCCGTCATCGGACTCCTGAGCGCGCTCAACCTGGGCGCCTCCGTCCTGGCAGCGGCACCGACACCCACCCCGACCCCAACCATCACGCCGACGCCGACGGCCACCGCCACGTCGACCCGCACCGCCACACCCACCCGCACCGCGACCGCGACCGCCACCTCTTCTCCGACCGCCACCGCCACCGCCACCATGACCCCGACTCCGCCTCCGGCTGTGATCTTCGGGACCGGCGGCCTGGGCGCGCTGCTCCGCTCCGAGCCCAACGGCGTGAGCCTCGGCGGCTTGATTGAAGGCTCACAAGTCTTCGTGCTGGGCGGACCGCAGACCGCCGGCGGGCAGGAATGGTGGCACATCCGTACGTCCTTCGGCCAGGAAGGCTGGGTCCTCGGCGTCTACCTGGCAACGCTGACGCCGACGCCTTCGATCACGCCTCCGGCTGCCGCGTCGACTTCCTGAATCCGCCGACAGCTGTTGGCCCCGGCTCTCAGCGATTCGACGCTGACTTCCCAGCCGATGACCAGACCGATGCGAACCCGACAGCCGTGACACCAGCGACGCAGCCATGACCGGCGCCGAGCCCCAATGACCCGTCGCGACCCAGCCCGCTGGATCCGGACGGTGTCGTTGCTGGCGCTCGTCTGGCTCGCAGGCTGCCAGCCGGCGCCCGCATCTTCGATCGCCGAGCACATGCAGTCGCTCGCCGACCTGCAGCCCGCCTCGCTGGCAGCGGGAGATCGATTGCGGGTCGTGGCCACGACCACCTTGGTGGCCGACGCGGTCCGACGCGTCGCAGGCGAGGACATCGATCTGACGACCCTGCTGCAGACCGGAACCGATCCGCACGCCTACGAGCCGGCTCCGCAGGATGCCCGTGCCCTGGCGCAGGCAGACGTCGTCTTCCTGAACGGTTTCGGCCTCGAGAGGTTCCTGGAAGATCGCGTGCTGCTGGCCGCCACAACAGCGCCGTTCGTCTCCCTTTCCGAAGGCATCCGGCCGCTCCGTCTCGGCGGCGGATCCGGTGAGGAAGACCCGCACGTCTGGCTCGATCCGCGCAACGTCGTGGTGTGGGCCGAGAACGCCGGCGAGGCGCTGGCAAAGCTCGATCCGATCCATGCCGAAGCCTATCGCGGACGCGCCACGGAGTATCGACACGAGTTGGAGGCGCTGGATCAACGCCTCGCCGACCGGCTGGACACGATTCCCCCCGAGGCGCGCAAGTTGGTGACCGATCACGACACCCTCGGTTACTTCGCGGCGCGTTTCGGTTTCACCCTGGTCGGCGCAATCGTCCCCTCGGCCAGCAGCTCGGCGGATGTCTCGGCCCGGGAGTTCGCCGCGCTCGAAGAGGCGGTGCGGCGAGAAGGCGTGCGCGCGGTGTTCAACGCCGCCGAGGTGAATCCGGATCTGGGTCGGCGCCTGGCGGACGATACGGGCGCAAGGTTCGTCCCCCTCTATCTCGAGTCGCTGACGGGTCCCGACGGCCCCGCGCCGACCTATGTGGACCTGATGGAATACGACGTCAAGGCCATCGTTCAGGGACTCTCTCCCTGACAACGAGTGGCCGGTGCCGAGTAGCCGGCAGGCACAGGGGACCATCTGACCACCGACCGCCGACCACGGACCGCTCGTAGAGTAGAATGACTCATCTGGGAAGACGTCCTCATGACCGCGCCAGCGACACCCCACAGCGCCATTCGTCCAGCGGACCACGACCGCGCCGCGCCGTCGATCCGGGTCGAAGGTCTCTCGGTCCACTTCAACGGCACGCAAG
>DATIFK010000182.1:0-13505 GCA_035455265.1 Anaerolineales bacterium
CGAGCAGCGAGCCGAGCAGCATCACCAGGCCGACGACGCCCGAGAGCCACGGCCCGTTGGCGACATAGGCCCCGCCCAGCAGAGCGATGATCATCGCCTGATTCATGCGCAAGGCCTGATGGTCGACCGGACGGGTCGGCGAGGCGCCGCCGGCGATGCTGGGAACGATCAGCAGGCGGTCGGACGATTCCAGACGCGTCCCATCGCCGTTGAGATCTCGCACGTCGCGATCACCCAGGAACACGTGGACGAAGGACCGGAGCGCCCCGGACTCATCGAACAGATGCGGTCGGATGGGGGGATAGCGGTCCGCCAGCGACGCCAGCGCGCCGGCAACCGTCTCGCCGGCGACCTCGACATCCTTCTGGCCGTCGGTGTAGGGTCGAAGCGGAGTGGGGACACGCACGAGCGGCATTCAATCTCCTTCCGAGTCCACGTCGATCGCCACCGGTTCAAAGCGGCCGCGGTCGTCGGCCAATCGCCAGGCCGTGCGGTCGACGGCGCGGCCGCGTTCGACGGACACAATGACGTAAACGTACCAGGGCAGCGCCAGGGATCGGTCCGTCTCCGACGGCCGGGCCGGGTGGTCGGGATGGGAATGGTAGACGCCGAGGACATCCAGGCCTCGTCGATCGGCATCGTCCTCGGCGTCGAGCAGTTCGCGTGGATCGAGCTCATAGCGGCGGGGCCGCACCGCCTCCGGAGATCGGTTGGGCATGGCGAGCAGCTCCACGGCGCGGCGCCGTTCGCCGTCCACGTGACCCAGGAGGAGACCGGCGCCCTCTTCCGGATAGGCTGACTCGCCGTTGGAGTTCAGGGCACGTTCCAGTGCGGGTGTCATCACCAGAGTCATGGCGCGTTCCAGAAGGATTCGCCGAGGTACTTCAGACCGGAGTCGGGGAACAGGACGACGATCACGCCTTCCTCCAGTGAGTGCGCCAGGCCGAGGGCTGCGGCCGCCGCCGCAGCCGAGGAGATGCCCACCAACAGGCCTTCCTGGCGCGCCAGCCGCCGCGCCATGGCGTAGGCCGCTTCGGTGTCGACGTCGACGATGGCGTCCGGGACGCTGGGATCGTAGATCGTCGGAATCACGCTGGAGGGGAGGTGCTTGAGTCCCTCGAGGCCGTGCAGTGGCGTGGCAGGCTGGACGGCGACGACCTTCACGCCGGGCGCCGTCTGATGGAGGTAGCGTCCCGTACCCACGATCGTACCGGTCGTGCCCAGTCCGGCGACGAAATGCGTCAGGCGACCGGCCGTCTGCGCCACGACCTCCGGCCCGGTGGATTCGAAATGGGAGCGCCAGTTGGCCGGATGGTCGTACTGATCGAGGTAGATGAAGCGATCCGGTTGCCGCCGCGCCAGCTCGGAGGCCTCTTGGCGCGCGCCGTCGCTGCCTTCCGACGGGTCGGTGAGGGTCAGCTCGGCGCCGAGGGCGCGCAGGATCGTCAAACGTTCGTGCCCGGCGTTGGCCGGGATGGCCAGGTGGACGCGGTATCCCAACGGCGCGGCCAGCGTGGCATAGGCGATACCCATGTTGCCCGAGGTCGAGTCGAGCAGCCACTGCCCCGGCCCGGGCTCGCCGCGTGCCAGCAGATCGCGCAGAATCCAGGCTGCCGGCCGGTCCTTGACCGAGCCGCTGGGGTTGTGCCACTCCGCCTTGGCGTAAACCTCGACGGTTTCGGGGAGGTCGGCCGCCACGGCACGCAGACGAATCAAGGGCGTCCCGCCGACGCGGGCGAAGGATGCCTCCGCCTCGCGCACTGCCCAACTCGACCGAACTTCAAGGCTCAACATCGACCTCCAGAATCACAACGGCCAACCGAACGATCGGCGTCTTCGCCGCCGGCGCACCAGATCCACAGGGTGCGGGGGCGTGGCCGAGTCTCGTCGGTTGGCCGCTCGAACAGGCCGTCCGGGTCGAGGCCGCTAGCGCCCCCGCCTCGGACAGGAGCAAGAATTCGTTGCCTTGGTCATCTGCGCTCTATTTCTATGAGAATTTTGATGAATATTATCACCTACGTGCGGCCGGAGTCAAGTGTCCACGGCTGGCATGACGTTTGCTGTGCCGGGGGACAGCGGTCCTGTAGGTGGGGTTGCCTGGCTTGATATAATGTGGGGACGGAAGGGAACCATGCGCTCTCGACGTAAGGCCGAAACGCCGGGTCCGTTGGCCGCGCCCGTGGCCGGCTCGGTGATGCAGCATCTCGCCGCGGCTCTGGTCGTTTCCGGGCTGCTGGCTACAGCCTTCACGGCCTGGACGCCGGCGAGCCTTTCGCCTGGCGAGTGGGTCAGCCAGTTGATCTCCTCCGCCGGTTCCTCCGGCGTTGCGCCGGTCGACTCGGGCCCCGTTGGGCCAATACTGGAAGATAGCGGCGGGATCCGCATCGGGGTGGTCGCCGGACACTCGGGAGCCAACCCCAACAGCGGCTACGTCGATCCGGGCGCTGTGTGCGACGATGGCTTGACCGAGCTGTCGGTCAACCAATCCATTGCCAACCTCGTCGTCCGCTCCCTGCAAGCGGCCGGATACAACGCCGAGCTTCTCGATGAATGGGACTCGCGCCTGACCGGTTACCGCGCCGTAGCCCTCGTTTCGATCCACACCGACTCGTGCACGCCCGTCAATGCCGAGGCGACGGGCTACAAAGTCGCGGCAGCCGTCGACACGGCGGTCCCGGACCGTGCCCAGCGCCTGGTCACGTGCCTGGCGGATCGCTATGCGATCGCCACGGGGCTGCGCTTCCACCCCGGCAGCGTCACGCGCGACATGACGGAGTACCACACCTTCTACGAGGTTCACAGCGATACGCCGGCGGTGATCATCGAGGTCGGCTTCCTTTTCCTCGATCGCGACTTCCTGACGCGCAATCCGGACAAAGCCGCACGCGGGATCGCCGACGGGATCCTCTGCTACGTCAACAACGAGCCGGCGAGGTTGCCCGAGGGCGCCGGCCCGTGACGTCTCCGGCCGATTCCGCCTCTCCCACCCTGGACGAGCTGCTGCGCGCAGCGCAGACGGCTCTGCGCCGCCGCCAGCTGAGCGAGGCACGCCGCCTGGCGCGTCTGGCCGTGCGCCTCGATCCATCGAGCGAGGCGGCCTGGCTCACGCTGGCGGCCGTCTCTGAGCCGCGCCCGGCGTTGGCGTATGCTGCGCGTGCGCTCGCCGTCAACCCGCACAGCCAGCCGGCACGGCGGGCCATCCATTGGCTGGTGCGTCGCCTGCCCCCGCGTGAGCGGCCGGAGGCCGTGCGACGGCTGCGCCTGCCCGAGGACCTCGCCGTTCAGCTGGCTCCGGCGGAGGCGCTTTCGCTGCGCCGGCTTCTTTCTCCACGCGTGGCCATCCCTGCCCTCGGCCTGGCCTTCGGGATCGGGCTGTGGGTCGGCAGTCAGCCCGCCGACGCCCGGCAGCCGCAGCAGGATTCGTCCCCCGTCCCCAAGGCCAGCTTCACGCCGACGCCGACCGACACCCCTACGCCGACGCTGACGCCCACGCCGACTCCGACGGCCACGGCCACCTCGACGCCTACGGCCACTTTCACACCGACGCCGCGGCCAAACGTCTCCTGGGACTATTCCGTCGACCCTGAGGAGCTGGCCGACGAAGGGCGCTGGATCGACGTCGACCTGAGCGAGCAGAAAGTCACCGCCTTCGAAGGCGCCGAAGCCGTGCAAACGTTCATCGTTTCGACCGGGGTCCGGGCGCACCCGACGGTCACCGGCCAATTCCGCGTCTACGTCAAGTACCGCTCCACGCCGATGGCCGGCCCGGGGTACTACCTGCCGGGGGTGCCCTACACGATGTACTTCTATGAGGGCTACGCGCTGCACGGCACCTACTGGCACCACAACTTTGGCACACCGATGAGCCACGGTTGCGTGAACCTGAGCATTCCGGACTCGGAATGGTTGTACGGATTCGCCTCCGTCGGCACGCTCGTCAACATCCATCCATGACAGGCCGATGAGCCAGATCGTCGCCCTCCCCGATCGACTTTCCCGCCGCGAGTTCCTGCGTTTGGGCGGCATGAGCATGCTGGGCTTGGCGGCCCCGGCGCACTGGCTTGGCCCCCATCTGGATTTGTCGCCGCCCCAGTTGGGGCGGGTGTTGGAGGAGCGGATCGACATCTACCGCCGTCCCTCCTTCAGCGCCATTCGCATTGCCGCGCTGTTCCGCGATGACCTGATCACCATCACGGAGGCCGTCGTCGGCGACCAGTTCCCCGAGCACAACCGCGTCTGGTACAACCTGAACGGCCGCGGCTATGTCCATTCGTCCTCCATTCAGCCCGTGGCGGCGCAGCCCAACAAGCCGGAGCGAAGCCTTCCGGTGAGCGGCGCCCTCATGGAGGTGACCGTTCCGTGGGCGGATGCCTACTGGGAGCCCAAGACCGAGGATCCGCGGGCGTACCGCTTCTACTACAGCACGACCCACTGGGTGACGGGCCTGGCCCTCGATCGCAAGAAGCGCATCTGGTATCGCATTTATGATGATCGCATTGCCGCCAGCTACTACGTCCAGGCGGAGTCGCTGCGCCACATCCCCTTCGCGGAAATGACGCCGATCTCGCCGGAGGTGCCGGAAGAGGACAAGCGCATCGAGGTCGATCTGACGAACCAGTGGATCCAGTGCTTCGAGAAGGAGACGCTGGTGTACACGGCGCGGGTTTCGACCGGCGCGACGTTCGACAACGGCGAGTTCTGGACTCCCCCGGGGGAGTTCATCACCTTCCGCAAGCGCGGCTCGCGCCACATGGCGGCGGGCAATCTGGCCAGCGGCTACGACCTGCCCGGCGTCCCTTGGGTCTCCTACATCACGCAGGAGGGAATCTCGTTCCACGGGACGTACTGGCACAATGATTTCGGCGTGCCGCGCAGCCACGGGTGCATCAACATGACTCCACAGGCGGCCAAGTGGCTCTTCCGCTGGACCCGCCCGACCGTCCCGACCCATCTCGACGAACTCTGGTCGGATGTGGGGACGCAGGTGACCATCCGAGTCTGAGAGGCAACGACCATGGCGCGCCAGGCCCTTTTCGCCGGCCTGGTCGTCGACGAGCAGGATCGCCCCGTTCCAGCGGTGACGGTCGGGGACGAGGCCTTCTACGTCATCGACGATCAAGGGTTCCGGCGCCACGTTGAATCCGAGACCATCGACCGCCAGGTTCTCGAGCACCTAGGATCGATGATCGAAGGCCACGAAGACCTCATCAGCCTCGGCACGATGCGCATCCTCGGACAGGAAGACATCTTCACCAAGGCGATGATCGAGGCCTCCCTGAAGGATGTCGGCAAACGCTTCGACGAGTTGATCGCACAAGGGATGCCCGACGAAGCCCGCGCCTGGCTGGGGATGATGGGCTTCCGGGTGGTGGTCAACCTCCACGGGGAGGTCGTGCGGGTCGAGGAGCCGCAAGAGACGGAGGGGGGACCGGAGGAGTAGCTCCCGGCTCCCAGTTTCCAGTTCCCAGTCTCCAGTTCCCAGTTTCCAGTCTCTAGACTTCAGTTCCCGATCCCGGGCTCACTCCCTTCTTCAGGGAGATGCCCTGAGCGAAGGCGGCGAAGAGTCTTGGGCTTCGTAGGGTGCCGATGCCGTCCGCAGTCGAAAGGCGGCTGGAAGCTGGAAGCTGGCGGCCCTGAATCTGATGCGTCTCTGACCTGCTTGATGTAGAATGACTCGGGCACGGGAGGTGCGCGGTGCCGTTGTCCGAACACATCCTGGATGTAGATGAATCCACCTTCGAGCGCGAGGTCATCCAGCGCTCCTACGAAGTTCCCGTCGTCGTCGATTTCTGGGCCGCCTGGTGCGGCCCGTGTCGCGTGCTGGGCCCGATCCTGGAGCGGTTGGCGATTGAGGCGGGAGGTGGTTTCCGTCTGGCGAAGGTTGACGTGGATGCGAATCCGCGGTTGGCAATCCGCTTCGGGGTCCAGGGCATCCCGGCCGTGCGCGCCTTCCGCCAGGGCGAAGTCGCCGCCGAGTTCGTCGGCGCGCAGCCCGAGAGCGCCGTGCGGCGCTTCCTGGAGCGGATCGCTCCCAGCGAAGCGGCGCAGGCGATCGAGAACGCCGCCAGCTTGCTGGCGACACGTCACTGGCCGGAGGCGGAGGCCGCCTTCCGCGCCGTCCTCGAACAGGACGAGGCCAACTCGCGCGCGGCCCTGGGCCTGACGCAAGCGCTGTTGATGTTGGGGCGCGGGTCCGAAGCGCGCGCTCTCCTCGGCCGCTTTCCTCCGGGGCAGGAATGGGCGACTGCCGAGCGACTCAAGCCCCTGGCGGAGGTGCTCGCCGGATTGAAGGACGATGAGGACGAGGAGCCCGCGGACCCGCTCGATGCCCAGCTCAGGCAGGCCGCCCGGCTGATCGGGCGCGGCAATCTGCCGGCGGCGATGGATGGGCTGCTCGACATCCTGCGCCAGGACAAGTCCTACCGCAAGGGCTTGCCCAAGGATCTGCTGCTGGCCTTGTTTACCCTGCTGGGCGAAGGCGACCCGCTGACGCGAGAGTACCGGGACGAGCTCGCTTCGGTTCTCTTCTGAGAGTCAGTTACCAACATCTCTGCCGGCGTCCCAGGACCGGTTCCCAGTATCCAGTTCCCAGCTTCCCAAGTCCGCAGTCTCGACATCGTCTTCACTGGCCACTGGAGACTGGCCACTGGCTAGCCGTTTCAGGTCCCTCCCGAGCCCACCAAGACCAGTGTGCCCCAGGTCGTCGGATCGACCAATGTTCTGGTCGAGACGTTGGAAATGAGCGACTGCTGAGCGGCGGTGCCGGCGGCGTCGTTGTCCGACACCGAGATGGCGAAGCCGTAGCGGCTCCCTTCGGCCGGGAGCACTCCGAACACCGTCCAGGGGATGGCGGCCTCGAGCGTGTATCCACTGGACGAGCTCCTTCCGGCAACGACGACTCCGGCCGGGGCGCCCCTCTTCGTGGCCGGATACCATAAATAGCTTTGCGCGGCCAACGAGCCGAAGTTGCCCGGGGACAATCCGAGCTGGTAATCGTCGCTGCTGAGGCTTGAAGCACCGAAATCGGCTGACAGATTGGCGTCGAACTGGATCTCGAGGCTGTCTCCGAGGTAGAGCGCCTCGCCCTTGGAGACCTGTACGAACTTGTCGTCGGTCACCCGCGACGCCACGTACAGGCGGGAGGCATCCCAACCGATGTAGAAGACCGCAGAGGCGTCGGCCAATCCACTCCAACGCGACGCGCCGTAGGTGACCTGCGTCAGCGCGTAGGCGTTGGTCGTCCATTCGGCGAGATCGCCGTCGATCGTGGGCGCCGTGGTCAGGAGGACAGCTTCAACGGGTGTCCCGTTGGGCCGGCTCAACCCGGCGGGCGTCGCCGTCGGGAGCGCCGCCAAGGTTTCGGCCGGGGTCACTGCGACCGTCGGCAGGCTCTCGGAGGTGGGCGGCGGGACGATCGTCGTGATCGCCGTCGGGGCGAAGATCGCCGTCAGGGTCTGGTTCGGTGTGGGGATCGAAAACGGTGTCGGGGGAGCGGCGCCCGGGATGTCGCACGCGAACGCCGCCAGGGCGAGCGTGATCAGGATGAGAGGGATGCTCTGACGTCGCATACGGGTCTCCGTGGGTGAGCCCGTGGTGGGGCGGGTGGGAGTCGAACCCACACGAGGTTGCCCTCAAGGGATTTTAAGTCCCCGGCGTCTGCCCATTCCGCCACCGCCCCGCGATCGATTGTAGTCGAATCTACGATGGAGAAGACTGTCGAGTGGCCAGTGGCCACTGACCACTCACCACTCACCACTCACCACTCACCACTCACCACTGACTACTACTTGGGGCACACCTTCTCGAAATCCACATCCTTGGGCAAAGCAGCCTCAACCGCCTCGGGGCCCGTGGAGGTGAGCCAGATCCATGCGTCCAGGTCGCCGTCGTGAAGCTGGCGCATCCGCGCGCCCTGGACGGCGTAGGTCCAGTCGCCTCGCTGGCGATCCCAGCCGAAGTAGGCCCAGTAGGCGCAGGATCCGGGCCGATCGCATTGACACAGGCATGCCTGCTGCGGGAAGTCGCAGCCTTCGCCGTCGATCGAACACACCAGTGTGCCCAGCGCATTGGCGGCATCCAGACCCAAGGCCAACCCCGATTGCTTCAGAAGGTCCTCGCCGGTGATCGTGTCGCCGTCGAAAGACACACACGCCGTCTGGAGCGATCCGTCGCCGTGTCGTACAACGAGGGCCGCGCGACCCCCGTCGCCGGTCGCCGGCTCGGCGGCGCAGGCGACCAGAAGAATCGACGTCAACGCCAGGCCGGCGACGCGCCGGAGCACGTCGTTGTGCCATCGTGAACGGATGGGCGTCGCGGCCTCGACGATCATGGGAGGGCGAGTATACCTCCCGAAGAAGGGGATGCAGATGCGAGTGTTATAATGCGCCGCCGAAGGATTCCTCGGGATGTTCAAGAACCTGCGCAAAGTCATAGGCGGCGACCCGGTGCGCCGCGCGATGGAACGCTACGCGCCGCTCGTCGCCGAGGTGGCCGAGCGAGAGATACAACTGCGCCAGCTGAGCGACGAGGCGCTCCAGGCGAAAACGGCAGAGTTTCGAAGCCGCCTGGAGGCCGGGGAGGATCTGGACGACCTGTTGCCGGAAGCATTTGCGGTCGTCCGGGAGGCCTCCGTCCGGACCCTGGGCCTGCGCCACTTCGACGTCCAGATCGTCGGCGGTGCGCTGCTGCATGAGGGCCGCATCGTCGAGATGCGGACGGGCGAAGGCAAAACGCTGGTTGCCACTCTGCCGATGTACCTGAACGCCCTCGCCGGAGAGGGCGTCCACCTGGTGACGGTCAACGACTACCTGGCACGACGCGATGCCCGCTGGATGGGGCCGATCTTCCACTTCCTCGGCATGACCGTGGGGGTTCTCCAGGAAGCGGCCCGGACGGAGAACGGCCGCAAGGCCT
The DNA here is from genome assembly GCA_035455265.1 of Anaerolineales bacterium. Taxonomy (GTDB): domain Bacteria; phylum Chloroflexota; class Anaerolineae; order Anaerolineales; family E44-bin32; genus MGOM01. The sequence continues at coordinate 8,914 of DATIFK010000182.1, forward strand.
TCGTCTTCGACCCGGAGCGCGAGTCGGCGCAGGAAGATGTCCACCGCATGCGCATGGTGGACCGGCGGATGGCCTACGCTGCCGACGTCACCTACGGCACCAACAACGAATTCGGCTTCGACTATCTGCGCGACAACATGGCCCCGAGCCTCGACGCCCGGGTCCAGCGTGGCCATGCCTACGTCATTCTCGACGAGGTGGACAACATCCTGATCGACGAGGCTCGAACGCCGCTGATCATTTCCGGGCCGTCGCACGAAGACGCCGCCCTGTACGAGCGCATGGCGGCGGTCGTCAAGGGGTTGCGGGCGGAAGACTACGAGGTCAGCGAGAAAGACCGGACGGTGGCCATGACCGAGATCGGCGAGGAGCATGCCGAGAGTCTGCTGGGCATGCGCCTGCGCGATCCGGAACGCCCGGAAGACATCACGCCCGAGCAGGCGCGGCTCATCGGCCATCTCGAACAGGCGCTGCGCGCCGAGGCCCTGTTCAAGCGCAACAAGGACTACGTCGTCCAGGGCGGCCGGGTCATCATCGTCGACGAGTTCACAGGACGCCTGATGCAGGGGCGGCGCTGGTCCGACGGCCTGCACCAGGCGGTCGAGGCCAAGGAAGGCGTGCGCGTCCGCCAGGACAACGTCACCTACGCCACGATCACGCTGCAGAACTACTTCCGCATGTACGGCAAACTGGCCGGCATGACGGGAACCGCCATCACCGAGGCGGAGGAGTTCCACAAGATCTACAAGGTCGAGGTCGATCAGCTGCCGACCAACCTCGAATACATAGCCCTCCAACCCGAGTCGGGCCTGGTCGACGTCGAGTACCAGGAGGATGGTCAGCGCTTCTCGTACTTTGCCCGCCGCGATGACAAAGCGCAGCGGCCCGTGTTCTGGCGGCGCAAGGACTACCCCGACATGGTCTACCGGACCGAAGAGGCGAAGCTGCGGGCGGTCACGGGCGAGATCCTGGCGCGCCACGTCCGCGGCCAGCCGCTGCTGGTGGGCACGACGTCCGTCGAGCTGTCCGAGCGACTCTCCGCCCGGCTGAAGGCCGAGCCGCTCCAGACCCTGGCGCTGATCATGGTCCTGCGCGATGCCTACCTCGAATCCAAAGGCTTGAGCGACGACGGTACCCGCATCGAAGAGCTGCAGCCTCTGCACAAACCGCTCCCGGAACTCAATGCCTCCGAGCTCCGGCCGATGGCCCGCGAGCTCAACCTGGCCCTCAATCCGACTCGTCCGGAGCATCTCGAGCGCTTGAGCCGCTTGCTCGGGCTGGAACCCGAGCACCAGACGCGTCTGCAGGAGACCCTATCGTCGGGGATCCGCCACAGTGTGCTTAACGCCAAGCGCCACGCCGAGGAATCGGCCATCATCGCCGGAGCCGGCGCGCTGGGTGCCGTGACCATCGCCACCAACATGGCCGGCCGCGGCGTGGACATCAAGCTCGGAGGCGAGATCGCCGAAGAAGTGCTAGGGGCGGTCCACCGCATCCTGCGCCGCGCCGGTGTCCCCGATCCCGAGATGTTGACCATCGCCGAACGGGCCGCCCGACTTCGCGACGTCGACCGGCAGGCGGTGGGCATCTACGGGGCCGAGATGGAGCTGTTCCTGGGCTTCTTCGAAGACGAGAAACGCGTCCGGGATGTCGGCGGATTGCACGTCGTCGGGTCGGTGCGGCACGAGGCGCGCCGGATCGACAACCAGCTGCGCGGCCGGGCCGCCCGCCAGGGCGATCCGGGATCGTCGCAGTTCTTCCTCTCGTTGGAAGACGAGTTGATGCGCCTCTTCGGCGGCTCTCAGGTTTCGGGGCTGATGGAGCGCCTCAACATCGACGATGCCACGCCCATCGCTCACGGGATCGTCAGCCGGGTCATCGAGCAGGCGCAGACGCGCGTCGAGGGCGCCAACTTCGACACCCGCAAGCATCTGCTCGAATACGACGACGTCCTCAACCAGCAGCGCGAGGTCTTCTACGGCCAGCGCAACCGCATCTTCACCAAGGAGGACCTGCGATCCGACGTCGAGGCCATGCTGGCGCAGGAGGTCGAGCGCCGCGTCGCCACTGTCGATGAGCCGGAGGGACGTTGGAAGCTGCTGGCCTGGCTGGAAGAAATGCAGCCGACGCTCAACCTCGACGCCGAGCGGCCGTACCCGTCCTACCTGCTGCGCATCTTGATCGACGCGCTCGAGGCGAAGGATGCCGAAGGCACGCGGCAGGGCTTGCTCGAGTTGGCGCGCAACTCGCTCGAGACGCAGTACGCCCACCTGTCCAAGTCGATCGACGAGCAGCTCGAGCGCTCGGTGGCCAAGCTCGACGATCAAGTCCGGCAGCGCGTGGATATGGCCGAGACGGCCATCGAGGGCGCGATCGCCGAGGCCGAGGAAACCGGTGGGGAGGTCGATCCCCAGGCCCTGCTGCGTTCCGTGGAAGAAGCGGCCGGCCTGCGCATCCAGCTCGGAGACAACGGGGCGCGTCAGATTCGAACCGATCCGGCGGCCTTCAAGAAGATGGTCCCGGAGATGGTCGAAGCGGGCCTGGCCGTGCGCATCTGGGCCGGCCTGCTGCAGGCGGTCGAGGGGAGGTTGGGCGAGTCGCTCGGCCTCTCGCCCTCACTCCAGCCGCCGGTCGACTGGGATGCCGCCGAGAAGCAGCTCATCGAGGCCGTGGACCGGGTCTGGAAGCAGCGGGCGGAAGCGATCCTCACGGAAATCGGGCGCGAACTGGAGCTCGCTCTCCCGGCCGGGGCGGAACCGACCGAAGCGCTCAAGGCCCGCGCGCTGGTGCAGATGAGCTACGGCCAACGCACCTTGTTCGATCGCAAGACCCACCAGCGGCGCTCGGTCCTGGTCGCACGCCTCTCGTACCCGTACTACGCCGCCAGGCTGATCGAGGACGACCCTGCTGAAGAGCTTCAGGAGGAGGTCGAGGAGCACCTCAAAGGCGCCTTGGAGGAGCTCGAACGGAGCCTGGGGCACGCCGAGATGGTGCGGCTGGGAGCGACGCCTCTGGCGGAGTTCGACGAACGTCTGCAGCGTGGGCTGCGGCGCATCCTGGGCCAGGAAGCCTGGGAGGAGATCGCCTCCCGTGGCTCCGCCGAGAGCCTGCCGGCGGAGACGCGCATCCTGGTCGAGATCGCGCTCGGGCAAACGCTCTTCTCCGAAGGTGTCCGTGGCCTGATCCTGGCTGTCGGCGACCGCCTGTGGGTGGACTACCTGACGCAAATGGAGGCCCTGCGCACCTCCATCGGGCTTGAGGCCTACGGGCAGCGCGACCCGTTGGTGCAGTATAAGAGCCGCGCCTTCGACATGTTCGGCCACCTTCAGGATGACATTCGAACGGGTGTGGTCTCGCGCCTGTTCCGCGCCCAAACGACCGTCCGCCAGCCCCTGGCGGCGGTCGCCGCCGGCGAGGTGGCGCCAGCTGCGCCGGCGGCGCCGTCCTCTCCGGACAACGGGAGCCGAAAGAAGAAGCGGCGACGCCACTGAGACCAGTCGTCAGTCATCTGTCGTCGGTCATCAGTCGTCAGTCTTCAGGCAACATCCTGGAATAGGGCTGGCCAGTCTGGCAACTGGCGACTGGCAACTGGAAACTGGAAACTGGAAACTCGGGTACCCAGCAGGAAGCTGGGGGCTGGAAGCTGGAAGCTGGAAGCCGGGAGCTGGCAGCTTGAAGTTCGGCGATCTCGAAATCCACACCGTCAGTGACGGGCTCGTGCACGTGGACGCCGGCGGGCCGTTTGGGCTCGTGCCGCGCCCCCTCTACGCACCTGAATACACGCCCGATGAGTCCAACACGATCCCGATGGCTCTCACCTGCTTGCTGGTCCGTTCGGGCGGGCAGACGATTCTGATCGACACAGGCTTGGGGGACAAACTCGACGCCGCCGGCCAGGCTCGCTGGAGGTTGGAGCGCCCGCTAGGTGGGTTGGTCGAGGCTCTCGCCCGCCTCGGCGTGTCGCCAGAGGATGTCGACATCGTCGTCAACACCCACCTGCACGGCGACCACTGCGGAGGGAACACGCGCCATGTCGACGGACAGGTTGTGGCGACCTTCCCTCGCGCAACGTATCTGGTGCAGCGAATGGAGTGGGCGGATGCCTCCCACCCCGACGCCCGCACCCGCTCCACCTATGCTCTCGAGAACTTCGAACCGTTGTTGCGCGAAAGCCGGATGCGTCTCCTACATGGTGACACGACGGTGGCGCCCGGCGTTCGCTGCATCGTCACCCCGGGCCACACGCACGCCCACCAGTCGCTTCTGCTCGAGGACGGAGGCTGGCACGGCTTCTACCCCGCCGACCTGGCGAGCTACGCCGTCCATCTGGCCCGGCTATCGTGGATGACCGCCTACGACGCGGAGCCGCTCGAGACCTTGCGCACCAAGCGGCAGTGGCAACCGTGGCTGGCGGAGCGGGAGGCCACCATCTTCTTCGAGCACGACGCCGGCCTGCCCATTGGACGCCTTGTACGCCACGAGGGGCGGTTCGAAATCGAGCCGATCAGCCCTTCCGGCTAGTAGCCAGTGGTCAGTGGGCAGTGGCCAGTCTGTCCGTGGGCACTGACCACTTAGCACTCACCACTGTTCTA
>DATIFK010000183.1:0-2106 GCA_035455265.1 Anaerolineales bacterium
GGCCTCGGGCGTCGCAACATCGCGTCCCTGGAGGGCCTGAAGATCATTGTTGACGGCTATCGAGGGCGCGTCTTCGTTGACTATGGCGCGACAATCTGGATGAGGCGGCGGCGACAATCAGGATGGCGATTTAGTGTCGCGGCTGGTCGATGATTGACGCGCTGATTGTCGGGCGCAAGGTGTATTTCGTGGTTGATTGTCGCGGCGCGTCAGTCAGTCGTTGGTGGGTGTTGCGCGCGAAGGCGGTCGTCCCGGGCCGCGTTTTCGATCCAGGGCGGTTCGCCGTCGGTAGCTCTCGACGTTCATCTCGAAGATGGTCGCGTGATGGACGAGGCGGTCGACCACGGCCAAGGTCATGGCTGGATCGGGGAAGATCTTGGCCCACTCACCAAACGGCTGGTTTGCGGTGATGAGGACGGAGCGGCGTTCGTAGCGGGCACTGATGAGCTCGAACAGGACGCTGGTCTCGGCCTGATCCTTGCTGACGTAGGCGAGGTCGTCGAGGATCAGGAGGTGGAAGCGGTCGAGACGGTTGATGGCGGCCTCAAGGGCGAGCTCGCGGCGGGCGACCTGGAGTTTCTGGACAAGGTCGGTGGTCCGGGTGAAGAAGACGCGCGCTCCGTTCTCGACCAGGGCGAGGCCGATGGCTGCGGCGAGATGGCTTTTTCCGCCGCCGGGTGGGCCGAACAGGAGCAGGTTGGCGCCCTTGGCCAACCAGCTGTCGCCGGCGGTGATGGCCATGACCTGCGCCTTGGAGAGCATCGGCACGGCCTCGAAGTCGAAGGTGTCGAGGGTCTTTCCGGGCGGCAGGCGCGCCTCGGCGAGATGGCGTTCGATCCGTCGCCGGCCCCGTTCGGCGAGTTCGTGTTCGGCGATGGCGGCGAGGAAGCGGGCGGCGGGCCATCCTTCCTTGTCAGCCTGTTCGGCAAACTGCGCCCATACCAGCTTGATGGCGGGCAGGCGCAGCTCGTTGAGCAGGAGGCTGATGCGCGCTGTATCGACGGCCTGGGTGGTCTTCATGCCGCCGCTCCCCTGTGGCCGGAGCCGAGGAGGTCCTCGTAGGCGTCGAGAGGGAGGAGATGGACGACCACGTGCGGCACGCGCGCCGGATCGGGGGCGAAGCGGGCGCCGACGGCGGCCATGTCGGGCAGCCGCCCGGCCGCCAGATCGGCGGTGAGAAGATCGGCGAGTTCGGCCTCGCAGCCGCGGTCATGGGCCAGGGCGAGCAGGTCGACGATGATGCGGCAGGCCTGCTTTTCGGGCAGCCGCTCCAGGAGTGCGTCGAAGGTTCGTCGATAGGCTTGGCGGGGGAAGAGCTGATCCCGATAGACGAGGTTGAGGAGGGCCATCGGCTTGCGGCGGAGCGAGTGGATGACATGCCGATAGTTGACGACCTGATCGTGCTTGCCGCTGGCATGGGCTCGCCCGCGGGGCAGCGTCATCAGGTGGGTGCCGCCGATGAACACGTCGAGCCGGTCGTCATATAGGCGGACGCGCAACCGATGTCCGATCAGGCGCGAGGGGACCGTGTAGAAGACCTTGCGCAGCGTGAAGCCGCCTGAGGACGTCACGCGAACCGTCACCTGCTCGTAGTCGGAGGTCCGCCGATCCGGAAGATCCTGGAGTTCGGCGCGCTCGATATCGATGCGCTTGGCATTGCGCGCATTCCGGCGCCCGACAATCTCGTCGATGAAGCGGCGATAGGCGGCGAGATCATCGAAGTCGGACGTCCCCCGCATCAGCAGCGCGTCCTCGATCGCGCGCTTGAGATGACCGTGCGGTCCTTCTATGGAGCCGTTCTCATGGGCGATCCCGCCAGTGTTGCGGGTTGGCGTCATCCGATAATGGGCACACAGGTCCTCATATCGGGCGGTCAGATCTTTCTGGGCCTCCAGGTCGAGATTACGGAAGGCGGCCGAAAGGCTGTCGGTTCGATGTTCCCGAGGCGCGCCGCCGAGCGACCACAGGGCGTTCTGCATCCCCTCCGCCAAGGCGACGAAGCTCTCGCCACCGAGCACGACATGGGCGTGCTCGAAGCCGGAATAGGCGAGCCGGAAATGAAAGCCGATGATCGAGCGGCGCCCCGCGCCACCATGATGCCGACGT
>DATIFK010000184.1:0-22432 GCA_035455265.1 Anaerolineales bacterium
CCCGCCGTCTCACCGATCGATGCAATGCTAGCCATGAATGCCTCCGCCGCTGCGGATCGAAGGATCGGAGTTGCCGTGCACCAAAGGGAAGGTTTCGATGACTCTGGCGACCAAAGGTTCGTGTGGGAGGCCGGGGGCTACGCCGGTGGTGACGCACCCCATTCGATCGCGATGCTGCGGAGTTTGCGGGAGACATGGTGGAACTGGAAAGAAACGCGAACTCCGCTCGCGTTGTAGATGTAGGCATCGGCCCCTTCAGGTCGGATGGCCGGGTTGATGTCGATGTTGGTGACCATTCCCCACGGCGCCAGGTCCAGTTCGTCTTCACTCGGCGCCTTGGCCGGATCGGGCCACAAGCCGAGGAGCGCTTTGGATCCATCGCTGCTGAGGCGGAACTGCCCGTGCTCGAACGGCCCGCCCGGCAGTTTGAATTCGTAGAACGTCCAATACTCATTCTTTTGGGTCTGGGTGAACTTGGCTTGGAGGGCCTTCTCGAATCGAGGGACCTCCAGGGAATCTGGCTGGGCCAATGCTTCCACGAGCTGGTTGATCGGTTGCTTCGTCATGGGGCAACTCTCCGTCCGCGCCCAACGTTCCTGTTCCACCAGTCGGAGTAAGACCCCGTGTAGTAGTCGCGGTAGGTCTGGCCGGTGTTGCCGGTAGTCTCATTGGGGAAGATGTCGGCCATCTGACTGACGGCTTGCTGGCGGGTGATGTTTCCGGCGCGGAAGTCGTTGTAGATACGCTGGTAGTCGGCCGACTGGGTGCCCGACACTCCCGTGTCGGGGCCCCCGTTCCGGGCAACTTCGTCACGGACAGCCGCCTCGTTGAATTGGGCGTTGGCTTCGTCGAGCATGTTCTCACGGAGATTGGCTTGAATGAACTGGTTCCGCGTCATGCCCGTCGTCGCGGGATGGAAGGGAGTGTCTCCGTAGCGAGCATGGGCGCTCTCGTGGGCGAGGCTTCCCACTTGCGTTGCGTGAGCCTCGCTGGTGTCGATCGTCATCGTGTGCTGCACACTGTCGGTCTCGGAACCGCCGCCGTTTCGGGTAGTGATCGTCCAACCGGCCCTGTGAAGTTGGGCCAGGTCTGCCTCCAGGGAGGGGGACTGGCGGACGATCGCCCTCACCCCGGGATCCATGCCGGCGAGCATTTGGTCGGTCGCGGCGGCGTTGGCCGCTGCTTGCGCCGCGCCGGCCACGGCGCCGGCCACGCCGCCGGCGGCTGCGCCGAGCGCGCCGGCGGCTGCGCCAAGCGCGCCGCCCGCTGCACCGAGCGCGTCGGCGGCACCGCCGAGGGCCCCGGCAATGCCTCCCGCCGCAGCTGCTGCGAGGCCGGTCGTCCACGAGGCCAGCATCGCCGCGAAGAGCCTGGTCAATTCCTCTTCCAGGTCCTTCAGGATCTTAGCGATTCCCCTCGTCGTTCGAGCCGCGGCTTCGAGGGCCGAGGCAAGATTCTTGAGCGCGGGGAGAACTTCGGAGTTCATCTCCGCAAAGAAGGCCGTCGCCCCCAGGCCCACCCAGTCGCCGCCTTGGAGGATGTCGAGTATGCGCTGGATCTGTTGGATGGTCTGGCGAACGCGCTCCGCCTCCCGTTCGAAGATGGCTTCGAACTGCTTGAGGGCCTCGTACTCGGCACGAAAGATAGGAAACATCCGCCACCTCACCCCGGCCTGGAGGGGAACCTCACAACTCCCGCAGGCGGCCCTTCTTCTCCGCGCCGAGTCCTGCGGCGCGCGCCCGGGCGACGGCCTCGGTCCGGTCGGCCACCTGGAGCCTGCCCAGGATGTTCGAGACGTGGTTGCGCGCCGTCTTCAGGCTGATGCCCATGTGATCGGCGACGGCTTGGTTGCTGAGACCTTGCGCGAGCAGCGACAACACCTCGCGCTCCCGATCGGTGAGCTCCGGGAAGGCGGCGCGTCCGGCAGATGGTGTCGCCTCGGCCAGGTAGCGCATCAGACGCTCCGCGACGCCCGGGCCGAACAGAGCCTCGCCGCTGGCCACCGCACGAACGGAGCGAAGGAGCGCTTCCTCTTCCGTGTCCTTCAGTATGTAGCCCCGGGCTCCGGCGCGCATGGCAGCCAGCACCGTGTCGGTGTCTTCGAACATCGTCAGCACGAGCACATTGACGCTCGGTTGAGAGCCAAGGATGCGGCGCGTGGCCTCGACCCCGTTGATCCCGGGCAATTGCAGATCCATCAGGATGACGTCAGGCCGGACTTCGGCCGCCTTCGCCACCACCTCTTCGCCGCCGCCGGCCTCCCCGACCACTTCCAAGTCAGGCGCCGAGTTCAGCAGGGCGCGCAGCCCGTCCCGAAAGAGGCGGTGATCGTCGGCGATGAGGACACGGATCGGCGCGGCCGTCATGACGGGTCAGCCCGGGTCATCCATGAGCAGGGCCGCCTCGGCGGCGGATTCTCCGCCCCATTCGGGAGCCCGAGAGCTGGCGGGCAGGGTGGCGACCACGCGCGTGCCCCCTTCGGGAGGCGATTCGATGGTGCACGAGCCGCCCAACTCGGCGACCCGCTCGCGTATCGAGGCGATCCCCACACCCGCCCGATGCTGGGCTGGGAGGCCCACGCCGTCATCCACGACCTCGATGTGGACCTGGTCGTTCAACCGGAAGTGGATCTGGCACATGCGGGCCTGGGAATGACGGGCGACATTGGTGAGGGCCTCCATCACGATGCGATAGGCGGCCACTTCCACGGCCGCCGGCAGGGACGGCATTTCGACGGGAGCGTCCACACGGACTTGCAGGCCCCCGGTCGAAAACAGGCTCGCCTGTTCGCGAATCGCCGGGAGGATCCCCAGCTCGTCCAGCGCCGGTGGACGGAGGTCATAGACCACGCGCCGGATGTCGGTGATGACGCTCTGAATGTGCTCGCGCAGCTCATTCATCTGCTCATGAGCCGCGGGCGGATCCTGCTCGATGAGGCTTCGAACGGAGCCGGCCTTGAGGCTGAGCGCCGCCAGCGTCGGGCCGATGTTGTCGTGAAGGTTGCGCCGGAGACGCCGGCGTTCTTCCTCGCGCGCCAGCACCAGGCGCTCGCGCGCCAGGACCAGGTCCTGCGCCTGACGCACGACCTGAGCGGTCGCCCCTGCCCGGCGGGCGATCATCACCAGCAGGCTGCGCTCCTTCGCCGTGAGACGGCGCCCCTCGTCCAGGACGACCAGCAACTGCCCGACAACTTCAGATTGATAGACCAACGGGAGGGCCAGCGAGGGAGAGGGCCCACGTTCGTCACCCGAAGGGTCTCTCAGCGGATCAGCCGTCGCCGATGGGGCTTGCGGAGTGGCGGCGTCGTCTCTCCAGGCCTGGTGTTCCGTGACCAGAACCATGTCTTCGGCATCCAGGCGCTTCAGGTAAATGCCCGCATAGCGCGCGTGCAAAGCCTGAGCGACGATCTTGGCCATCGTCGCCAGGAGTCGGTGCGGCTCGAGGCTGCCCTCCAGGAGCTGCGCCAAGCGCATCAGCGCGGTTTCTCGAACCTCCGGCCGGCCCGGCAAGAGGTGGCGCACCATCGAGCGCAACGGCGTGCGGGTGGTGGCGATCGAGAACGCTCCGACTCCGGCGCCCAGAAAGATCAGCAAGAGGGGGGCCTGGACGGGCGTCCAACCGGCGGTGCCGCCAGCAATGGCCAACAGGCCAAGTAGTGCCGCCGACAGCAAACCGAAGGCAAGCACAAACCGGAGGAGCGACCTGGCGGTCATCGAGCGCCGGCGTCCGACGCCTGCCTCATGGCCGCGCCGGCGCCGCCTGCGATGGCCCGCCGGATGGATGCCGCTTCATACTTGGGATCTCCACGTACTCGTCGTACCCCTTGGCGATGTGGCGTCCCCATTATAGGCCACCTTGGACCGAGCAAGCCCGTCGGGGAGCGGAGACTCGGCAACCAACCTTCGGATGCCGCCCCCCAGCCGGCCGGGGACCACGTTCGCGAGCAAAGCCCGGGTCCCTTCCGACTTCGAAGGAGGCGTGGACAACCTTGTTTGTGGTCCTCCTCACATGACCTCGCCGGGTTCGCCGACGGTCGTGATGGGGCCGCCGGCCCGGCCTAGAAACCGAATGGTCCTTCCCGCCGTCGGCGGGATGGATTTCCCGGCGGGTCGGGAATGCCGCCTCTTTCTCTCGGGATGTCAGGCATGCTATATAAATGCATCGCACGAAAGCGCAATCCAACAGGGAGGAGGAAGCGTATTGCCGGTCCCCATCAGGAGTCCCAAGCTCGCGACCCACTGACGGCGCCGAGAGATGCGCCATAGACGCCCCCGAGGCTCACATCCAAGCCGCGGGTGATATGCCAGGAGGTGTGTGAATGTTGTCCGGAATGAAGTTCTTCCGCCTCGACTACGACTTGATCAAGAAGATCATGGGATCGTTCAAGGGCCAGGAAGCCACGACCCAACAGACGATCCAGAAGTTGTCGAAGGTGATCGAGCAGCTCCGAGGCGGCGATTGGTACGGGGAAGGCGCGACGGCGTTCTTCAACGAGATGGACAGCGAAGTCATGCCGGCCATGAAGAGGCTGCAGAACGCCATGGGCGAGGCCGATCGGGTGTCGAAGGAAATCGAGCGGCTGCAAAAGGAAACTGAAAACACCGTCAGCTCCTTCTTCACCGCCATCGCCAACGGGTTCGGGAGTGGGATTGGCACCTCTGGCTGAGGGGGATGAGCCTAAGCCGGCTCGCCTGAGTCCGACCCATCAGATCGACTGAATGAATGGGAGAACACCATGTCTGAAAAAGTACGAATGAACTATGACACGATGCGTGAGATGACGAAGCAGTTCCAGGCGGCGCGACAGCAGCTGGAAGAGACCCTGAAGGCGGTCACGAAGCTTGGGAACGATATGGACGGCGGCGCGCTCCAAGGCCAGGCGGGGAAGACGTTCCACAACGCCATCAACGGCCCCCTGACGAAGGCGCTCAAGAAACTCGCCGCCAAGATGGGGGAGTTGGCGGGGGATGTCGACGGCGCGCGGGCCAGGCTGCAGGACGGCGTCAAGACGGCCAAGACCCGCTTTCAGAACTAGTCGGTTGCATAGCCTAGGAGGACCTTGAACCATGAGTATCGGAAACGCTTTCCAATTCGACTTCGGCAAAGTAGCAGAGGCCATCGGCAAGTTCTCTCAGCAGAAGGACATGACGGAGCAGAATCAGGCGCTCATCAAGGCCGCCGGCCCCAAGGTCCAGGGCGCTTGGATCGGCGGAGACGCGGATGAGTTCGTCGCCGACATCGCCCGCAAGCTGACGCCCAAGTTCGCTGAATTCGCCGCGGCGTTGGCGGGCGTCATACTCAACCTCAACAAGTCGAGCTCGTCCGTCTCGGACAACGACAAGAAGGCGTCCTCGTTGGCCGACGGGCTCGCCAACACTTTTTCCCAGATCTTCTAACGCGGCGGATTCTGCTCACTAAGGAGAATGAAGATGGCCGGCCAAGTTGTCCAGATGGATTACCCCGTAATCCAAAACGTCGCCAAGGGATTCAGAGGAACGGCCCAAGTTATGCAGGGCATTGGGAAGGCCTCGGAGATGACCTTCGCCGCCCTGGAAGCTGTTGCGGTTTTCCCGGGGTTGGTGGCGTATTACAGAATGTGCAAAGAGAATGTGGCGAAGAAGACGAAGGAGCTAACGGACACGTTGGAGGAGTTCGCCGGTGACCTGGATCAGGCTGTTCAGGACCACAAGAACGGGGACTCCGAGGGGAAGAGCTACTTCGGCAAGGGCTAGTTGTCGGCGGTGATCCTCGCGGTTCCCCACGTCGGCCGAAAGGTTGACGGACGGCGGACGCAACAGGATCAGGGAGACAACGGTGGGGCGGGCTGCGAAGCCCGCCCCCGTCGTTCTACCGGTTCGCCAGGACTTGCAGGAGCAGATAGGCGGCGAACCCAACGGTGCACAAGAGTGTGGCCGCGGCAACGGCGAGCAGCACCTTGGTTCCCGCCGGCAGGGGCCGGGTTTCCGGCGGAGAGCCGTAGACGGACGTCAGCGCTTTCGCCAACTGCAGCACGCTCGGATAACGGTCGGTCGGCGAAATCGCTTTGGATACCATCTTGACGACGCCCGAGGCTTCAAGCTCCGGCCGGTCGATCGCCGGCGGAGACGGATTCTGCGCCACCACCCGCCGGACCTGGTCGTCCCGCTTCAGGTAGGGCTCGAACGCCGGCCGGCCCGCCAGCATCTCGTACAGGATCAGTCCCAGGGAGTAGGTGTCCGAGGCTGGCCCGACGGCCACGCCCCGCCCGGCGAGAACCTCGGGGGCGGCGTAGGCGGGGGTGAAGCGCGGGATCAAGCCTTCCAGGTAGGCGCCGTCGACGCTGCCGTCCCACAGCCAACCGAAATCCAGAAGGGTGGGATGCCAGTGGCCCTCGGCGTCCACATCGACCATCACCAAGTTGGGCGCCAACGAGAGGTGGGCGACGTTGCGCGAGGCCAGGGGACGGAGCGCCCGAGCCAGAGTCACGGCGACCCAGGCGGCTTCATAGTGCCAGACCTGCGGGGTCTCCAGGAGCCGGTCGCTGAGCAGAGAACCCTGGACCGGCTGGAGCACGGTGAAGACCCTGGGCTCGCCGCGAAACGAGATCTCTCCGTGATGCCGCTTCGAGGGAGTAGGGTAGGGCGGGAGCAGCTTCAGGTGGACCGGATAGGGGTCGGGCCGCAGGGAGCGCAGAAGGGACGGCTTCCGGGCGAGGCCACCGATGGCTTCGAGGAAGGCGGCCTCGCGCTTGAGCCGATCTTCGCATTCCGGGTCGGCGTGAGCCACCTTGAGCCAAACGGTTTGCTTGCCGCGCAGTGCTTCGTACAGAGCGCCCGTGCGCCAGACTGTGATCAGTTTGGTGACCTTCAGGTCGCTCAGGGTGTCGCCATAGGCGAACACCGGAAAGCCCTGCTCGGCCGGGCAATCCTTGTCCTGGCACCACAGGTTGCCGTCCATGGTCAGTCGCTTGCATCGGTCGCAGAACCGGGCGAGGCTCATTCGGCATCGGCTCCTGGGGTGCGGCTGGTTGACACACGACCTCGTAGGGCTATAATGCCTGATTCTAGGTCATGATGTTCGTCGTGTCAAACCAGGCCGTCTGACGGCTTCCGGAATCCGCCAGCCGGAATCGACTTGGCCGCCTGGCGCCGAGTTCCCAGCGGTAGGGGAGTTCCCATGCCTCTCGAATACATCGATCGCCCACCTCGCGTCCAGCCGGAGCTCACCACGGGTGAGGTCAGGATTCCCAAACCGCCCGAACCGAAGGAGGGCGGTCTGCAGGGACTCGTGGCGCTGCTCCTTCCCTTGATCACGATTGTCGGCTTCATCTTCGCCTCCGGCTCGGGCAACATGGGCATGATCATCCCGATGGGTCTGGCCATGGGCGCCTCGGTCGTCTTCGGAGTGATCACCCTCCGCTCCGAACGGAAGAAGTCGGCTGCCATGGGCGAGGCCTACCTGGCGCGGCTCAAAGAGATGCGCCAGGAGATGTTGCGCTCGCACAACACGCAGCGCATGTTCTTCCATTACAACTACCCGGACGTGCCTGCCCTGTTGGAGATCGCCGCCCGCAAGGAGACGAGCCGCTTCGGCTCCCGCATCTGGGAACGCCGCCCGAGTGACCGCGACTTCGGCGTGATCCGACTGGGCATCGGCAGCCGCCCGTCCAGCGTGGTGTACAAGATCGAGCAGGCCTCCAGCGACCTCGATGCCGCGCCGCTGTGGAAGGACGCTCAGCGCCTGGCATCCGACTCCGAGATCCTGAGCGACGTCCCCATCACCATCCCCTTGCGGCCTATCGCCGAGGAGGACGGGCAGGAGAAGCAGAAATCGAAGGACCGCGAGAAGGAAGAGGCCGTCTCCGGCTTGTTCGCCCCGCCGCGGCATTCGCTGGGTGTGTTCGGCAAGAACCCCACCCAGACGGCCGACTTCGCCCGCGCCGTCGCCGCCCACTTCTGCACCTTCCACTCCTCTCAAGATTCGCGCCTGTACGTCATCGGCCATCCCAGCTCCCGCAGCAGCTGGGAATGGGCCGAGTGGCTGCCCCACTGCATCGTCCGCGGCTTCGGAGACGACGACGACACCGGCGCACCCGTGCCGTCGGATCAGTTGTGCTTCTCGCCCAAGGCGGGGGACGTGCGCTCCTTCTGGAAACGCATCAAGAAGGAGCTGGACCAGCGCCAGGTCCGCCTCAACGAGATGAAGGACAAGGACGAGGGCAAGGGCGGCGCTGCGGCCGAAGTGACCCTGCCGTTCCTCCTGATCGTGGTGGACCTGTTGGGGGAGGCGCCGGCGAACACCCCGCTGAAGGATGTCGCCTCGGAAGACGTCGTCGCTACGCTCAACCGCGACGGCCCCACGCTGGGCGCGGCGATCATCTTCCTGGTCGATGAGCCTTCCAAGATCCCAAGCGACTGCCAGGCGATGATCGACGTGGCGGCGGTCGGCGAGCAGGTGGTCTTCCGCTACATCGAGGTCGGCCTCAACACCCCGCGCTATCTGGGCGTGGCCGACCTGCTCAAGCCGACCGAGGCGCGACAGCAGTTCGCCGCCCGCTTGCGGCGGCTGGAGCTGGTGCGCCCGGCCGGATCCGATCTACCGCCGTCCGTCGAACTGCTCCAGATGATGTCGCTGGTCGAGGGTCATCGGATTGCGACCGTCGACAAGATTCCGCTTCAGGAGAACTGGGCGTACAGCCTGAAACCGGAAAACCAGGAGTGGTTGAGCGTACCCATCGGCCTCATCAGCAGCCGTGAGGCCCGCCACCTGGTCTTCTCGGCCAAGGAAGACGGTGTGCACGGCATGATCGCCGGCACCACCGGCTCGGGCAAATCGGAACTGCTGATGACGCTCGTCGCCGGCCTGGCGGTCAAGTACGACCCGCGCATCGTCAACTTCGTCCTGGTGGACTTCAAGGGCGGCGCCGCCTTCGAGCCGTTCCGCAAACTGCCGCACGTCGTGGACCTGCTCACCAACGTGGGGGCCAGCGCCGTCGAGCGCATGTTCGTGGCGATCCAGGCGGTCATGGAGGAGCGGGCGGGGCTGCTGGCGCGCAGCGGGGCGAGGGACCTCGTCGAATATCGCAAGAAGGTCGCCCCGCGCCTCGGGCCGGACGATCCGCTGCCGAAGACGTTTCCCCACCTGTTCATCATCGTCGACGAATTCGCCGAGATGATCGTCGCCAATCCCGACTACAAATTGCAGTTTGAAAGCATCACGCGCCTGGGCCGCGCTTTCGGCGTTTCGCTCCTGCTGGCGACGCAGCGTCCGGCGGGAGTCGTCACGGATCAGATGCGCGCCAACATGAAGCTGCGCACCTGCCTGCGGGTCGAGACGCCGGACGATTCGCGGGAACTGCTCGGCCGGCCCGAGGCCTCCTTCCTGCCCAACAAGGCCGGGCGAGGCTACGTTCAGGTCGGCAGCGACTTGCTGCAGCCCATTCAGGTGGCCTGGGCTGGGGCACCCTACAACGACGAGCGCACCGTCGTTCTGCGGGACGTGATCTGGCTCGATGACGAGGCCCTGCCCGACGCGAGCGCCTCCGCCGACGCGCCCCAGTACTCCGCCCTGGAGATTTCCGAAGCGCTCGGCATGCGAGCCGGCGAAACCCCGAGCAACGTGCTCGACTGGATCGTCGGCACCACCGCCGTGCGCGCCCAGCGCGACGGCGTCCCGGTCCAGACCAAGCCGTGGCCCGATCCGCTGCCGGAACACCTGTCACTCACCGACCCGCTCGACGCCAAGTACCTCAACACCGATCGGTCGTTGGGACCCGACCGCACCATCGTCATCAACCCGATCATCGACGGTTGGCTCAACAACACCGGCGACAAGAATCTGTGGCCGGCGTTCGATTGGAAGGAACCGTTGCCGCTGCAGGCGGACATCGGTTTCGTGGACAATCCCTACCGGGCCGAGCAACGCCTGCTGACGATCGATCTGTCCACCGACCCGCTCATCGTCTTCGGCTCGGCGGGGCGGGGCAAGACCACCTTCATCAAGACACTGCTCACAGCCCTGGCGGCCACCCGCTCCCCCAACGAACTGCACCTGTATGCGCTCGACTTCGGGCGCGGCGGCTTGAAATCGATCAAGGCGCTGCCGCATGTGGGAGCTTCGATCGATTCGTCCGAGACGGCGCGCGTCGAGCAGATGATCCGCATGCTGCGCAACTTCGTCAACGAGAGGCAGGAGCGTCTCTCCAAGTACCTCTCGTTGGCTGACCACAACGTAAAGAACCCGAAGGACACGTTGCCGGAAATCGTGGTCGTCGTCGACAACTTCGCCGAGTTCAAGGAGAGCTACGAGCACCTGCTCCCGGAGTTGATGGCGCTGGTGCGCGATGGGCGCGCCTTCGGCGTCTACTTCGTCGTGACCGCCAACACGCCCGCCGACCTGGGCGGCAAGCTGTACAACCTGTTCACCCAGCGCCTGACCTTCACCCAGGCGGACCGCTCCCTGTACCTCGACATCGTCGGCCCGGGCTCGCGCAGTTTCGAGAACGTCCCCGGACGCGGGCTGATCGCCATGCCCGTCAAGGACAAGGTCCTGCCGCTGGAGTTCCAGGTGGGCGTGCCGGGCCAGCCGGACATGATGCAGGACGTCGATCAGTTCGACGTCTACCAGGACATCGCCCAGCGAATGGAGCGGGTGTGGACCGCGCTGGGCGGCAAGCGGCCGGCGGCCGAACTGCCACGCTCGATCACCCTGTTCGAGATGTTCAAGATGATCGAGGGCCGCGAGATCGAGGTGCTCAGCGACCTGCAGGTGACCGAGAAGTGGAAGCGGTCGATGCAGCCCGAGAACCAGGAGTGGCTGCGCGGGCCGATTGGGCTGATCAGCAGCCGCGATATCCGCTCGCTCGTCTTCCAGGCCCAGGCCGACGGCGTCCACGGCATGGTCGCCGGCACGACCGGCTCCGGCAAATCCGAGATGCTCCAGACCTTGCTCGCCGGCCTGGCCATTCGCTACGACCCGCGCGTCATCAACTTCGTGCTGGTCGACTACAAGGGCGGGGCGACGGTGGAGCCCTTCCGCAAGCTTCCGCACACCGTGGATGTGGCCACCAACCTGGAGTACAACGCCGTCGAGCGCATCTTTGTCGCCATTAAGGCGGAGATGGATCGCCGGGCGGCGATCCTGGCCAAGGCGGGCGCCGCCGACCTGGTGGAGTATCGCAAGAAGGTCATCCCATCCCTCAAGCCGGGTTCGCCGTACCCGGATACGTTCCCCCACCTGTTCGTCGTTGTGGACGAGTTCGCTGAGATGATCCAGGCGAACCCGGACTATCGCACGCAGTTCGAGCAGATCACCCGCCTGGGGCGGGCCTTTGGCGTCACCCTCATCCTGGCGACGCAGCGGCCCTCCGGGGTCGTCAGCGACCAGATGAAGGCCAACATGAAGTTCCGCATATGTCTGCGGATGGAGACGCCCGACGACAGCAAGGAGTTGTTGAACAAACCCGATGCGGCCCGGCTGCCGCAGATTGCCGGGCGCGGCTACCTGCAGGCCGGCTCCGAGGTTCTCTCCGAGGTGCAGGTGGCTTGGTCGGGCGCGCCGTACACCGACGAGAAGCCCGATCCCCAGTATCCTACCGAGGGCATCCTGGAGGCGCTGGGGACGAGCGAAAAGCCGCGCTCGACCCTCATGTGGCTGGTAGGGGCATTGGGGGCCGAGGCTAAGAAGCAAAAGATCCCCAAGCAGCGCAAGCCGTGGCCCGATCCTCTGCCCGCCGAACTCCCGCTCAACCGCCCGGTGGACGCCTCTTATCTCCCGGATGTCCCCGAGGACAGGACCATCCTCGCGCCCGAGGTGGCCGCCTGGATCGACGCCGTCCCGAAGAAGCCGGAGCAGGCGGCCGGGCTGTGGAAACCGTTCGACTGGAAGACGCCCCTGCCGCTCAAGGCCGCCATCGGTGTGATGGACGATCCCTATCACTCGATCCAGCGTTTGTTCAACGTCGATGTGGCCGGCGACCCGATCGTCGTGTTCGGGGCCAGCGGGCGCGGCAAGTCGACCTTCATCAAGTCGCTCGTGCTGGCCCTGGCGGCCCGCCACAGCCCGCGCGATCTGCACTTCTATGCGCTCGACTTCGGCCGCGGCGGACTGCGTTCGCTGCGCAACGTGCCGCATTGCGGGGCCGTCATCGACACCGTCACCCCGGACCGCATCGAGGCCCTCTTCCGCATGGTGCGGGGTATGCTCAACGAACGCCAGGAGCGGCTGGCGAACTACCCCTCGCGGGAGGACTTCAACGCCCAGAAGCTGGACAACCCCGAGGCCTTGCTGCCCTCGGCGATCGTCGCCATCGACAATTTCTCCGAGTTCAAGGAGAACTTCGAGTACCTGATCCCTGATCTGATCAGCCTGGTGCGCGACGGGCGCCAGTTCGGCGTGCATTTTGTCATCACCGCCACCGTCCCCGGCGAGCTGCCCGCCAAGCTCTACAACGTCATGGGCCAGCGAATCACCTTCACCCTGCCGGATGCCGGGATGTACATCGACATCGTCGGGCGAACCTCCATCAGCCTGCCCAACCTGCCGGGCCGCGGACTGGCCGCGCTGGAGGGACAACCGCTGGAATTCCACCTCGGGGTTCCCTTCATCGACGGGGAAAAGGACCCGTACGCGCGCCTGGCCGAGACGATGCTCGCCGCCTGGGACGCCGTCGGTGGCAAGCGGCCGAGTGCCGAGATCCCCCGAGCGATCACCCTGCTGGAGATGTACCAGCGGATGGAAGGGCGCCGGATCGACCTGATCGGCGACCTGGGCATCGCCGAGCAGTGGAAGCGCTCGATGAAGCCGGAGAACCAGGAATGGCTCTCGGGCGCGCTCGCCATGGTCAGCAGCAAAGAGGTCCGCAGTCTGATCTTTTCGGCCAAGCCCGGCGGGGACGGAGTCCACGGCATGGTCGCCGGCACCACCGGCTCGGGCAAGTCTGAGCTGCTGCAGACGTTGATCGCCGGGCTGGCGATCAAGTACGACCCGCGCATCATCAACTTCGTGCTGGTCGACTACAAGGGCGGGGCGACGATCGAGCCGTTCCGCCAGCTCCCGCACGTGGTCGATATGGCCACCAACCTGGAGGGCAACGCCGTCGATCGCATCTTCGTCGCTATCAAGGCCGAGATGGATCGCCGAGCTGAGATCCTGGCCAAGGCCGGCGTGGCCGACCTGGTGGACTATCGCAAGAAGGTCATCCCGACGCTCAAGCCGGACTCGCCCTTCCCGGACACGTTCCCGCATCTGTTCGTCATCGTCGACGAGTTCGCCGAGATGATCCAGGCGAACCCGGACTACAAGCTCCAGTTCGAGCAGATCACCCGGCTGGGGCGGGCCTTCGGCGTGACGCTCATCCTGGCGACGCAGCGGCCGTCCGGCGCGGTGACCGACCAGATGAAAGCCAACATGAAGTTCCGCCTGTGCCTGCGGGTGGAGACGGCGGACGACAGCCGAGAAATGCTCGGGCGGAACGACGCCGCCACGCTGCCGGGGATCCCCGGCCGCGGCTACCTGCAGGTGGGCGGTGGCCCGGTCAGCGAATTCCAGGCGGCCTATTCGGGCGCCTCTTACGACGCCAGCCGGCCAGACTCCGCTTACCCCGCCGAGGAGATCCTGGACGCCCTCCAGAAGCAGAACGATCCGCCGCGCTCATTCCTCGGATGGCTGGTCGGAGCCCTGGCGGCTGAGTCCAAGAAGCAGGGTATCCCGGGGCAGTTCAAACCGTGGCCCGATCCGCTGCCGAACGAGCTGCCCTTGAACCGGCCGGTCGATGCCGCCTACATCTTCAAGGACGCCGCCATCCCGAACGTCATCCTCGCCCCGGCCGTGCAGAAATGGATGGAAACCTCCGACTCCAAGTCGGTCTGGGAGCCGTTCGACTGGAAGAAGGGCCCGATGCCGGTCGAGGCGACGATGGGGGTGATCGACAATCCCTATCTTGCCCAGCAGCGGCTGCTGACGATCGATGTCGCCGGCGACCCACTGATCGTGTTCGGCGCCTCGGGCCGCGGCAAGACGACCTTCCTCAAGTCGCTGGTCGTCTGCCTGGCGGCCCAACACTCGCCAGCCGAGCTGCATGTCTACGCGTTGGATTTCGGGCGCGGCGGGCTCAAGTCCCTGCGGACCCTGCCGCACGTCGCCGGCGTGGTCGAAGGGAATGAACCCGATCGCGTCGAGCGACTGTTCCGCATGATCCGCAACACGATCGACGAACGCCAGCGCAAGCTTCAGGCGTTCGACTCGCTCGCCGAGTACAACGCCGCCAATCCCGAGGCGGCCTTCCCGGCCGTGCTGGTGGTGATCGACAACGTCGCCGAGTTCAAGGAGACGTACGAAAACTACCTGGGCGAGCTCATCACCCTGGTGCGCGATGGGCGGACGTTCGGCGTGTACTTCGCCATGGCCGCCGCGCTGCTGAACGATGTGCCCAGCAAGCTCTTCAACCTGCTGGCGCAGCGCATCACCTTCACCCAGGCCGACATCTCGGACTACACGATGATCGTCGGCCGCGGCTGGACGCGGTTCAACGACGTCCCCGGCCGAGGCCTGGTGGTCGAGATGCTCGACGGACAGCCGGTCCCGCTCGAGTTCCAGACCGGCGTGCCGACGACGACCGAACCGGTCGACCCCTACCGCGATCTGGTGCAGCGGATGGCGCAGGCCTGGGAGGCGCTCGAGAAGAAGACTCCCACCCTCAAGTCAAAGCGGCCCAAGCCGGTGGAGCCTCTCGCCCTGACGCTCGATCTGGCCAGTCTCCTGCCGCCTCTGGGCGAAGGGGAGGCCCAGCTGGCGGTGCCCCTGGGCATCAACGACCTGGACCGCGAGACGACGATGATCGAGTTCGCCGCCAAGGGGCCCCACTGGATCGTGATCGGACCCCCGGTGTCCGGCAAGACGACCACGCTGCGTTCTCTGGTCCTGTCGCTGGCCCACTGCTACCCTCCGGAACGGGTGGCCATGATCCTGGTCGATCCCTCCGACGCCGCCCGGCGCTTCTTCAACTTCGGCGCCGGCGCCGATACTACGCTGGACAAGCTGCCGCACGTCCTGGCGACGGTCACGAACGCCGAGGAATTGGACGCGGTCGTCCGGCGGCTGAGCGCCGAGTACGACGAAGAGGTCATCAAGGATCTGCGCGGCAAGCCGGGGTTCAAGCCGGTGGACAACACGAAGCGCTCCATCTTCGTGATCATCGACCACTATGACGACTCCGACGTCTTGAACCGCAGCGGAGTCGGCCTGACCGGACTCAGTGTGGTGGGCAAGGGCAAGAACCTTCACTTCGTCCTGGGCGGGACGCTCGACATCATGCGCGGGAGCGGCAACGACCTGCGCCGTCGAGTGGAGAGCGCACGCTACACCCTGGTGCTCCAGGACGTCGAGCATGTGCGCTACATGGGCATTCGAGGCGACTTCTCGGGATTCAAGGACCTGCCGCCGGGCCGAGGCTTCCTGGTGAAGTCCGTCCAGGCTCCCCTGGTGCAGATCGCCATGCCGTTTGTCGATGGCAAGGGCGGCCTGACCGGTGAGGAGCAACTCGTCCAGTTGATGAACGGCATCCGCTCGAAGTACCGGAGCCGCGCCACCTGGAGCTATACCGCCGGAGACCTGACGTCTCTGGGTGGGGCGGTGGTGAGCGTTCCGGAGGGCGCCGCGGCCGTGCCGCAGACCGAGAGCCTGGCAGACCTGGAGCAGCTGATGGCCATGCAGGCGGAAATGGCCAAGGAGTTTGCGGCGATTCCCGAAGCCACCCACCTGGTCCCCATGCCGTCCCGCAAGAAGGCGGACGGAAAGTCCAAGAAGAAGGGTTGAAGCATGGATCGCAGGAATCTCACCTTGGATATTCAAGCTGATAACATCGGCGCCAAGCGGGTGAACGTGCGCGGCAGCCTGACGGTGGGCAACCTGATCGCCACGGTCAAAGACAAGTTCAACCTGGACGGCGAGTTCCAATTGAAGCTCGGCAAAGTATCCGAGCCGCTGGCGCTCGAAACCCCGCTCGATCTGGCGGGCGTGGAGGAGGGCGGCACGCTGCTTTGCGTGCGCGTCGCCGAAGCGACCGGAACCATGGACGCCATTCGGCATGGCGAGCGCCAGCGTTTCAGCAAACCCTTCAAGCGCGTCTGGCTGGCCGAAGACAGCACCCTGGCCGAGTACGATCTCACCTGGCAACCGGCCGTCATCGGCCGCAAGGACCACCGCAATCCCATGAACAACCGTCTCCTGGCGGTCGATCTGGAGACGGTCGAGGAACTGCCGACGGTCTCCCGCCACCATGCCTGCATCACGGAGAAGCGCGGTCAGTTCTCTCTGGAGGACATCCAGGGCCGCAACCCGGTCTACCTGGACGGGACGCGGATCCGGCAAGGCACTCTGCACCCGCTGACCGCCGGGCAGACGATCCAGGTTGGGCGCGTGCGGTTGACGTTCAATCTGATGAGCTAGGCCCCAGGACCTGCGCTCAGGGCGACTAGCGCTCCGGCCCGAAGAGGTGACCTTCTGATTCGCCAAGCGGGGTACCGCGAGCGCCCTTCGACTGCGCTACCCCTGGCGGGGCTCGCTCCGCTCAGGGCGATAATCAACTTCGCGGCCCGAAGGGTTGATCTGGCAAGAAGGAGGCCGGGTTCGTCATCTAGCTTCCACGACTAGCGCGACTAGTCGCCCTGAGCGGAGGCCGGAACGGCTATTGGATTTCGGGACTCTTACCACTCCGGCCGAAGTCGAAGGGCGCAGACAGAATCCAGAAACACGATCGGCAGGGTTTGCACCAGGGGGACCGCATGCCTCGCTTCTTCGTCTACATCCTCAAGTGTGCTGATCGCAGCTACTATGTGGGCCTGACAACCGACCTAGAGAGCCGCCTGGCGCAACATTAGCAAGGCTACATGGCGGACGGGTACACCTTCTGGCGAAGGCTCGTCCGTCTTGTCTGGTGGGAATCCTTTCCTACGGAACGGCAAGCCAGGGAAAGAGAGCGCCAGATCAAAGGGTGGAGTCGCTCCAAGAAAGAGGCGCTGATTTCGGGAGGTGTTGACAAGGTCCATGACGTCCTCGCGGGTTCTCGGAAGAGGAAGAAGGGTCCGCGGGACGGTTGAGTGCCCAGCCTTGCGGCCCTGGACGGCTGTCCCGAGCGCCCTTCGACTGCGCTCGCCCCTGCGGGGCTCGCTTCGCTCAGGGCGACTATCAACTTCGCGGCCCGAAGGGTGGACCCGTCAAGAAGGAGTTGGGGTTCGCCATCCAGCTTCCACGACCAGCCCGACCAGTCGCCATGAGCGAAGGCCGGGATGCGTCTTGGGTTGCGGGAGCTACTCAACTCCGGCCGAAGTCGAAGGGCGCTGGTTTCGTCTGAGAGTAGGCAAGGGCGCCCTTCGACTGCGCTCGCCCCTGCGGGGCTCGCCTCGCTCAGGGCGACTATCAGGGATCCGCGACGAAAGAAGAAGCATCCGGCCCTGGCGGATGCTTCTTCCCGTTTCCATTTCGGTTTCGTTACCTTGCCGGATGGCTAGCGGGCTATGGGGTTCCCTGTGTGGCAGGTGGATCCGTAGGCGGCACCGGGGTGTCCGGCGGCGGCGGCGGCGGCGGGGGCTCGTTCGTGGCGGTCGGCGGGACGGGTGTGTTCGTGGCGGCCGGCGGCCGACCCGGTTGACGTTGCGGTGGGGAAGTTGAAGTGATCACCGGAGGTGCGGCCACGTTGCACAAATGAGCATCGATCTGCCCCGCCGTCGTTCGTTGGAGCAGGTCCCAGTACGGCGATGCGTCGGCGGCCGAGAACGAGCGCGGCAAGTAGGACTCAAGCCGGTTGGCGTCCAACGTCACCGATTGACCGGCCCCAAGGGTTTCCGTCGTGACGCCGAAATCCAGACTCAGGCTACAGACACCCTGGAAGCATAGCGCCGTCAGCGCGTCCGCATCGATGTGCTCCGCTCCAAGGCATCCGCGCACGCTCAAGACCACCGGCCATCCACCCACCTCGATCTCAGACCCGTTCGGATACGGCCCGCTCTGGACGAAGATGCGGCTTCCCTCCAGAAGGCGGGCCTCGACGTTCGCGTCCGTGACCGCTTTCAGTTGAATCTGCGTGCCGCTGTCGAGGTGGATGTAGGCGTTGGCGCCAAACCCGCGATGGTTCACGGCGATGAACCACGCCTCACCGCCGGGCACCAGGATCAGCCGATTGTCGCCGAGCAGAACGCTCAGCAGTTGTCGGGCATCGAAGAGCTTGCCGATCTCGCCGGGGACGAGGGTCGGAAAGGGCGTGGGCGAAGCCACCGTCGGGGTAGAGGTCCAGGCTTCGGCGGTCCGGGTCCCGAGCAGGGCTTGGGCCGTGCCGCGCGCCAGGTAGGTGGCAGTCGTGTTCAGCGTGCGCCGGTTGAGGGCGAAGAATCCCGCGAACGCCCCTACGGTGAGGACCAACAGGCCGATGAGGGGAATGGCCACGGCGAGAGCCACCAACGCCAGGCGCGTGCGCTGACGGCGCTGCTGCGCGGCCTGCTGTTGGAGGCGGTTGACCGCCCGCGCCGGATCTTCGGTCTGCAAGACGGCCACCGTGATGTTGTCCACCGGATCGCCGATGGGGATGCGACCGAGCGCCGCGCTGATCACGGCCTGGGCTGCGGCGGGGCCTTCGACCGTCTGCAGGGTGCGGGCAATCTCCTCCGTGGTGATCAGCGGCTGGCCGGTGGAGGGGGCGTCCTTGATCAGCCCGTCCGAGCATAGAAGGATGGAGTCGCCCGCCCGCAGCGGAAATCCGGCGCGACCGAAGGCATTCGCCTCCCCGTAGTCCGTCGTGGTCAGATAGATGCCCTGGTCCACCTGCAGCGCGGCGTGCTGACCCAGGGCGCGCATGACCTTGTTGGCATCCGGGTTGGACTCGGCCGCCTCAGGCGTGAGCTTACCCAGCCACACCATCACATTGGCGAACGTGTGATCGCGGGTGAGCTGCTGCGCGGTCCCGTTGCGGTAAAGGTAGGCGCGGCTGTCGCCGACGTTGGCGATATGCAGGGTCAGTCCGTCTACGACCAGCGCCAGGACCAAGGTCGAAGCCATAGCCTGATTGCCGCCGAGGCGTTCGGCCTCGGCGAAGATGGCGGCGTTGGCGGCGCGGATGGCGGAGGTGATCAGCCGGGTGACCTCGGTCTCTGGCCCGGTGCGCAAGTAGCTGAAAACGGTATCGACGGCCAGCTGGGCGGCGCGTTCTCCGTGCTCCTCGCCGCCGACGCCGTCGCACACCAGGGCCACGTCCAGCCTCAGGCCGGAACGGGTGACCAGGTGGTCGGCGGCGCAGCGGTCCTCGTTGTACTTCCGGCCGCCCGGGTTACTGTCGCTGCCCAGCAGGATGGTTGCCATCTTGGAAGGTCGGCGGTCGTCGGGCGGTGGTTGATATGCCCACGCGCCCGGCCACAGCTTTCTCCTCAGCCCACGTACTTGGAGAACTGATCGTCGTCGGGTGGCGGTTCGTCCATGATGCGGGTCCGGTCATCGGCGCTGCCACTGTACTTGACCTCGCCGGGCTCGCTCACCGCGTTGAAGCGCATCTTGACTCCGCGGCGACCCAGGTCCCCCAGGACGATCTCGTCGTTGTCCGCCAGGACCACCGGATCATTGGCCGGCAGGGCCCGCCCGTTGAGCCTTGTCCCTGCGCTGGACCCATTGTCGGTGAGCTTGAAGGTCGCGCCGTCCTTCTGGATGGTGCAATGCACGCGGCTGACCGAGCTCTCCTCCTCGGCATAGAAGTGAATGTCTGTGGACTGCGGGTTGCGGCCGATCACGGTCGTGGGTTTGACGACGTTGATCGCCTCTCCGAGCAAGCCCTTCGGGCCTTCCAACACCGTGAGGGTGGCCAGGACCTGGTCCTTCATGGCTCGGCCGGCTAGGAGCGTGTGCAACGGTTCGGCCGCCATAGGGCGGGCAGCGGGCGCGGCGCCCTGCGGCGTGCGCCGGCGGAGGGCGAAGAAGCCTCCACCGAGCGTGACCGCCGCCACGCCGACCACGCAGAGCAGGCCCAAGACGACCACCGCACCGATGGCAACCGGCGAAGTCCGGCCCGGCGGCGACGCGACGTCCACCGACACGGTCGTTTGCGCCGAGGACTCGAGGCCGAGCGAGTCCACGAGCTTCACTTGCAGCGTCAGTGGGTTGGAGCCGACGGTCGAGAACTGCGAGAGGTCCGCTTCCAACTCCACCTGAGTCGAGCCGGGCGGTGGAGAGACGGTTGCCTGGGAGTCGCCATTCGCCAGCAGTTCCGCGGAAACGAAGTTGCGCGGGTAGCCGTCGGGGAAGGAGGCGTTGGCCACGACCTTCAGCGTGTTCGGACTGTAGACGGGTTTGCCCTCCGCATCCAAGACAGCCTCGCGGCTGATCACAGCGCCCGCATCCGGCTCATCCAGGGTCACGCTCGGCGGCTGAGGGGAAACTTGATAGTTGCCCACGACCCCCACCGGCGGCACATCGCGATTGTTGGCGGTGATGATGCGTGGATCGGAGGCGGCCAGGACGCTTTGGTAGCTGACCGTGTAGTAAAGCCGCTGGGTGTTGATTTCCCGATAGGCGTCCTGGGCCAGGGCGCCGGCGGTGGCGCGGTCGAGGGCGGTATACCGGCCGTTCGAGATGTCGGAGAGAATCTCGAGCGGGTCTTTGTTGGATTGTCCGAAATCGGTTGAGAACGTATAGATGGAGATGAATTCCGACTTGGCCTGGTTGGCCTGATTCTGCGCCGCCACCACGGCGACCGACCTGGCCGGGTCTTCGATGGCGCGCGTGACCAGAAGGATGACGGCGGTCTGGCTGCCCGGGACGGGCACGAGCTTCCCCATCTCGGTGATGGCGTCGGCCACGCCCTCCAGACCCTTGGTGTTGTTGGTGCTGCGCCGCACTTCGAACGGGTAGTTGGCCAGCCACGTCGTGAGATCGGCTCCCTGCTGAGTCGGGCCGAGGCGGGGTTCCGTGCGGTCGGAGTTGATGTTCTCCCTGACCATCACCTCGAGCTGGTCCCTGCCGTTCACGAACACGCCGCTGTCGACGAGCGCGCTGAACACCTGGCGAATGTTCTGGGTGCCGAACTCCCTGAAGTTGGCCAGCCGGCCGTGATCGATCAGGAAGAGGAAGGTGATCGGACCATCGTCATGCGGCGTCACCTGGACATTGCCGACCGGCACCTGTTCGCCGTTCTCGTAGACCGTGAGGTTGGTGTTGGTCAGTCCGGAGACGACGCGATTGTTCAAGTCGAGGGCGCGCAGCTGGAAGGTCACCGTGGGAAACAGGCTGGCGTCGACGTTGGTGATGAAGTAGGTCGTGCCTGCCTGCGCCGAGGCCGGCTCACCCCTGACGAGCAAGGATGACAGCACGGCCGCCAAGACCAAGACCCGAAGGGATGCGATCTTCATCACGCTGCTCCGATGGTGTCGATTCCCGGATAATGCAGGACCAGCCGAACGGCCGGCGCCCGCCGCGCGCGGCAGGCGGTCGCCGAGGTTTCCGCTTGGAGGGCCGAGGTCCGGCCCGTGGCGGTCAACCGCTGCTGCGACGTCGGCCGGGCCTGGCGGCCGGTTGCCCACCGGGCGCCGGTTTCTCTTGCTTGAACCCGATCTCGCCGCTCCACGAGCCGCCGCCACCCCCTCCGCCGCCACCCCCTCCGCCGGCCCCTTCTCCTCCACCGCCCCCGCCTCCGCCGGAGGCGGCCTGCTCAGCTTCGGCCGAGCCGCCACCGCCTCCCGAGCCGCCACCGCCTCCCGAACCGCCCTCAGCGGACCCTGCGGAAGCTTCGCCACCGAACCCACCCAACCCGGCGACGGCGACGCCGACCAGGAAACCGCCCCCGGTGATGGCTGCCAGCCAGCCGGAGAACAGCTGGATGATATCGCTCTCCAGCGCTTCGACAATCTGATGGATCTGGAGCGTGACACGCGCCCCAAGTTCCAGTGCCTGTATCAGGCGCTGCATCGCCGGGATCACTTCCGACTGCATTTCGCGAAGGAACGCGGTGGCCCCTTCGCCGATCCAGTCACCGCTTTGAATCCTATCGATCACCTTCTTCAAACCGTCGAGGCTGCGCTTGACATTGTCCGCCTCGGCTTGGAAAGACTGGGAGATCTTCGGGAGCTCGTCGTGACCGGCGCGCATGAGTTGCAGCATGGCAACCAACCTTTCCGCTAGCCTCTGTGCCCAGGAAGCGATCCGGTCGTTGGGCCCGCACCGGCGCGGTTCATTGTATGTTGTGCCGGTCCCCGGAGGGAGCCTTCCCCTTGGCGGGACGGCCGTCGGCGCCTGTACTCATATAGCACAACTAGGTTCCCGTTCGTAAGGGCTGCCGGTTCCCGGCTTGTCGGGAAATCCTTCCCGCCCCTGCCGGCCATCTACTGGGTTGCGCCCTTCGCCGACACGATCCGGAATTGGATGTTCAGCTTAGGCCCCAGACTGATGACGGCGCCATCTTCCAGGGCAAACGGCTGGCCCT
>DATIFK010000185.1:0-7435 GCA_035455265.1 Anaerolineales bacterium
TCTGAGAGGGACCGGAACAGAGGGAGTTCGTCGCGTGGACAGCGGTCTCGAACGAGTCTCCCGCAGACGGTTCATGAGAGATTGCCTGCGTATGCCGCGTGTGCCGGCCGTCTGAGGGGATCCTCGCGGGCGGGCCCTTTGACCAGAATCCCGAAAGTCCGGCGAAGTCTCTTCGATTGGATGAGACCCCAATTCGCGATCCTGCGATGGCGGTCGTATTGAGGGGCGACGACGGGATTTGCCTCTCGATAGACTAGGCACCAGCAGCGGGGTCGGCGGGCTGCCCGCTCACCCGCGGGGCCGGCTGCGTCGTCGATCGCGTTGTTAGGCGGCGAGAAGACCAGGTACAGCCGGCAAATGAGGCGAGGGTGGCGGAAGGGAGGCTGGCTTTCGGCTAGGCTCGCTTCGTGACTTTCGCGATCCCCCAGAACAGAACGCCAAGCCCCATGAGAAAGATTCCGACCCCAACGGGGCCAGCCCAGCAAAGGGCCAGCCAAACGGCGTCCACGAGGCGCTGTTCCTTTCTAGCTCACGAGACGCCAACGCTGCCCCGTCCTTCACTGGGCTGACCGCCACCATCCGCGCTTGTGCGCCCCTTCGGGACCTCTTCGGCGCCGATCGTCAATTCAAGCTTCCCGCCGGCTGCTCGCGGAACCTCTTGACTCGGGTGAGAGCGCCACCGTCGCCGCCAGGATGTTCCGGCGAGAAGTCGGAAAGGCCTCATCCGCCGGCCGCTTCGATGGCAGAGAAACTCTCCGGACCCACGAATTGCCCGAGCGGCCATACATCGATGGGCAGAGAAGCCGGATCCATTTGGCCGGATGGATCCAGGGATTCGAGGAACAGCGCCGACGGGTCGCGAGTGAGCAGCAACAGGTGAGTCGCGTCGAGCCATTGGACGGCAGCCGTTCCACCCCAGGAAATCGGCGAATCGCATATCTCGCTGTCCGTGGTGGCACCGGGGCAAAGCTCCGCTAAGGCCCCCGTGAATGCCTTTCCGCCGGGCGACCAGTGGAGGCTTGGATACCCGGGTTCGAGTTTCCGCGGAACCGCCAACGGTCCTGCCCCCTCCCCGAGTTGGGTGATGAACCATCCCGCTATGTCTGCGGGGACCGCGTCTGTGTATTGGATGTAGGCGGCGAACCGCCCGTCGGGAGAGAAGGTGACGGAGCCGGGATGACTGCGGCTGATGGATGCGAGTTGGTCTGGTGCCGAGCCGTCAGCCGGGACGCGCCATATCGCGAAGCCGATTTCGGCCGCCGGGCCCTGCTCGAAGGATCCAGTCACCACGAAGGCATGCGAATCCTCGGTCCACACCCCTACAGGAAAGAGCGGACCGGGCACGCCCACCTGGGCATAGGTCATGGCATCCGGTCGCAAGTTGCTGCCGTCGGCGTCGACGAAGGCCAAGGCCGTTGGCGTCAGTAGGGCGACCTGCCGGCCATCCGGCGAGACGACAAAACGCTGGGGGCCTTCAGCTGCCACCAGGACCTGTTGCGTTCCTTGGTCCGCATCCACCGAGAACAATCCGACCGGGAAGGCGTGGGATTCCCCCTCGGCCTGAACCAGGTAGGTCCACCCGTTGTACAGCAGGCGGTGCGTCCCCGGAATCCAGGTCATTTCGGGAATGTTCGACGAATACCTCTCAGAGGCGCCGAGAAGGCCGCGCAGCGTGCCGGCCGAGACGAGCTCGCGTGGATTCTCGCTGCCCAGACCACCGACCCACAAGGCGGATTCCTCACGCCATTCGGCGTCACCTGTCTGGACGATCGAGCGGCGCAGGAAGGCTACCAACTGGCGGTCGTCGCTCAGTTCAACGCGGATGACGTCGCCGGAATCGAAGATCTTCCGACTCTCGCCGGAGACGTCGTCCCAGACCAGGATATCCCCATCCTTGGTGTATACGACTGTCGTCCCTGGTGCAGCGCTCGCCGAAGGCGCTTGTGCCGAAGGAAGTGGGGCTTCGGTCGGGGGCGGTGGCGAGGCCGATGCTTGCAGACCACAAGCCGACCCCAGGATGGCGAAAAGGATCAGGCCACTGGGGAAGGCCATACGGAGTGGCAAACGTGCCTTTGATGGGGTCATCGCGGTGTTCCTCACGCCTCCAGATTTGGCGCCGCAGCCGACAGCGGCAGCCTCTGCGGTAGCGTACCACGACAAGTCCGTACCGTCCCACACCAACTCATCGCAGGAGTCTGGACGAGCATCCTCCATGGGCCGGGTTGCCTGCCCGCTGTTCCCGCTGGGACAAGGCCGACAGACGTTCCAAGTTCGCCACCCGGCCAGCCCAAGACTAGTATTGCGCCGGAACCAAACACCGCAGCCGGCCGAGTCGGTCGCGAAGCGTCCTGTATGGGCTCCAGCGAGTTGTTGGGCGGATGGACTAGGGAAAGCTCAATGTCGATAGGATCTGCAAAACAAGGTCCCTGCTGCTCGCGTCTGTGTTGCTGGTGTAGGCAGTTGCAGTGAAGGAGATCTGGCCCAATTGTCTCCCGGCAAGGCTCCACTGCTCTGTGCCATCTGCGTTCTGAATGTGACAGGCGGGAAGATCCCCTTGTGCGACCTTGAGAGGTTGATACCCCTCGGGACAAGCCCCCCCGACTCCCGTTCCCCATTCCAATTGCAGACCGCCTTCCGGCCCACGGAACAGAACCCGATGCAGCTGCCCTGCGTTGTCATCCGGCAGGGCTTCCATTTGCCAGGTGGAAGGATATCGAATGCCAAAACCTGCTTCTGCATTTGTGTAGGCTTGCCAAGCAGATTCCGGGCTTTGTGTAGGCCCTTCTCCCTGTAGCGCTGCGGGACTCGGCGAAGGCTTCTCAGCGGGTGTCGCAGCTGAAGTCCCTCGAGGCGGAGCGCCGCATGACGTCACCAGGAACACTCCAGCGAGCATGACAATAGCCAGATGTGTCTTCATATCCTTGGCTTCCTCTCCTTTGAAAGGGCCGCCTTGCCGCCTCGAGATGAACTTCCCGTCCATCTCGACCGCTGTAGGCATTCTACCGCGATACTCCTGAAGGCCAGACAACGCTAGCTCTCACCGCTGGAGGCCTCAATCGGCAGCACGTCCCAATGGTCGACATGTTCGACGTACAACTGATGGGCCGACCAATCGGTGCTCTTGATCAGAGACATCAGCTGTGGCCAACTGACCGTGCTGGCCTCCCCTGGGATGCTCTTGCCCTGTGGGCCGCCTTTGCCCGCCTGTGATCCAGAAGCGACGGTGGGATTTGCCCTCTGCTTCCCCTATGCTCACCTGCACTGCGCAGCGCTGCGCGTGCGGAGTGCGGCGCATGTGTCACGCCGGGGCGCTTCGCAGCGCTACGGAGTGCCACGCCGCCCCTCGGCCTTGTCTCGGCAGCAGGACCCCGACGGCCTGAGGCCGTCGCCTAGGCTTGGATCTTGGCCCCGGCCTCGAGCTGGTCCAACCGCGTATAGTAGTCTCGTATCTCCTTCAGGTGGGCCAGGGCGATCTTGCCGGTGAGGATCAGGTCGTCATGGGTTACGTCGGTCTCCGGATCGCGGGCGCCGTGCTCGAGCTCTACCTCGAGCCCTCGCCGAAACTGCTCCAGATCGATCGCCCCCCAGTCAAGCCCCAACTCCTTTCCGGTCGTGCGTGCTTCCTCCATGGTGACCTGTCGTTTGTCCTTCATGTCGGCCTCCTTGTTCCGCTGCTGTCGGTTGCCGTAGGTCGGCGTGGTCTCGGCCTTCCGGTCTCGATCTAGCCCGGGGAGCTCTCTCGAACCTTGGCTGCGATCTGGCGATCCGTCATCTTGTCCGCGGCTTCTATGGCAAGGACGCGGCTCTTGAGGCCCTGATGCTCGAGGCGACTTCTCAACTCACCCTTGGCCTCGCCGGGGCCGAAGATCTGGATCGAGTCGGCACCGCGAACGACTTCTACGACCCGGTCGTAATAGCTGTTGAGATGGTTGCCGAACTGCCGGTCCCGGACGTCCTCCGCCGACCCGTCCTCGGTGTCCGTCCCGCCTGTGAAGCGGACGTGTTTCTCCATGTTGGAGGTGATCTCCTGGGACTCTTCCCCTTCCTCCGATATCGTCACAATCACGGCCTTGCGGTGATCGATCCACAAACCTGCCCGCTTCTTCATGCAAAGCCTCCTTGGATAGGGGGCGACAACCGGAGTCTCAGGGCCTCGGCCTTGAGGACCGGACCCTTTGGAAGTCGATGAAGCCGCGCTGAACGTCCACGGACGTCAACTGCACGCGGACCCGGTCACCGACATCCAACCCTTCAAACCCGCGGATCAGCTTGCCCTCCACCGGGACATGGAGCGGCCGGACCCAGGTGCCCTTGTCGGAAGCGCCGGTGACGATCGAATCGAACTGCTCCCCGACTCTGGAATGGAGCAGGAGGGCCGCCGCGGATTTGGCGACCTGGCGTTCGACCTTGTTGGCCGCGTCTTCTCCTTGGGTGCAATGGGCGGCCAGGACATCCAGCTCCTCCTTGCGGTACGGTGCCGGCTGATCGTCTACCGCCGCCCTCAACAAGCGCTGGGTGAGCAGGTCGGGATAGCGCCGATTGGGAGCCGTCGAATGGGCATAGTCCTTGACGGCAAGGCCGAAGTGGCCCGGGGCGTTCCCTTCGGGGAGCTCGGCGATGTATTCTCCAGCGCCCAGGAGCTTGATGACAGCCAGCGAGAGGTCGGGGAATTCAACGGGATCCGCTGCCTTCTCCTTGATGAGAAACTGCTCCAGCGCTTTGGAGTCTGGGGTGTCCGGGAGCGCAAACTTGCGTTCCCCGGCCAAAGCGACGATCCGGTCCCAACGTTTGGGGGTCCGCACGACGCGGCGGATCGATGGGAACTTCATGGATGAGAGATAGCGAGCCGTCACGCCGTTGGCAGCGATCATGAGGTCTTCGATGATGTCCCGGGCGCGATTCTTCTCCTCCACTTCCAGAGACTGGATTTGATCTCCGTCGAAGAGAGCCTTGGGCTCAATGGTTTCCAGGCTAAGCGCCCCATGGACATGCCGGTAGGCCTTCATCCTTTGAGCCGTGCTGTCCTGGAGGCGCAGCGTCTCGTCCAGTCCCCGGACAGCCGCCAGCGCCTCCGGTGGGCCGGCTTTCCCGTCCAACCAGGCGGCCACACTGCGGTAGGCGAGCTTGGCGTGGTTTGTCACCTGCGCCCGATAGATCCCGGAATCGTGAAGCGTGCCGTCCGCCTCCACCACCAATTCCACAACCATGGCGAGACGATCCTCCCCGGGATTGAGGGAAGTGAGATTGGTCGAAAGCTTCTCGGGTAGCATCGGGAACACCCTGGCCGCTGTGTACACCGAGGTCGTATTGTGACGAGCATGTTCATCGATGGCGGAACCGTCGAGCACCAGCGAGACCACATCGGCCACGGCCACCAGAAGCCGGACACGGCCCTCGGGCATCGCCTCGGCTGCGGTCAGCTGATCCAGGTCGCGCGAGTCGTCATTGTCAATGGAAGACCACAGGAGGGTCCGCAGGTCTCGGACCTCATTGGAACCACGCTTCGCCTCGCCGCCTGGGGCCTCCGGCGCGGAGAGCCGTCCAAGTTCCGCCAGGGCTGCCGCCGAGAAATCGGGCAGCAGGCCTCGTTCCAGCATGGCGCGATGAGCGATCGCCTCCAGAATAGCACGGTGGTTCTCGCTATGAGTGTTCACGGCTGGGCGGCGGCGGAAGCCACCTGGTTGCGCAGGTGGAGGAAGCCGGCTCCCTCCTCTCTTCAGAAGGATGGCATCGACAAGAGCAGGTCACTGCGCTCGCGGAGCGATGCCGGCCTAGCCGACGCAACGGTGGTTCCCCGACCGATCCCAGGCAAGTCTCTCAACGTCAAGTCTGGGTGGCAGACTTGCGTCGGCTTTCTTGAACGAGCTATGGCCGGCGGACAGCCGATCGTCGCGTACGTTGAAGCCGCAGACGCAGAGCCGCAATCAAGTCTGGATTGCCTGGCGCCTGCTGGCGTGTGGATCCTACCTAGATCATCTTCAGCAGATTCAAGATGACAAGGATGACCGCGATGACGATCAGTATATGGACCACGTTGCCCATGCGTGGGAGGCTGGGGATATAGGTAGGGCCAAGGAAACCGAGCAGCCAAAGGATGACCAGGATTACGATGATGGTCCACAACATGAGCTTCCTCCTAAGCGAGCTGTTTGCCCGATGCGGCGATTGTCGATGGCGGTCTGAATGAAGCAGCGGCCTCAAGAGGCGGATCTTGCCAGGCCCGTATGCCTCTGCTGGTCATAAGCCTATCCTACAGGGAAGGTTCCCCCGCCGCATCCATCGGCCGGGGGGTTCTTGCCTCCGCTGCATAGGGGAGGCCCCAGCACTACGGTTTGCAGACTCGAGGCGGGCCAAGGCGCGCTCCTACTTGGCGCTCGATCGGGAGATGCCCTTCACCACAGCGGCCGTCTTCTCGGGCTGGTTGACGCGCGTCGCCACATCCGCCTGGGAAATGATTCCCAGGATCCTGTTGTCGTTGTCCACCACAGGAATGCGGCGCAATTGATGCTCGGACATGGCATCCAGGGCTTTCTGGACGTCATCCTCCGCGTGGCAGGTCACCACCTTGCGCGTCATCACGGCCTCCACTTTCGTGGACTTGGGATCACGCCCTTCGGCCACGATCTTCAAGGCCAGATCGCGATCGGTGACGATGCCGACCAGCTTTCGAGTTTGCTCGTTCTCAATCACAGGTATCGGACCAATGTTCTCCCGCTTCATCAGCTTGGCGGCTTCGGCCACCATATGGTCCGGCATGCTGCAAACGGGGTCCTTCGTCATCAGTTCGCCACATTGCTTCATGAAGTCCTCCTTATGCTCCTGGGCTGGGATCAGCAGGTTTCCTGCACGGTTTGTCGAGAAGCGGCCCGTCTGACCCCTCAGTCTTCAACGAAGCGCGGGCTGCAGGATCCCCAACCGTTGCCCCACTTCTGTGGAAGCCCGCTGTTCGGGCATGATGTTGGAATGGACCGTCCAAGAAGCCTGCACGGAGCCTGACCTCATCCTACCAACAAACACTCTCTGGCCGCATCCATCAGCCGGGGAGTGTTGCTCTCCGCCAGTTGGGGGAGGGTGGCGTCAGAAGTGAACGACGACCCAATAGCGATCGACCAGCATAGCCAGCAATTTCCAGATTGATCCAAGGACAACATCTGCGACAACATCCCTTGGATCGTGCGCGCCCACGTAGATCCGCGTGAAACCGACCAGACTCACCCTCAGGCGTGAGGGCGTTGCCGAGATCAAGGTCGACAAGAATGCGCCGATCGGCGCCGCCCGCCACGACGATCAGTTGAAGTCCCGTCTTGAGGGCAATCTCTACGACCCTTTCGAGTTGGCTGTCCGGACGCACGATGTAGACTTCGGGCAGGATGTGATGGTCCTGCATCTCGGAAAGGATCGCGGCAAGCTGCTGAGGCGATTCTTCGGGGCGGCC
>DATIFK010000186.1:0-7111 GCA_035455265.1 Anaerolineales bacterium
GATCATGGTCGCCAGCCTGGGATACGGCACGCCGAACGGGCCGGCGGACATCGACCATCCGGAGATGCAGCGCAACTTCATGCGCACCCTGACCGAAGAGGTGATGCCGGCCGTCTACAAGCAGTACAACGCTTCGACCGATCCGGCCGCTCACGCGATCGCTGGCCTGTCGATGGGCGGTGCGCAGGCCGTCTTTGGCGGACTGAACAAGCTCGACAAGTTTGCCTGGTTCGGCGGCTTCAGCGCGGCTTTGGTCAACTGGGCGCACACCATCCCGTTCGCGGAGCCTCCCGCTCAGCCGGAGGTGGTGGCGGCGGCTGAGGCGGCTCAGGCCAAGGCCGCAGCGGCAGAGGCGGCAGCTCGCGCCGCGGCGCCTCAGGCCCCCGCCACCCCCCCCGCGCCGCCAGGCGCTCCGGGAGGTCCCGTAATGCGCAACTTTGGTGCCGGACCGGTGTTCGAAGCCCGGCTCCCGCTCCTGTTGCCCAATCTGGATGCCCGTGCAAACAAGCGGATCAAGTTGCTGTGGATGGGCATCGGCGGCGACGACCCGAGCATCGAGACGCACAAGCAGCTCAGGGCTTACCTGGACTCCAGGGGCGTCAGGTACACCTACGTCGAAGTGCCGAACCAGCGTCACTGGTGGCCGCTGTGGCATCGGCACTTCGCGGAGTTCGCCCAGCTGATCTTCAAGTAGACGCCCCTGCCAGGATCTCAGAAAGGACCAGAGACATGAACGCGACGCTACCGATCGTCGGGATCGTGCTCTTCATGACCGCGCAGCCCGCGCTCGCCCAGCCGGCACCGGCTAGCCCGGCGAAGACGAGCACCTCGGCTGCGGAGCAGGAAGTCATCACGCTCTCGAAGCAGAAGTGGCAGTGGATGGCCGAGCGCAACGTGGAGGCCCTGGACAAGCTCTTCGCCGACGAGGCGGTCTTCGTGCATATGGGCGGCACCATGACCAGGAGCCAGGAGCTCGAGGTCATCAAGAGCGGCAGGATCCAGTACAAGGACGCTCAGATCCAGGAGGTGTCGGTGCGGTTCGTCGGCACGACGGCCATCCTCCTGAACAGGATCCGGCTGGTGGCGGTGGTGGGCGGCAACGAGGTGGTCAACCCGTTCAACGTCACTGAGGTGTACGTGAAGCTGGACGGGGCGTGGAAGCTCGCGTCGCTGTCGTTCACCCGGCTGCTGACCCCTCAATGAGCCATCGACGTCGCCAGCCGAGACGATGACGAGGGCGACCACGTTCACGGCGGTGACGGCAGTGCTGCCCGTGCTGCTCGGCCCAGGTCAGGGCGGCCACCTGGGTGCGCAGAGCACCATCGGGGACCTGTTGCGTCACCCGGCGTTCGCCGGCTTCGCGCATCTGATCCTGCCCTGGGACGATCGGGCCTACGACGAGCAGATGCCACTGGCCCGCATCGGCTCGCTCCTGCCGTACCACAGCCACGTCGATGCGGAGACGGTCGCGGGCGCGCTCAACCGCATGATCGACGATGCGGCCCGCGGCAGGACTGTCTTCTATCGCTTCTACTCCGAGGTCGAGGGGCGGCAGGAGCCTGCCAGAGGCGACACGGGGCTCTTCTTCTTCCGCGCACGTCCCGGCGCGCCGTTCGCCGTCGTCTGCCCCGGCGGCGGGTTCTCCTACGTCGGCTCCGTCCACGAGGGCTTCCCGCACGCCGCGGCGATCAGCAGCAGGGGGTACAACGCCTTCGTCCTGAAGTACCGGGCAGGGCATGGCGAGGCGGCCGCCACGCGGGACCTGGCGGCGGCGCTCACGTACATCCATCGCAACGCAGAGGCGCTTGGCGTCAGCACCGCCGGCTACTCCCTCTGGGGCAGCTCGGCCGGCGCGCGGATGGCCGCCGCGGTCGGCTCGCACGGCGTGGCGAGCTACGGGGGAGGCGACGTGCCCAGGCCGTCGGCCGTCGTCATGGCGTACACCGGGCACTCGGATCATGCCTCCGCCGAGCCTCCCACGTTCGTGGTGGTCGGTCGGGAAGACAGGATTGCCCCTCCCGCAGTCATGCAGAGGAGGGTCAATGCCCTGCGCAAGGGCGGCACGACGGTGGAGTACCACGAGTACGAGGGGCTGGAGCATGGCT
Organism: Anaerolineales bacterium; assembly: GCA_035455265.1. GTDB lineage: Bacteria > Chloroflexota > Anaerolineae > Anaerolineales > E44-bin32 > MGOM01. The sequence goes on from DATIFK010000186.1 coordinate 2,106, forward strand.
TCGGCCTCGGCACCGGGACGAGCGCCGAGGGATGGGTGTTCGAAGCCGTCCGGTTCTGGGAGTCGACCCAGCTGGCTGGAGGAGGCCAGTGAACTTGCGGAAGCGCAGGCTGGGTCGAGGGGGCCTCGAGGTCTCGGAGATCGGCTACGGGTGCATGGGCCTGACCGGCAGCTACGGTCCAGCTACCGGCCGATCCGAAGCCATCGCGCTGATCCGTGCCGCAGTCGAGCGGGGTGTCACGATGTTCGACACGGCGGAAGCGTACGGTCCGTTCACCAACGAGGAGATCGTCGGCGAGGCGCTGGCGCCCTTCCGCGATCGTGTCGTGATCGCGACCAAGTTCGGCTTCGGCATCAATCCGGACGGCACACGCTACGGCGTCGACAGCCGGCCGCAACACATCCGCCAGGTCGTCGACGCCATCCTGAAGCGCCTGAAGGTGGCCCGCATCGATCTGCTGTACCAGCACCGCGTCGACCCCAACGTCCCGATCGAGGACGTCGCGGGCACCGTGAAGGAGCTGATTCAACAGGGCAAGGTGAGGTTCTTCGGGCTGTCGGAGGCGAGCGCCCGGACACTGCGTCGCGCTCACTCCGTCCACCCGGTTGCGGCTCTGCAGAGCGAGTACTCGCTGTGGACGCGCGACGTCGAGAACGACGGCGTCCTCGCCGCCTGCGAGGAGCTCGGAATCGGGTTCGTTCCGTTCAGCCCGCTCGGGGCGGGCTTCCTGACGGGCAGGATCGACGCGACCACGACCTTTGGCGCCACCGACTTTCGGAGCATCTCGCCGCGGTTCGCGCCCGACGCACGCGCCGCCAACATGGCGATGGTCGGCCTGCTCGAGCGCACGGCCGCGCGGAAGGGCGCGACCCCGGCGCAGGTCGCGCTCGCATGGGTGCTCGCGCAGAAGCCCTGGATCGTGCCGATCCCAGGCACGCGAAGGCTCGAGCGCCTCGAAGAGAACCTCGGCGCCGCCTCCGTGGAATTGAACGACGCGGACCTGTGCGCGATCGACGCTGCGGCGTCGAAGATCACCGTGGAGGGGGCCCGGCTTCCGGAGGCAGCGCTGAAGATGACGGACCGGTGAAGGATCTCAAGAGGGGTGAGGCATGCGCGTAGAACGCAACGATGGAGCCAGCGCGGGTTCGAGGGTGGCGACGCTTCTCATGTGCTTCCTGGCCGCGATGGCGGCCGGCACCGCCGCGTCCTCGCCGACGCCGGTCCCTTCGCAGACGCCCCCGGTCGTACGGGTGGAGAGCGGCGAGCTGCAGGGGGTGGTCGACGACGGCGTCGCGTCGTTCAAGGGGATCCCCTTCGCGGCGCCCCCCGTAGGCGACCTGCGGTGGCGGCCGCCCCAACCGGCGGCGCGCTGGACGGGCGTGCGGCAGGCCGCGGACTTCGGGGCGGATTGCATGCAGGGTCGGTTCGGTCCGCCCCCCGCCCCGGGTGCCCCTCCGGCGCGGGTTCCGTCAGAGGATTGCCTGTTCCTGAACGTCTGGCGCCCCGCGAGCGCCCCGCCAGGGGCGAAGCCGCCTGTGATGGTCTGGATTCACGGGGGCGGGTTCATGGGCGGCAGCGGTGCCTTCCCGATGACGTCGGGGGTCCAATTCGCGAGGGACGGCGTCCTCCTCGTCACCCTCAACTACCGCCTGGGGCGCTTCGGCTTCTTCGCGTTCCCCGCGCTCCGCCGCGAGCGCCCTGAGGAGGCCAAGGGCAACTACGCTTACATGGACCAGATCGCGGCCCTGCAGTGGGTGAAGCGGAACATCGCCGCGTTCGGAGGCGATCCCAACAACGTCACGATCTTCGGGTTCTCCGCGGGCGGCGTCTCGGTGCACAGCCTCCTGGCCTCGCCCATGGCGCGCGGCCTTTTCCACAAGGCGATCGCCGAGTCTGGCGGTTCGCGCGACAGCGTGCTCACCGCGCGGCCGATGCGCGAGGACGGCGTCGATCCGGACTATCCGGTGTCGGCGGAGACGATCGGGATCACCTTCGCGCGCTCGATGGGGATCGAAAGCACGGACGAGGCCGCGCTGGCCAGGCTGCGCGCCCTCAGCGCCGAGCAGGTTCTGCAGGGCGCCCCGGCCCCGGCGGGGGCTAGCGCGCCGCCCATCGAGACGACGCCGATTCTCGACGGCAAGCTGGTCACGGAGACGGCCGAGACCGCCTACAAGGCCCGCCGCCAGCCGCGCGTTCCGCTCCTGCTCGGCAGCAACAGCGCCGACACTGCAGGGAACCGGGTGAAGGCGACCACCAAGGAGCAGCTCTTCGCCCGGTATGGCCAGTGGAGCGCCCAAGCGAAGGCGGCCTACGACCCCGACGGATCGACAGATCTGGCGGTGCTGGTGGCGAGGGCCAACGACGACTTCGGCCAGGCGGAGCCGGCCCGTTTCGCCGCGAATGCCTTCGCGGCCAACGGTTCACAAGTCTATCTCTACCGATTCTCCTACGTTCAGACTGCGATGCGAGAACGGATGCGGGCGGGCGCGCCGCACGGCGGCGAGATCGGCTTTGCCTTCGACACGCTGTCGGCGGGACGGGGCGGCGCGCCGACGCCCGAGGATCAAGCCGTCGCTCGGATGGCGCACAGCTACTGGGTCAACTTCGCCAAGACCGGTGACCCGAATGGTCCGGGCCTCCCGGCCTGGCCGCGTCACGACCCCAAGAAGGACCTGATCTTCGATTTCCGGCCCGATGGCTCGGCGGGTGCGGGCCCCGATCCGCGGAAGGCGCGGCTCGACGTGACGCAGCTGAACACCGAATCGGGGAAGCGGTCCGATCCATGAGGCCGGCCGACGCGGGCGGAGTTGCATCCAGGGCGTCGCGGGTTCCTGGGGTCAGCCGGCAGTCTCGCGGCGAGAAGGCGCGAGTTCCTCGGCCGATCCGCGGTCGTCCTTTCGGGTGTCGTTGCCGGAGGTTCGGCGATGGCTCGCGCGGGCACGCCGTCGGCTCAGTCCGCCACGGTCAGGGAGCCGGCGGTGATTGGATATCCCAACAGGAAAGGGGTGACGATCGAACGAGTCACCTACCCGGCCAGGAACATCGGCGCGACGATCGTCGCCAATCTCTTCAAGCCTGCCGTTATCCAGGCGAGCCGCAAGTACGCGCCGATCGTCGTGACGCACCCCTGGGCGCCGTCTGGTCGGTCTTCCGCAACCCGCCGATGACGGTGTCGGCCGTGTCGACGTTTCAGTCAGAAGGGGAGAGTACACATGAGAGGTGAGCGAGTCCCGATGTCGTGCCGATCGGCCATCCTCTTCGGTGCCACGCTTGTGGGCGTCCTCGGCACGGCCACGGGCGTGAGGGCGCAAGCACTCAAGGATCTCCAGACACCGGACACGCCCCTGGTGCTGAAGGCGCAAGGCAGCTTCTACGTCGGCGGCGAGAAGTCCGAGCAGACCCAGGTGGAACTGGGCGGCCTCGGTCCCGGCGGCCGCATCACCGTCAATCAGATGTACGTGCGGTACATGGTGCCCCAGGGTGGTGAGGGGAACCTGCCGGTGGTGATGGTCCATGGCGCGACCCTGACCGGCAAGTCGTGGGAGACGACACCGGACGGTCGCATGGGCTGGGACGAGTACTTCGTGCGCAAGGGCCATCCCGTGTACGTCCCGGACCAGGTGGGGCGCGGGCGATCGGGCTTCAATCAGGCCGTCCTCAACGACGTGCGTGCGGGCTCGGCTCCGGCGGCCAACCTGCCTCCGTGGCTGCGCTTCAGCGACGAGGTCGTGTGGCCGAACTTCCGCTTCGGTTCGAAGCCTGGCGCCCCCTACCCGGACAGTCAGTTCCCGGTGGCCGCTGTAGACGAGCTGTCGAAGCAGGGTGTGCCCGACATGAGTTTCGGGATGCCGAGGCCCAGCCCCACGATCAAGGCCTTGTCGGATCTCGCCACCCAGCTGAAGGGCGTAGTGTTGATGGGGCACTCGCAATCCGGGCCGTTTCCGCTGGACGCCGCGCTCCTCAATCCCTCCGCGGCAAAGGGTCTCGTGCTCGTCGAGCCGGGCCGCTGTCCAGACACGTACACCGATCAGCAGATCACGGCGCTCGCGAGGCTGCCCGTTCTGGCCGTCTTCGGTGATCATCGTGACACCCCGACCGGCATCTCGACGCGGCCCTCGTGGCAGATCTCCTTCGACAGCTGTCAGGCCCTGATCGGTCGTCTCAAGGCGGCTGGCGGTGATGCGCAGATGCTCAACCCGCCGGACCGCGGCATCCGCGGCAACAGTCACATGATCATGCAGGACAAGAACAACCTGCAGATCGCCGATCTGATCCTGCAGTGGATCGATGAGCACGTCAGCAAGCGCCAGGGCGGGAACAAGTGACCGCCGCGTGCGCGGGGAAGAGAGGTATCTCATGAAGAGGCGCGCGTTCTTCGGAACGACCCTGGCGGGCCTTCCCGTCACGGGTGCCTTCGCGGCGCCGCCGAGGGCGAGGGCCTGGGACATTCCCACGACCACGCTCGGCCGGACCGGCGTCCAGGTGCAGGTCATCGCTCAAGGCGGAGCCCGGATGGACCTGCATCCCGACATCCCGTCGGCAGCGCAGCACGTCCGCCAGGTCTACGAGCTGGGCCTGCGCTACTTCGACTGCGCGCGCTCGTATTGGAACGGCCAGTCCGAGGAGGCGTACGGGCTCGGCCTGCAGGGCGTTCGCAAGGACGTGTTCCTGACCTCCAAGTCGATGGGTCGGACGGCCAGAGACGCGGAGAAAGACCTGGTGACGTCCCTTCGTCTCCTGAAGACCGACCACCTCGATCTCTGGCAGATGCACTCGATCCAGGGCCGCGAGGACATCGAGGCCGTCCTCAAGGCCGGCGGCGCGATGGAGGCATTCGAGGCCGCAAAGAAGGCCGGGAAGTGCCGGTTCATCGGCTTCACCGGGCACTTCGATCCCGAGGCGCACGCGGCGATGCTCAAGGCGTACGACAAGTGGGACACGGTGATGATGCCGGTGCACGCGGCCGATCACGCCTACCTGAGCTTCGAGCAGATCGCGCTGCCCGT
>DATIFK010000187.1:0-11113 GCA_035455265.1 Anaerolineales bacterium
GATCTCATCCCGGGCTCGCCTCAGATCGGGAATGCTCCCCGCTTTGGGATGGCCCAGGATGATGTTCTCGATGACCGTGTGAGCGGGGATCAGCTTGCGGTTCTGGTGGACCATGCCGATGCCGAGGTGAATGGCATCCAGCGGTGAGCGGAAGATGACCTTCTCCCCGTGAACGAAGATCTCGCCTTCGTCGGGCTGGAGCAGCCCGAACAAGATCTTCATCAGAGTGCTCTTGCCGGCGCCGTTCTCGCCCAGGACGGCGTGAATCTCGCCTGCCCGGATCTCAAAGTCGATGCGGTCGTTGGCGCCGACCCCGGGGAAACGTTTGGTGATGCCCCTCGCCTCCAGGACGGTGTCGCCGCGCTTCACGGGTTGCAAGGGCATGCTGTCAACCTATGGCTGTCGAAGGTGGCTCTTGGCCGCTCCGGACGGATGCCGGGGTGTCGTTGGACACCGCGCGGGCGTGAGGCTCTCGTCCCGAGGATCGATCCCACAGGACGAGAGCCTCACGTGTTCGTGCCTATCCGCCACGCATCAGGCAAACCGATCCGGCGGACACCTTTACTTCAGGATGGTCGTGCCCTGCAGATCGAAGTTGAACTGGGCCAGCAGGAACTCCGTGGTCGGGACCACGCCGGCGGCCTTGACGACCGTTCCCGCGGCCGGGATCGGCAGGCCCTCGAGCTCCAGGCCCGTTCCGTTGCTGACGAACTCGTGTTCGGTGAACGGATCCCACTCGCCCGCCATCATCTGCTCGCGTCGCTGCTTGACGAGGTCGATGATCTCCTGCGGGATCAACGGAAGCGCCGCCGGGCTGATGGCGTCGACGCCGACCTTGCCGTCGTTCATCAGGTCAACGGTCGGTTCCACCGTGCCGTCGGCCAAGGTCATCGTTGTCTCCATGCCCGGATAGAGGATGGTCTCCGGCGCGGTGTTGCCGGCCATGTACTCCATGACCATCTGCTCGTAGATGACCTCCCAGCGCGTGTCGAACGATACGGCGACGGTGTTCGTGTCGGACCAGCCGTACTCCCCCACGATGTCCATGTCCTTGCCCACGAACCAGACGCCCTTCTCCTTGGCCACGTCCATGGTGGAGCTGGAGTCGGTCTGCTGGGTCAGGACATCACACTTGTAGGTGTCGACCAGAGTCTCGGCAATGGCGCGCTCGTCGGCGGGCAGGAACCAGTTGCCGGCGAACTTGACGTAGACATTGATGTCCTTGTTCAGCAGCGCCGCCGCATCCTGCACGCCAAGGATGAAGCCGGCCTGGCGCCGGATCACCTGCACGTTCGGGAAAGCCGAGGTGATGCCGATGTTCCCGGTCTGGGTCAGAGCCCCGGCGATCAGCCCTTCCAGGTACAGGGCCTGATACTGCTTGGGGAAGAAGCGGATGAAATTCGGCGCGGTCGACAGGTCGCTGGCGATGACAGACCCGAAGTACACGTTGGGATAGTTGCCGGCGATGTCCTTCAGGGGCAGTCCCATGAATTCCGCATTGCCGACGACGATGTTGGCGCCGCTGGCGATCAGCTCTTCGGCGAACGGATTGGTCTGGTCGGGAGCGACGTTCTCCCGGTAGACGTAGGTGACGTTCGGGTACTTTGCGGCGATGCGCTGGGCGGCCCGGTCGTGGGCCCCGGACCAGGTGGTTCCGGCAATCACGCTGAAGTGCTCGATGGCCAACGTGATCTTCATCGGTTCGGCGGTCGGCTGCTCCGCCGCCGCCGTCGGTTGCTCGGCCGCCGCGGTGGGCTGTTCGACCGGGGGCGCCGCCGTGGGCGTGGCCTGACCGCAGGACGCCAGCAGGATGCTGGAAATCAGAAGAACGGACGCGAACGAGAAGGACTTGGTGGGCCTCATGGTTTCCTCCCTGGCAATCAATCTGAGAATGGAGACGGACGGTGCTGAGGTGAATCGTCGTAGGTTATCGGTAGACCGCTGGCCTCCCTCCGCAGCTCTCATCAGGTGGCGTTCAAGCTAGGCATGACCGGCATCGGTGTGGGCTGCATCCCCATGGCGGTCACCGCAGAGCCGCCCGCCGCGCCCCCGATTATCACAGGGAATGGGCGAATCTGCCAATTGGGGCCGACGATACGGATATACGTCATCGGGCCGGGTGGACCGTGGCAAGGAAGCCGGCGAGGGCATCTTCGCCGGAGGTGTGCCCCGTTTCGAGGATGGTTTCCGCCGCCTGCGTGACGGCTGTCGCCTCGCCGGTAGCCAGCGAATCGACGAGAGGGTGCCAGGGCCAGGAGGCCTCGCCACGGGCGGCCGCGCTCAACCAGGCGGCGGAGGCCGTCGTGGTCCGGGGCGCGGCGGCACGGACGATCATCTCCCCGATCTGGCCGGCCTCTCGATCTGGGCGAGTCGCCCAGCACGCGAACATCGCGCCCATCAGAAAGTCGTCGCCCGCAGGCGTAAAGCCACCGCCGAGACCGGCCAGAGCGACCGCCGCCGACTCAAGGGACGAATAGCGGTCCGTCTTGAGGGCGGCGGCCAGGGCCGCCATCCCTTCCCGGGCGCGCTCTTGCAGCCGCGCCTCGACCCCCAGATCGTCGCGGGCTGGGAAGCCGAACAGAACCCGACCGAACGGCCCGCGTGGGCCTCGGTCGGCGAAGGCCTGTCGTACGGCCGGGAGGGCGTCGGTCGGGCGGGAGCCTCGCCGGCGCAGGGCGCCCCACGCTGGCCGCGGCTCCCAGGGGCGCGCGGTCGCCGCGTCGACGCTCCAGTGGGCCCCCGTGAGACTCCCCGACGTCACGTTCACGTCTTCACCGACTTCGACGGTCTCTAGGAAGTCGAGGCCGGGCGCGGCGAGCACCAGGGTGAACGGGCCCGGCCCGAGGGGAGGGCGAGCCACGAGCAAGATGCTCCCTTCGGAGTTGATCAGGTAGGCGGCCGCCTCAAAGACATGCAGCACGCGGCCGGTGATCGCCTCGGCCAGCCAACGTTGCGCCGCCGGGGAGATCAGGTCGGCCGAGGCGGCCAGGGCCGCAACGTGCCTCACCCGTGGCCGGGTGTGGGCGCGGGTCGGTCGGCGTTCATCATCAAATCCCACAGCTTGTTGGGGCTCAGGGGGATCTCGAGGATTTCCAGCGGGACGTCGTGCAGCGCGTCTTCGATCGCCTGGGCGAACAACGCGCCGGTCGGGATGGCGCCTGCTTCGCCGGCCCCCTTGACGCCCATCGGGTTAAGCGGCGAGGGAGTCTCCTCATGATCGACGATGACCGGCGGGACGTCGAGCGAGGTCGGCAGCAGGTAGTCCATGAACGAGGCGTTCATCAACTGGGCGTTCTCGTCGTACATCAGGTGCTCGTAGTACGAGTTGCCGATACCCTGCGCCACGCCTCCCTGAACCTGTCCCTCCAGGATCAGCGGGTTGAGCACCGTACCGCAGTCGTGCACGACGACGTACTTCTTGATCTCGACCCGCATCGTCTCGGGATCGACTTCGAGGATGGCGGCGTGCACGCCGCTGGCGGTGGCGCCGCGTGCCGGCCCGAAGTACTCGGTCGCTTCGAGGCCCGGCTCCGTGCCGGGCTTCACCGCGCCGCGCAGCGGGTTGGCCTTGTCGGCGAGTTCGCCCAAGGCCACCGAGCGCTCCGGATGATCCTTCACCGAAACCCGTCCGTCGGCCAACTCCAGCTCCTCCGGCGGCGCGCCGAGAACCTCCGAGGCGAAGTGCAGCACCTTCTGGCGCACCCGCACTGCGGCGGCGTGCACGGCATTGCCCGCCACGACCGCCCCGCGGCTGGCAAAGGTGCCGGTCCCCCAGTGGAACTGGTCGGTGTCGCCGGTGACAACCTCGACGTCTTTCAGCTCGACGCCCAGCTCCTCAGCGGCGACCTGGGCAAAGGTGGTGAAGTGGCCCTGGCCCTGCGTCCCGACGCCCGTCGCCACGCTGACTTTGCCGGTCGCCTCGATCTGGACGCGAGCGCCCTCGTACGGGCCGATGCCGGTGCCTTCGACGTAGGCGACGACGCCGACGCCCACGTGACGGCCTTCCTTGCGCAGGCGGGGCTGCTCCTTCTTGACGAAGTCGTCGTAGCCGATGAGCCTGAGCGCCTTGTCGACGAGCGGGGCGTAGTTGCCGCTGTCGTACACCAGCGGGGCGAAGTCCTGGTAGATGATGTTGTTGTCGTGAGGGAACGAGTCCGGAGGCAGGAAGTTGCGTCGGCGAATCTCGACCCGGTCGAGGTTCAGCTCGCGGGCGGCCAGATCGAGCAGGCGCTCGATGACGAAGACCCCGTGCTGGCGGCCGGCGCCGCGATAGGGAGTGACGAGAGTCTTGTTGGTGAAGACGGCTTTGAATTCGCTGTAGTAGTTGCGGATGTCGTACGGGCCGAGCAGGGTGCACTGGCTGTTGATCGGGACGGTCAGCCCGTAGGTGTCGTAGGCGCCCGTGTCGTGCAGGAACACATCGTGGACACCGAGGATGCGGCCATCCTTGGCCAGGGCGATCTCGGCGTCATGGATCTGGCTGCGTTCATGGGTCGTGGCCAGAAAGTTCTCGGCCCGATCCTCGATCCACTTGACCGGGCGCCCGAGCTGCAGCGCCAGCCAGGGCACGATCAGTTCTTCCGGGTAGAACATCATGATCTTCGGGCCGAAGCCGCCGCCGACGAAGGGCGCGATGACGCGCACCTGGTGCTCGGCGAGGCCCAGGCGCGCCGCCAGACCGTTGCGGATCGGGATCGGCGCTTGGGTCGTGTCCCAGACGGTCAGCTTGGCCTGCCGCGCCTCCCAGACGGCCACCAGACCGCGGTTCTCGAGAGCCGCGGCGGCGCCGTGGTCGTAGGTCAGGCGGCGATGCAACACGAGGTGGGCCTGGCGCTTCGCCTCCTCGTAGTTCCCGCGTTCCTGGATGACGTGCGCCGCCAGGTTGGAGTCGAGGTCGTCGTGGACCCGAGTCGAATCGGGAAGCAGCGCTCTCTCCAGATCGACGACGGAAGGGAGCGGTTCGTAGTCGACGTCGATGTCGCTCAGTGCGTCCTCGGCGATGTAGCGGCTGTCGGCCACGACGACGGCCAGCGGCTCCCCGGCGTGGCGGACCTTGTCTTTCGCCAAGGGCATCTGGGTGCGTTCGTGGAACACGAGGCCCTCGATGGGCGGCGGCGAGACCAGCAGCGGCCCCGGCTTCCAGTAGTCGCCCAGGTCGGCAGCGGTGTAGACGGCGACGACGCCGGGGCGCTGGCGAGCCCGGCTGGCGTCGATGCGGCGGATGCGCGCGTGGGCGTAGGGGCTCCGCAGGAAGGCGGCGTGAACCATCCCGGCCAGATGGACGTCGTCGGTGAAGAGCGCCTGGCCCGTCAAGAGACGCGCATCTTCGTTGCGGGGAAGGGGCTTGCCCAGGACGCGTGTGTTAGCCACTACGTACCTCCGCAAAGAAGAGTCATCAGGTGTAAGTCGTCAGTCATCAGTAACCCAGCGCCAGTCACCGCGGATCAGCTCTCCCACCTTGGCCTTACTCATGACTGATAACTGAGGACTGACGACTCTCCCCGAGGAAACTCCTATCCAGTCCAGACTCTTGTTCATCGGCGAGCGTCGCGCCAGGCGCGTATCTGCGCCGCGTGTTCCTGCTCGTGCTCGGCGGTGTCCTCGAAGACGTACTGCCACACCGGCCGTCCCTTCAACCACGGCAGGAGCCGCGGATTCGCCAGATCGGCGTCGCTCAAGTCGTTCAGCCTGCGGATGGTCTGCTGGCGGACGGCTTCGAAGTCGGGGCGCACCGCCGCGAGTGGGCGGTCCTTCGTCTCCGCGTGCCAGCGGGCGTTGAGGCTGTCGAGGTCGAGCTTCCCGCTCCATCGATCGCCCGTTGGCTTGCGGCGCTGCTGAACGTGCATCAGCAGCTTGACGGCCTCCGCTTCCCACAGGCTGATGTGCTGCAGCACGTCCCGCACCGACCATTCGCCGACGACTCCCGGCTCGAGCAGATTCTCGTCGGACAGCCCGGCGAGGGCGGCGAGCAACTCGGCGCGCGAAGCCTCCATCGCTTTGAGGAGTTCGCCCTTGTTCATTTCCACGTCTCGACCGTGGTCTCCAGTCACCGGTCCCGAGTCACCAGTCCTGGGAACTGGCGACTGGAAACTGGGAACGGCCCTAGAGCCACGCCACCGTCCGGCAGAAGGCCGCCTCGCCGCCCTTGAAGTTCCACGGGAAAACGCCCAGGGTGAGCCGCTTGTTGTGCAGTTCCTTGAGGCCCATGTCGCCGCCCATGTTTTCGACGTGGATGCAGTCGTGTGGGAACAGGGCGTTGTGGGTCAGCTGATAGGCCGACTCGGGGAAGAGCTCATCGACCTGGTCCTTGCCGAACTTGGCCTCGACCTTCGCCCGCACCTTCTGCCAGTGCTCGAGGCCGCCCTTGCCGAGGAAGCGTCCGATCGGCAGGTTCATCGGGTGATCGGTCGAAATCAGGTCAACGCCCCAGATGTGGATCTTCTTCTGGAGCAGCCAGTCGCAGATGCTGTAGTGGGGTCCGGGATGGCGCTGGATGTAGCGCTCCTCATCGGCGTCGGGGCTGAAGAAGGAGTACTTGTGCCAGCCGGTGTGGATGAAAAGGATGTCCCCTTCGCGCACCTCGACGCGCTTCTCGATGTCCTCGGGGCGGAAGATGTCGAGGTCGTCCAGCATGTCGCTCAGGTCGACGATGACGCCCGGCCCCCAGCACCATTCAATCGGAATCTGGTCGATCGTCTTGCCCTTGGTGACGAAGTGCCGCGGCGCGTCCAGGTGCGTGCCCATGTGGTTGGAGGTCATGATGTACTGGGCGTTGACCCCGTGCTCGGACTTGCGCTTGATGTACTTGACCTCGAACGGCGGGTAGTACGGCCAGAAGGAGCAGTCCTGGTTCAACGGTTGGGATAGGTCGTAGATCTTCATTGGAGCCTCCATCTGCGATTGGCGATTGGTGGTTTTGGCTTCCAAGTCGTCGCCTGCGACTTGAGCGTTCGGATCAGCGCGTTTAGTCTCCGCCCCAGATTGGTCAACCGTGCTTGATACGCCCGCGTCGCTTGAGGCGGCAGCAAATTCCGTGAGGTTGGTCTGTCCAGCCAGAACCGGGTCTCGAAAAGACTTCCGCGAGCATAGTAGAGAAACCTTATCTTATCTGAGTAGTGATACCGGCCGAAGGCCTCCGCGATGTTCGCGCCGACGGAGTCGGCCGCTCTTGCCAATTGGACTCCCACAATCTCCTTCGCAAGCCTGTCCCATGCCCTCATCACCTCCCACACCTCATCCGATACCTGTTCCGCGTCCTTCAGAATCCTGAGATCCTCGATCCCGCTTGCCATCTTGACCCCCTGGGGCTTGCAGGCAATCTCCAATCTCCAATCTCCAATCTCAGATCTTGTACTTCTCCGCAAATGCCACCAACGCTTTCTCGAAGATCTCCATCGGCGGCCGGACGAGTCCGGCGCCCACCTGGCCGACGCCGGGCTGGCGGTGGGCGATGCCGGTGTTGATGCGCGGCGTGATGCCGAGCTCGACGACCTTGCGGATGTCGATGCCGGTCGGCGTGCCGCGGAAATCCAAGGGCGGGATGGTGAAGACCTTGTGCTCGGCGACGGTGATCTCGTACATCTCCAGGGTGGCGTTGAGGGCGTCGCGCGGCGAACCGCCGACGAAGGTGACGATCGCCGGGGCGCCCGCCATGGCGAAGCCCCCGACGCCGGCCGTCTCGGTGATGGCGCTGTCTCCGATGTCGGGGTTGGCATCGGCGGCGGTGAAGCCGGGGAAATAGAGTCCCACGGGGACGTCCGCCGGCGCCGTGAACCAGGCCTCGCCCAACCCGCTGACGCGGATGCCGAAGTCCGTGCCATTGCGGGCCATGGTCGTCACGACGGTGCTGCCCTCGACGCCGTGGGCGGCTGAGGTCATCGCTTTGCAGGCGGCCATCACCGGGTTGAGGATGCTCAGGGCGTTGTCGCCGATGAACTGCAGCACCTCCGCCTTGGCTTCGCTTTCGGATTTCAGCCGGCTGATGCGCGGCGCCAGGTACTTGAGGAAGAGCAGCGACCCGGCCTTGTTGCGGTTGTGGCCCTCATCGGCCATGTGCAGCGCTTCGGCCATCGCCGCCCGCACGTCGAGCGGATCGCCGTCGGCGGCCGCCTCGCCGATCATCGGCCCAAGGGTGTCGTTCATCCAATGCAGGCGCTTCAGCACCTCCGGGCTGTAGGCGCCATAGCGCAGCACCTTGCCGTAACCCTCGTTGAGCCCGGAGAACGTCTTGCGATGGTGGGTCACGTCTTCGAGCACATACACGGCCATCGAGGGCGAGATCACGCCCGCCATCGGGCCGACGGCGTCGTGGTGGTGGCAGGGTTCGAACACGACCTCGCCGCGCTCGGCCATCGCCGCCGCGGCCATTTCGTCCTTGGCCAGGCCCTCGAACAGGAGCGCCCCGATGACGGCGCCGCGCAGCGGCCCCGACATTCGACTCCACTCGATCGGCGGACCGGCGTGCAGCAGCAGGTTCGGCTTCATCCCGGGGATGACCTCGCGCGCGGCCGCCACGCCGCGCAGGATCGGCCGCGAAGCCATCATCCGTTCCACCGCCGTCGTGTTGGCTGCGTCAATGTCCATCCTGTTCTCCTTGGCCCTCCCCCCGAGGCCCCTTCCCGCCCGGCGGGAGAGGAGGCGGTGGGGAAGGGGCTGGCGGCTGAGCCTTCATCTTCGCCAGAATCTCCATCAGTCGATCATCCCCGCCCGCCGGAGGGCGCCAGTCCACATGAACCGACCTTGATCCTTGCGCCAGCAGGCTGTCGTGGAACGCTTCGAGCCCGACGTTGATCGCGGCCGGTTGGTCGCCCAACAGACCGAGCGGGACCTCGAAAGGAAGAGCCGGCGTCGCCGGCGCCAGCCGACGGACGACCTCGTCGAGGGCCGCGCCCAGGCTCGTATGGACGACCGCGCCGGCGGCTTGCAGCCGTTCGATCTGGCTGGCCATACCCTGGGGGTCGTCTTCCGTGCCGACGACCACCAAGATCACCGGCCTCCCGCTGGAAGTCACTTCGGCGATCGCCGGCGCCAACTCCGATGCGGGATCAGAATGGGCTCCCTGGCCGAGAACCACGTCCAGCAGGAACAAGCCCGCTTCGGGACCCTGGGCTTCCTGCCGCAATCGGCGAATCCGGAGGTCGTTGTCGATCATCGGGTGCAGCCGGCCGACCGTGAACACGTCCGCACCCAGGTCGAGCAGCGTGTGCCCGCGGCTGCGCAGCGGGTCGCCGAGCTGCTGACCCTCGCGCAGGGGCACGTTCGTGGCGATCGGGTGCAGGACGTCCTGCAGTGCCAGGACGCTTTCGTAGGCGAGCGTGCCGCCGGAGAAGAGCCCGCGCAGGTAGCCATGCGCCGCCGGCGCGCCAGGGGCGGGCGAGGGCGCCCGCGCCAGTTCCACTGCCAGCCGCGCCGCCTCTTCGAGGCTCGCGGCGAAGTGGAGGTTGCCGAGGCGAGTGGCGCCGGACGCCAATCCGATCAGATCGACCACGACCGGCTTCCCGATCGACTGCGCCGCCGCCAAGAGAGGGCCGGACACCGATGGCTCGGGCGGCTTGGAAATCAGAATGACGACGGCCGTCTCCGGATCGCGTCTCAGAAGATCCAGCGCCTGCCGGGCGGTGACCGCTCCCACATCCGCGGTCAAATCGTGGCTGCCCGTGCCGAGCGCCTGTGACACTCCACCGCCGAGCTGGTGGATCGCCGATGTCACCGCTTGCAGGCCGGTGCCGGAGGCGCCGACGAGTCCGATGGAGCCGCGGCGAACGCGGTTGGCGAAGCCGAAGCCGACGCCCCCGACGATGGCCGTGCCGCAATCCGGGCCCATGACAAGCAAGCCGCGTCCGAGCGCCGCCCGCTTGAGGGCGACCTCGTCCTGGAGCGGGACGTTGTCGCTGTAAAGGAAGACGCTCTTGCCCAGGCGGAGAGCCTCCTGGGCGACACCGGCGGCGAACCGCCCTGGGACGGAGACGAGCACCCATTGCGCCTCGGGCAGTCCTCGGATCGCTGACTCAAGACTCTTGGGTCGGAAGGCCGAGGTTTCGGCGGCGCGCCGCCGGGCTAGGAGTTCGTCGACTTGAGACAAGGCCGAGCGGCCCGCGGCTTCGTCCTCAGCCTGGACAACAAGGAGCAGATCATCCGGACCGGCCTGCACGTCCGGGCGCAAGTGGCTGGCCTCCAGGAGCTCGAGGTTCACCGGCGTCGCCATCACGACGCCCGCATCCTGCACGCCCGGCAGAGCCACCAGGGCGCGCTGCAGCTGCATGAGGACGACGGAGTCAAAGTAGGCACCCGGCCGGACTTCGGCGACGAGTTCGGCCACGGCCTACGCCGCGCTTCCCGCGGCCGTGTGCCGCATCGCCGGGGTTCGATCGGATGACAGGTGACGCTCGATCTCCGCTGCCCAAACCAGCAACCGTTCATCGGCTCCGTGGCCCGCTACGAGCTGGATTCCGATCGGCAAGCCCGAAGCTGACACGGCGAAGGGCAGGGCGATGGCAGGGAAGCCGATGTGGGTCCAGGGGAGGCTCATCACGGGGTCCCCGGTGCTTTCCAGACCGCGCGGCGCAGCGCCGACCGCGGCGGGGGCCAGCCAGCCATCGATCGACTCGGACTGCATCAGGTCCCCCATGAACTCCTGAAGCTTGTTACGAGCGGCCTGGGCCGCAGCCAGATCGGCCTCATCGACCGCCTGCCCGGCGCGGATCAGATCGGCCGTCTTCTCGTGATACAGCGAGCCGTAAAGGCGGAACCACTCGGCGTGGACACGCGCGGCTTCCGCCGCCAGGATGAGACGATGCCGACGGGCGATCTCTTCGAAGTCGGGGAAGAGGTCGACTCGGCGGACTTCATAGCCCTGGAGGCGTAGATCTTCGGCGGCCGTCTCCACGGCGCGGCGGGCTTCATCGTCGGCATGTTGAAGGTAGGGGCCTTTGGGAATCCCCAGAATCGGGCGGCCGGTCGCAGGCGCGGCGGACCAGTTGGAGCAGAGCACGGCGGCTGCCAGCGCCGACCCGGACACATCCTGCGTGAACCAGCCGACGTGATCCAGCGACGGCGCGAGCGGGATGACGCCCCCGGTCGACACGCGGCCGTAGGTTGGTTTGTAACCAACCAC
>DATIFK010000188.1:0-2007 GCA_035455265.1 Anaerolineales bacterium
ATCGATGCCGCCAAGGCCATCGCCCTCCTGGCGACCCACGAGGGCGATCCCCTGGACTACATGGAAATCATCGGGGCGGGTCGATCTTTCGAGCACCCGGGGTTGCCGATGATCGCCGTGCCGACGACCGCCGGCACAGGCTCTGAGGTCACTCGCAACGCCGTCCTGGCCTCGCCGGAACATCGCCTCAAGGCGAGCCTGCGCAGTCCGTGGATGTTGCCGAGGATCGCCCTGGTCGATCCCGAACTGACCTTTGGCGCGCCGCCCGATGTGACCTCCCGATCCGGCTTCGATGCCATGTCGCAACTGGTCGAGCCGTACCTCTCCGCCCGCGCCAATCCGTTGACGGACGGGCTGTGCCGCGAGGGTTTGCCGCGTGCGGCGCGATCCCTGCCGCGCCTCGGCTCCGGCATCGAAGACGCTGATGCGCGCATGGACCTTTCTCTGGCGGCGACGCTATCCGGAATGGCCCTGGCCAATGCCGGCCTCGGGATCGTCCATGGTTTGGCTTCGGCCCTCGGCAGCCTGTTGTCGGCGCCGCATGGAAGCCTATGCGCGCGGCTCCTGGCGCCTGGCTTGCGCGCCAACCTGGCCGCGCTGCGAGAGCGGCACCCCGACCATCCGGCGCTTCAGCGCATGAGCGACCTGGGCCAATGGTTTGTCGGAGAGGCGCGTGCGGAAGCGGCCATCGACTGGATCGAGGCCCTGACCGAGGACCTTCACATTCCCAGGTTGTCGGCCTACGGGCTGACCGCCCAGGCCATCCCGGAGGCTGCCCAGGCTGCGACGCGGGCCAGCAGCACGCGCGCCAACCCCATTGTGCTGGAGGAAGAGGAGATCGGGGCGATCCTCGAGATGGCCATCTAGCGGACGCAGCAGAAATCGCAGGGGCGAAGCACACCTGCCCTCCCGGCAGGACACCGGGACGGTGTGGCGGGCGGTGCCAGGGTGCTTCGCCCCTACGGCAAAATCACTCGCGCCACCGAAGTGAGGATCTCCATTCGCCGGGACATCGCCAGCCCGATATCATAGGCCGCCGCCCGTTGCAGACCAAGCTCGCGCAGGCGCTGGTTCACCGACTCCTCCACCAACAGCGTCAACGCCGCGGCGCCAAGGGCGCGTGTGTCCGCAGGCTCGACGAGGTATCCGGCCGGGCCGAGGATCGAGGCGGCCTCGGGAGTCGACTCGGCGGCCAGCGGAGCTCCGGAAGCCAGGGCCCAGCGATAGATCTGCGCTGTGCTCGATCCCCCAGCATGGAGAACGGCGCCGGCGCGACGATAGAGATCGGAAAGGGCCTGCTCATCGCCCGATGCGCGGGGCTCCACCGACGCCTCGATCCCAAGGCGCCGGGCTTCCCCGCGCACCAGGTCAACGGACGTCGCTCGCGGCACGAGCAAGATGAGCATCACCGAGTCGCCGAGCGAAGCATCAACCCAGGTCCACGCCGCCAACAAACGCCTCCAGCTGGTTTCGTCCTCCGCCCAGGCGAGGGCGAACGGCTGATCGGTGACGTCCAGGCGAACCTCCGGTGCAACCGGATGGAACGCAGGCGACACGATCGGAGGCACTCGGCGTAGGTTGAGAAGGTCCGGCCGATCCGGGACATCTTCCGCGAGCAGAACCACCGAGGCACCGCCAAGGCTGGCGCGCCGAAGGGCCCCACCCCAGCGCGAGGCCTGGATCCGGCCCATCGAGTGCGCGCAGGCCACCACGGGGATCATCGAGCGCCATGGCGCCGACTCGTCGAGGTTGACCAGGACCTCCCCGCCCAGCGAGGCAGCCAGGCGGGCGGCCCGGCCGAGCTCGAAGAACAGGCCGGCCGACTCCACGCCATGGACGGCCAGCCCCGGCGGCGCAGCGCTCACGGCCGACGAAGGCAAGACAGCGATCACCTCCGCCTCGCCAAAGGATCCCCAGGCGGCGAGCGCCTCCCTGGTCTCGAAGGCTCGGGCGGTCCTCGCTCGGGGAGACCATGACAAACCTTGGAGGATGACCCGCAGACGCGAG
>DATIFK010000189.1:0-8413 GCA_035455265.1 Anaerolineales bacterium
CGCTGCCTACGCCTTGATCCTCTCATTCTTCGGGTCGAACAACGGTTCTCTCATCACTTCGACCCCGATTCGTTCGCCGAACCACTCGATCTCCAGGCGCGTGCCGGGCTTGGCGAGCCCCAGCGGGAGGTACCCGTAGGCGATGCTCTTCTGCACGCTGTAGCCGTAGCCTCCCGACGTGACCCAACCGACAACCTTGTCACCCTGGAAGATCGGCTCGTTGCCCAAGGCCACCGCCGCCGGATCCGCCAGCGTCAGGCAGCAAAGCTTCTGCTTGATCCCTTCCTTCTTCTGTTTCTGAAGCGCCTTCTTGCCCCGGAAGTCCCCGTGGTCCAACTTGACGAAGACGCCCATGCCGGTTTCATAGGGCGTGTAATCGGGAGTGATGTCGGCGCTCCAATAGCGGTAGCCCTTTTCCAGCCTCAAGGAGTCGATCGCCTTGTAGCCGCCCGCCACCATGCCGTGGGGCTGACCCGCTTCCCACAGCGTGTCCCACACTCGCAGCCCGTACTCCATCCCCACATAGAACTCCCAGCCGAGCTCTCCGACGTAGGTGACGCGCAACGCCAGGGCCGGCACGGCACCGACAATGAGACGCCGCGCCGTCATGTAGGGAAAACCGGCGTTGGAGACATCGTCGCGCGTCAGCGATTGCAGGATGGCGCGCGCCTTCGGCCCCCACAAGCCCAGGCAGGCGAAGCTGCTGGTGGCATCCTCGACCGCCACCGAGCCGTCATCAGGGGCATGGAGGCGGATCCAGTTGAGGTCGTGCACGCCAAAGGCCGTGCCGGTGACGATCAGGAAGCGGTCATCGCTCAGGCGCGTCACGGTGAAGTCGCACTCGATGCCGCCGCGCTCGTTGAGCATCGAGGTGTACACCACTGTGCCCACCGGGCGATCGACGTCGTTGGCGCACATCGACTGGAGGAACGCCGCCGCGCCCGGCCCGCGCACTTCCATCTTGCTGAAGGACGACTCGTCGAACAGCCCGGCCGCTCGCCGCGTCTCGAGATGCTCGTAGCCGATGGCCGGCGACCAGTGGGCCGCCGCCCAGCCGCGCGGTCCGTAACCATGGGTCGCCTTGGCCTCGTAAGGGGCATACCAGTTGGGACGTTCCCAACCGAACTTCTCACCGAAAACGGCGCCCAACTCCTTCTCGCGGGCGTAGGCCGGGCTCAGGCGGAAGTTACGCTCGGTCTGCCGCTCCTCACCCGGCAGGTGGATATCGTAGTAGCGCGAGTTGCTTTCGACGGTGCGGTGAAGGGTGAAACCCTGGCTGGCATAGTGCGGGCCGAAGCGACGCACGTCCAACCGCCAGCAGTTCCACTCCGGGGTCCCCTCGACAATCCACTCGGCCATCGCCTTCCCCAATCCACCGGCCCCGGCCAAACCATGGGCGCAGAAGGCGCACGCCACCCAGAAGCCTTTGACGTCCGTCGGCCCCAAAAGGAATTCCCCATCGGGCGTGAAGCCTTCCGGACCATTGAGCAGCTGCACGATCTCCGCCTTCTCGACCACCGGGACGCGCCGGATCGAGTTCTCCATCAGCGGCGTGAAGCGCTCCCAGTCCGGCGGCAGGAGCTTGTATTTGAAGTCCTCAGGGATGCCGTCGAGACCAAAGGGCTTCGGGTTTCGCTCATAGCCGCCGGTGACAAGTCCGCCGACTTCTTCCCGCCAATACACCAACAGATCGGGGTCGCGCATGGTCGGCAGATCATGGTCCACGCCGTCGATCGGCTTGGTGATCAGGTACAGATGGGCGAAGGGAATGATCGGCAGCACCAGGCCGACCATCCGCGCGATCTCGTTGGCCCACTGCCCGGCGGCGTCCACGACCACGTCCGTCTGGATGGTCCCCTGGTCGGTGACGACGGCGTTCACGCGGCCGCGCTTGACCTGGATCCCGGTCACCGTCGTGTCGGTGCAAAAGGTCGCCCCGCGGTTGCGGGCGCCGGTCGCCAGGGCGTTGGTCAGGCCCGTCGGATCGATGGCGCCGTCGGTCGGCGTGTAGACCGCGCCCAGGACTCCCTCCGGGTTCATCAACGGCCACATCCTGTGCGCTTCGGCCGTGCTGATGAGGTCCAGCGGCATGCCGAACGAACGCGCGTACCCGACCTGGCGCTTGAGCTCGACCAATCGCTCCGGCGACGAAGCCAGGCGCAACCCACCGACCTCGCGCCAACCCGTGTCGACCCCGGTCTCGTCCTTAAGGCGGCGGTACAGATCGGTGCTGTACTTCATCATCCGCGTCAGGTTGAAGTCGGAGCGAAGCTGGCCGACCAACCCAGCCGAATGCCATGTCGACCCGCAGGTGAGTTCGCCTCGTTCCACGACCACGACGTCTTTCCAACCCATCTGGGTCAGGTGGTAGGCGATGCTGCAACCCCCGACGCCGCCGCCGACGATCACGGCCTGGGCATGGGTGGGTTGTTTAGGTGCCATGGGCTGCCTCCTCGATCCAAGTCTTCCAGTCGGAGTCGCCGATCGCCTCGGCCGCGCGCTGGAAATGCTTCTCGGCGTATCCGCGAAAATCGAAGTCCAGCGTCGAGACCGTGCTCTGCAGGAGGCCCCACATGGCCTCGCGCATGTCGGAGGCGACCCGCATCAGCTTCAACCGGGCCATCCTGCCGGACGCCGTCGGCCCGAAATAGGCCTCCAACAGGCACCGGTCCTGATCTTCATCGAAGCTGTGGTTCCGAGAGAAATTCCCCAGGTCAAAGAACACGTCGCCCATCCCGGCATATTCCCAATCCAGGATGCGAATGGCGCCGTCGTCGAGGAAGTTGGCGTTGAGCAGATCGTTGTGGCACGGACGAAGCGGGAACGGAGGCAGATGGGCCTCGACCACGTCCAACGCCGTCTGGAGATCGGCGAACCCAGACGGAAAGGCAGCCCGGTGCTCTCGGGCCCTGTCGACGTAGGTCCGCACGACGTCGAACGCTGAGAACCTGCCGGGGATCGGGCCCAGGGCGTGGATCTTGTGGAGAGCCTCCACCACGCGCCGGATCATTTCCGGCCGCCCGATCTCCCCCTCGTCGATCGGCCGGCCGTCGATGAAGCGCGTCACGAGATAGCCCTCGGGGCGCAAGAAGTGGACGACCTCGGGGCCGACGCCTACCGAGGCGGCCGCCCGCGTTGCGGCATATTCCGCATCGCGATCGATACCCAACAACTCCGTGCCTTCTCCCGCCAGGCGCAGGACGTACGACTGCCCGCGGTGGTCGATGCGGAAGTTGCGGTTGGTGATCCCGCCGCCGAGCGGAGTGGCGCGCAGCTCTGGGTCTTGAGCCCAATCCGGGATGCGGGCGATGACCTTGTCTAGCGTCGGGTCCATGATGTCGAAACAGCCGTTGATGGTCGGTAGGGGCACGCCGCGGCGTGCCCCTAGGCTTTGCGAACGGTCAGCCAGGCCTGGAAGATCGGCCTACGCCAACCATACCGAGCCAGGCTGAGCCATTTCGTTGACGATGTCGTACGACGACAGGATGCCGACCGGAACCGCCTCCGGCCTTTCTGGGTCGATGACCACCAGCCGATGGTCATGATGCTCGATCATCAGGTTGGCCGCCTCGCGCAGGGAGGCGCTGGAGTGAATGGTCAGAGCGGGATGCATCACCTGTCCGGCGGTCGATCGCAAACCGGCTTCGTTCTCGAAACACGCCAGCAGATCCCATCCGCTGACGACGCCGCGTGGCCGTCCCTCCCGATCGAGGACCAGTACCGAGCGGTAGCGCACCTGCGTCATGGTCCGCGCCACCTCCCGCGCCGGCGTGTCGTCCCGGCACACCAGGATGGCCCGCGACATGACGTCGGCCACAGTGGCGCGCCGGACCGGCTCGCTCGCCGCCAGGTGCGCAACCAGATCGGAGATCGACAGGACTCCCGTCGGCCGTCCCCCCTCCGCCACGACCAGTCGATGGAAGCCCTCTTGCCGCATGCGCCGCGCCGCCTCGCCCGCCGAGGCATCCGCCTCGATCAGGTTGAGCGGAGCCGACATCAACTCGCCGGCCGTCATGCGCCGCATGGCCTCGAGGCTTTCCTGGTCAGCCGAAAGCCATTCGCCGGCCAGCAGGTCGAAATCCGACAGCAGCCCGACCGGGCGTCCGTCGCGATCGGTGACGACGAGCGCGTGGACCCGGTGCTGCAGCAGGAGCAGCGCCGCCTGGCCGATGGGCGTGTCCGCCCGGCACGTGATCAGCCCCGGATGCATCAGCTCCCGCACAGGCTTGGTCATCGGAATCTCCTCGGCCGAGCCTCTAGACTTCTTCGACGTCCTTGTACCACTTGACCCTTTCGCCCACGCGGGAGCGCAGCCTCCAGGCCATCGACTTCGGTTCGGCATCGATGCGCTGGAGCGCCGCCTGGACCTGGCCGGCCACGTGCGCCTTGTGCGACGCCTCGAGGGCCGCATAGCCCTCCGCCAGCAGGCCGACCTTGCCCAGATTCATGGTTACGGTGCGCCATAGGCCCCAGTCCGATGCGCACAGGCCCGCCACGCGCCCCATGTGGATCGTCTCGGAGTCGCTGTCCCCGAGAGGATGTTCCAAAAGAAGCATGATGGTGTCGATCACATCCTTCTCGTTGATCTTCACGATCTGCATCTTCTCGAGCAGGAGCTCGGCGAGTGGGATCGTCGGACGGTCCGCTTCCAGGCGGCCGTTCCACGGGATCACGTGGCTGAAGTCGAGTTTCTCGTAGAAGACGTCGACATGGAGGCGGGTGGCGGGGTTCTCGAAGATGGCGCGGCCTCCTTCGGTGACGACGAAGACTTCCCGGTCCTCGACGTAGCCGAGGCCGGCGAGCAGTTCCCGGATTTCCTTGGCCTGCCGGCTGTAGGAGGCGAAGTCGATGTCGGTGTAGGCCCGTCCCAGCTTGGCCTGCAAGTAACCGTAGCGAGGGCAGTGCGCCTGGAACGCCAGCGAACCCAACAACCTCAGGACCAGGCGGCCGGCGTCCGCCGCCTGGAGGATACGCCGGACCTCGGCCTCGAACCGCTCGCGCTCGGCTTGATCCTGGGGTCCCATACCGGTGGCGTCTTCGACCATGCCCCATCCACTCCGGTGCTCCCTCGCTCGCCCCCGGGGAGCCGTCCCGATTGTACTCGAGGCGACAAGTTCTTGCAAAAGACGTCAGAATCCTTCATAATGAGCGCACGCCCCAGGCGCTCCGGATGGCCAAGAGCCTGATCCCCGCCCAGCGGCACCAGCGCATTCAGACGTACCTGGAACAGCATCAGGTGGCTCGCAGCGACGAGTTGGGCCGCCTGCTGCAAGTCTCCGAGGCCACGGTGCGCCGCGATCTGGAGACTCTGGAGTCACGTGGCTGGCTGGAGCGCACGCACGGCGGCGCCGTCCTGACTCTCCGCCTGCCTCATGAGCCGGTATATGACCAAAGCGCCAGCCTGCATCCCGCCGAGAAGCGGGCCATCGGCCGAGCGGCGGCCGGCCTGGTGATCGACGGCGACACGATCTTCCTCAACAGCGGGACGACCACGACCGAGGTCATGCGTCACCTCGCCCGTCGCGATGACCTGACCCACCTGACCCTGGTGACGACCAACGTGACGGCGACCCTCGAAGCCCGCCACCCGGGATTCGAAGTGCTCCTGCTGGGTGGGTTGTTCCGCCCTCAATCCAACGCCGTTGTCGGCTCGTTCGCCCGCCGCGCCTTGAATCAGATCTACGCCGCCAAGTGCTTCATCGGCGTCGACGGGATGAGCCCGCGGGCCGGCTTCACAACCCCCATCAGCGCCGAGGCCGAGGTCGCCCGCCTCATGGTCGAGCGAACGCGCGGCCAGGTCATCATCGTCGCCGACCACAGCAAATGGGGCGTGGTCTCCAATTTCGAAATCGCATCTTTGACTCGCGTGAGCGTCCTCGTCACGGACTCGCGCCTGCCGGGCCGCGCCCGCGCCGATGTGCGGGCGGCCTCCATCCGGCTGGTGCTCGCCCCTGTCGAGTCAGGGCCGAACGGCCACCTGGCGCGGCGCCCACGGACGGAGTGATCATGCCCCTCTTTGGAAAAGCGCGGACGGAGAAGACGGTGCTGTTCTTCGCCACCGACGTCCACGGGTCGGAGCGCACCTGGCGCAAGTTCATCAATGCCGGCAAGTTCTACAACGCCAACGTCTTGGTCATGGGGGGAGACATCATCGGCAAGCTGGCCATTCCCATCATCCGCGAGAAGAACGGCGGGTATCGGGCGACCCTGCAGGGCCGGGTAGAGCACTATGCCAGCGAGGCCGACCTGAAGAGCTTGCTCGATCGAATCGGCACTCTCGGCTTCTATAGTCGGGTGATGGACGACGATGAGTTCCATCAACTGCAGGCCGATCCCCAGGCGGTCGACGGCCTGTTTCACACCCTGGCGCGGCAGCGCCTCGAGTCCTGGATCCAGCTCGCCCAGGAGCGCCTGGCCGGAACCGGCATCCGCTGCTACATCACCGGCGGCAACGACGACTACACCGACGTCCTGGCCGTGCTTCCACGCGGAGGCGATGGCCAGGTGTTGGCCTGCGAAGGCGAGGTGCTGACCATCGACGAGCACCACACCATGGCCAGCCTCGGCATCAGCACGCCCACCCCTTGGCATACGCCGCGCGAGGTCAGTGAGGACGAGCTGGCCCGGGCGATTGAGGGCCTCGTCGCCTCGGTCCCCGACCTCCGCCAGTGTATCTTCAACTTCCACGACCCGCCCAACGATTCGACCCTCGACACCTGCCCGATGCTCGATTGGACAACCGACCCTCCGACGCCCATCGTCAAAGCCGGCCAAGTGGTGATGCACGGTGCCGGCAGCCGGTCGGTGCGGTCGGCCGTCGAGACCCACCAGCCGATGATGGGCCTGCACGGCCATATCCACGAGTCCGCCGGCGTGGTCCGAATCGGCCGGACCGTGTGCGTCAATCCAGGGAGCGAGTACGGCGAAGGGGTCTTGCGCGGCTGTCTCGCCACCCTGGGCGAGGGCAAGGTCGAGGGCTACCAGCTCACCTCGGGGTAGCCGCCCTCCACTACGAACAGGAGGTGGCCAGCGCAGCGATCGCTCACGACGACGCGCGACGGGCTTTTCGAATCGACATCTCAGGAGGGAGAAGCCATGGCAACGGCCGTAGCACGACCTGAAGTCTTCACCCGCAAGGCCTCCGGCCTGGTGCGGGTGATGTCGCCCTATTCGGCGTTCGTCTACAACATCCTGACGATGGGGTTGATCTTCCCCTGGACTTACCTGTGGGCCCCGGGGGCCCTGCCGGGGGGCAAGCTGGTCTGGGGGATTCTTCTGGCGATGGTCATCGAGATCCCGGTGGCCTTTGCCTACGTGTGGTTGTCGACGGCATTGCCGCGCTCAGGCGGCGACTACGTCTTTGAGAGCCGCGTCTTCGGCGGGGGCACGGCCTTCACCGTCGTCATGTCCGGCTACGTGATCTGGATCCTGCAGTGGGTGGCCCTATCCGGATGGCTGCTGTCCTACCTCGGGTTCGCCCCGCTCCTTCTCGGCCTGGGCGCCACCATGAGCAACCCCGCCTTGTCCCAGGCCGGAGTCTGGTTCACCCAGCCGACGGGGATCATCGTCGTCAGCATCCTCAACGCCCTCGTCGCCATGCTCATCCTCATCAGCGGCTTCAAGAACTACGTCCGCTTCCAGTGGGTGATGTGGTACGTCGTCCTGGCGGCCTTCGCCGTCATGTTCGGAGTGCTCTTCCTCACCCCCTCCAGCCAGTTCGTCGAACGACTGAACGCTTTCGCCGTGGCCTCGGGCGGGTCGGCCAACTTCTATCAGACCGCCGTCGACGCCGTCACGGCCGCCGGCATCAACTTGCATCCGCCGTTCAGCTTCGTCTTCACGCTGCTCGTGGCGCCGATCGCCTGGACGTCGCTGCAGTGGGCCACCTACTCGGCCCAGCAGAACGGCGAGATCAAGGACGCCCGCTCGTTCCGGAGCCAGTCCTTCATCATCGTCGGCTCGCTCATCGTCACCGGCCTGCTGCTGGCCCTGCTGGCGGTCGGGCTCGAGCGACTGGCGGGCAGTGAGTTCCTGTACGTCGCCGGCGCCGGGTACTGGTCCCTCATCCCCGAGGCCACTGTCGGCGGCTTCTACCTGTGGCCGAACATCATCGCCGTCGCCATGGCCGCCAGCCCGATCATCGTTCTGATCATCGGCCTCGGCTATCTGCTCAACTCCCACCAGATCGTTCACAACTGCTACATCGGGATGACGCGGGTGATGGTCGCCATGAGTCTCGATCGCCTGCTGCCCGAGTCGGTGAGCAAGGTCAACGACCGGTACCACACGCCGGTCAACGCCCACGTGATCTACTTCCTGGCCAGCATCCCGGTCATCTTCGCCTACAACCTGGTGCCGGGGTGGGTCGGCCTGACGTTGGGAGTGACCTTCGCCTGCGGCTATGTGTTCATCG
>DATIFK010000190.1:0-6631 GCA_035455265.1 Anaerolineales bacterium
TGGTCTTCCAGCAGTTCAACCTCTTCCCCCACCTGACGGTGCTGCAGAACCTGACTCTGGCGCCGGTGTGGGTCCGGCGATGGCCGCAGACCAAGGCCGACGCCAAAGCCAAGGACCTGCTGCAGCGCGTGGGCATCCCGGAGCAGGCCGACAAGTACCCCGGGCAGCTTTCGGGGGGCCAGCAGCAGCGGGTCGCCATCGCCCGGGCTTTGGCGATGGAGCCCAAGATCATGCTGTTCGACGAACCGACCTCCGCCCTTGACCCGGAGATGATCAAGGAAGTCCTCGACGTCATGAAGGAACTGGCGCACACCGGCATCACCATGGTCGTGATCACCCACGAGATGGGGTTCGCCAGGGAGGTCGCCGACCGAATCTGTTTCTTCGACAGCGGGCTGCTGGTGGAGGAAGGCACGCCGCAGCATTTCTTCACCAGTCCCAAGAGCGAGCGCACCCGCTTGTTCCTGTCGCAGATTCTGCATCACTAGCCTAGCCCCAAACCCGTTTTGCCTATGCAAAACGGGTTTGGGTTTCGCGCCGATCCACATCCCTTCCCCCGGAAGCGAGGTAGGGAACGAATTCCCTGGTGCGCCCTTCGACTTCGCTCAGGTCGTCAACGGTGAGGGTGGGGTCGACGCCCTGAGCGGAGGCCGGACCTCCACTTTGGCTGCGATGGCTCACGCATGGCCGCAGTCAAAGGGCGCCAGCGTCGCCGCGGAACTTGGATTAGGGTTTGGCCGATTCTCGGGTACGCTTAATGCCGCCTGACCTCGCCGGAGCCGCCATGACCTCCCCAGCCCCGTCCGACCCCATCATCGTGTGCCGAGATGTCCACAAGTGGTTCGGGCACTTCGAGGCCCTGCAGGGTGTGACGATGGAGGTGCAGCGCGGGGAGGTCATCGTCATCTTCGGCCCGTCCGGCTCGGGCAAGTCCACCTTCATTCGCACCATCAATCGGCTGGAAGAACATCAACGCGGCACGATCATCGTCGACGGCATCGAGCTCAACAACGACACCCGCAACATCGCCGCCGTGCGCAGCGAGATCGGGATGGTCTTCCAACAGTTCAACCTGTTCCCCCATCTGACCGTGCTCGACAACGTCACCCTGGCGCCGATCCAGGTGCGCAAGTGGACGCGCGAAAAAGCCGAGGACATCGCCCGCCAGCTTCTCCAGCGCGTCGGCATCCCGGAACAGGCCGATAAGTACCCCGGACAGTTGTCGGGGGGACAGCAGCAGCGAGTGGCCATCGCCCGGGCGCTGGCGATGCAGCCCAAGATCATGCTCTTCGACGAGCCGACCTCGGCCCTCGACCCGGAGATGATCAAAGAAGTCCTCGACGTAATGATCGAGTTGGCCCGCAGCGGCATGACCATGTTGGTGGTCACCCATGAGATGGGGTTCGCCAAGGCGGTTGCCCATCGGATGTTCTTCTTCGATCAGGGCAAGGTGGTCGAGAGCGGTACGCCGGAGGATATCTTCCGCAACCCGCGCGAAGACCGGACCAAGCTGTTCCTGTCCCAGATCCTTACGCACTGAGACCGGTGGCGAGTGGCCAGTGGCCGGTTGCCCGTTTCCAGTACCCGGTTCCCAGTCTCGTTCCCAATCGGCGAAGATGGTGGATTGACTGGAACCTGGCGGCTGGAGACTGGACTCCGCCTCTAATCCGCGCCTGATTCCAATGCAATCCCCGTCTTCCCAGCCTTCCGCCCGCCGTGAATTCTTCGACGGCGTCCGAGATCAGGCGCCGCTCCTACTGGGGGTCGTCCCGTTCGGGTTGATCTTCGGCGCGCTGGCCCTCCAGGCCGGCGTCTCCCGTCTTGGCGCCCAGGGGCTTTCCCTCTTCATTTTCGCCGGCAGCGCCCAGTTCGTCAGCCTGAATCTGATCGCAGCGAACGCGCCCGTCGCGGTCATGGTCTTCACCGTCTTCGTGGTCAACCTGCGGCACGTCCTCTACAGCGCCTCGCTGTCTCGCCATGTGCGGCACCTGTCGGCCGGTTGGAAAGCCTTGCTCGCCTACCTGCTCACGGACGAGGCCTTCGCCGTGGCCCAAAGGAGATACCTGCGGCCCGACCTGACGCTGGCCCACTGGTACACGCTGGGTACCGGCCTGACGTTGTGGGTCTCCTGGCAGGTCTCGACTCTCGTTGGCATCCTGTTCGGGGCGAGCATTCCGGCCGGTTGGTCGCTCGACTTCGCCCTGCCGATGACCTTCCTGGCGATGCTCTTGCCGGCGCTGGTCGATCGGCCGACGTGGGTGGCGGCGCTCAGCGCCGCCGGGCTGGCGCTGGCGCTCAGACCATTGCCCTACAACTTGGGCATGGTGACGGCGGCGATGGCGGCCGTCGGGATCGCCGTCCTGCTGGAGCGGGACCGGTGAGCACGACCTCCTTCTGGCTGGCCGTTGTTGGAGGCATGCTGGTGACCTTCGCCACCCGCGTGTCGTTCTTCGCCCTCCCCCACCTGGACCGGCTGCCGCCACTGTTTCTCCGCGGATTGCGCTTCGTCCCGGCCGCCGTCTTGGGCGCGCTGTTGGCTACGTTGCTGGCGACTCCCATCGCCGAGCTCGGATGGGGCACTGCCTGGCCGCGGCTGGCCGCCGCGGCGGTGGCCGGCCTCGCCGGCTTGCGCACGCGCAACACCTGGATCACCATCGGCCTCGGGATGGTTACGCTTTGGGGGCTGCAAGCCGTCCTCCGGTGAAGTCCTGGCGGCATGGACGCTCTTTGCGCTAGAATTCACGCCGTGGTTCCGTCTGCGACGCCCAACCTGACACGCTTCGCCTGGCTCTCCATCGCCGCTGCCTTGGCGACGATGTTGATCAAGACGGCCGCCTACCTCCTGACGAACTCGGTGGGGCTGCTCTCCGACGCCCTGGAGAGTGGCGTCAACCTGGGGGCGGCCGTTGTGGCGCTGGCGGTCCTGCGGGTGGTGGCCCTGCCGCCCGACGAGGACCACGCCTACGGGCACGGCAAGGCCGAGTACTTCTCCAGTGGCGTCGAAGGCACACTGATCACGTTCGCCGCCGCGGCCATCTCCGTGGCGGCCGTCCAACGATTGATCGAACCGCGCCCTATAGAGCGTCTGGGGTTGGGCCTGGCGGCCACCGTCGGTGCGGCAGGGATCAACCTGGCCGTGGCCCTGGTGCTGCGGCGAGTCGGACGGCAGTGGCGATCGATCACGTTGGAAGCCGATTCCCAACACCTCATGACCGACGTTTGGACGACGGGGGGAGTCGTGGTCGGAGTGGCCGCCGCCTCCCTGACCGGCTGGCAGACGCTCGATCCCCTCGTAGCGCTGGCCGTCGCCGCCAACATCGCCTGGTCCGGCGTACGACTCGTGCGCCGGTCGCTGCTTGGATTGATGGACACGGCCGTTCCGCCGGGAGACCTCCGGGCCGTCCGGTCCGTTCTGGAAGAGTTCGCGCAAAACGAGGCTCGCTATCACGCGCTGCGCACGCGCCAGGCCGGCGCCCGCACCTTCGTGTCGTTCCACGTCCAGGTGCCGGGGACGTGGAGCGTGCAGCGCGGGCACGACCTGCTCGAGGCGATGGAGCGAAAGATCCGCCAGACGCTCGCCGGCGTGACGGTGTTCACGCATCTTGAGCCGATAGAGGATCCCGCGTCGTTCGAGGATCAGACGCTGGACCGGATGCGAGAGGACGAAGAGTTGTAGGAGACGGCTGGGGCGAGGGAAACGTCGCACCGAAGCGTAGGGGCACGGCCTGCCGTGCCCCTACAGATTCTCATGGCAAGAATGACACCCGCTAGGGTGTCGGCGTGTCGACGGGGGCGGCGGCGGCGGTGCGAGCGGCCGCGGTCTGGGTCTTGTGGCACTGGCCCGGAGGAATTGGCCCGCATTCGCTCGAGGCCGGGGACGTGTAGGTCGGCGTGGGAGGAAGCGGAGTATTGGTGGGGGGCTGCGGCGTGTTTGTAGGTGGCACCGACGTGTCCGTCGGAGGTTCAGACGTGTCCGACGGCGCTGTCGTTTCCGTAGGAGGCTGGGGTGTCGGCGACGGACCCTGAGTCGCCGTCGGAGTCCTTGTGGATGTCGGAGGCGTCTCGCCAGGACGCAGTGTGCGCGTCGGGGTTGGCGTCGGCGAGGGGAAGAAGGGCCCGAAGGTGTTCGTGGCGGTGGGAGTCGCGGTCGGCAGGTCGGTCGGCGGGACATAGGTGATTCCCGCCGCGGCGAAGGTGGCAGCGATGGCGGCGTTCATCGTCTCCCGTGGGATCAGCGTACCCGGAGGCGGCGCCAGCTCGGTCATCATGGCCAGCACGGTCGCTCCCATCCCCTCAGGGGTCACGACCATCACCGTCGGCCGTCCGTTGGCGGAGGCGCCCTCCAGGCCGGGCAGCAGCGCCGACATTCCCCAGGCGCTCAGCGGGCATCCGATCAGGGCCAGCGCTACCACCGCTACGGCGGCCGAGCGGCGCTGGTACCAGGGGAGCTGCTTCGATGGGACGCGTTGGTATTTCTCGTAGATCTGAGTCGAGCGGTCGAAGAGCGGGGTGCGTACCTTGCGCACGCCCGTCGTCAGGGCGTCGTCGACGGCCTTCTGAAACTCCTGATTGAGCTCAGCGACGGAGGCGAACCGCAGGTTGCGGTCCTTGGCCAGGGCCCGCACCAGCACCGCGTCGACGCCGTCCGGGAGGTTGGGATTGACCAGGCGCGGCCGCGGCAGAGGCTCGTTGACATGCTTGAGGGCGACCGCCATCGGCGTGTCGCCCTCGAACGGCAGTTTGCCGGTGCATAGCTGATAGAGCATGATGGCGAACGAGTATTGATCGGAGCGTGCGTCGATGGCCTCGCCACGACACTGCTCCGGGGACATGTAGGCCGGCGTGCCGATCAACGCCGAGCCGGTCAGGTTCTGCGAGGCGTTCTGGCTGTGCGCGAACGAGAAGTCGGACAGCAGCGCGTTGCCGTCCGAATCGAGCAGGACATTGGACGGCTTGACGTCGCGATGCACGACGCCCATGCTGTGCGCCAGCGTCAGCGCCGCGGCGATCTGAGAGGTCACGCTCGCCCCGGCGCGGACGTCGAGCGGGCCCGACTGCAGGCGGTCCTGCAGGGTCCCCGTCCCGATGTACGGCATGACGATATACGCCAGGCCCTCGGCCTCGCCGAAATCGAGGATCGGGACGATGTTCGGATGGCTCAGCTGACGCAGGAGCTTGACTTCGCGTTCGAAGCGGGCACGGAAGTGCTGTTCGTGGGCGATGTACGGGGAAAGGATCTTCAGGGCGACGGGGCGACGGTCGCGCAGGTCGATCGCCTTGAAGACGCTCGACATCCCACCCTGGCCGATCTGCTCCAGGATGTGATACGGGCCCACCGTTTTGCCGATCAGTCCCAACACGCGTCCCACCTGTCCGCGGGGGCCAAAACTCCCGGGGATACACACGACGGGAGGGCCCGACCGACCCCGCCAGTCACCCGGGAGCTATCTATCACTAGATTCAACTCATCATAACCACAGCCGTGCGGGCCGTCAAGACGCACCGACCCTCACCCGGATGTCAGTTCGCAGGCACCTCGCTTCCCCACATCAGGGACACCAAGCCTTCGGCAAATGTAGCCAGGTTCTTTCCCGCCTCCGCCATCTGTGGCGTCTTCAGCGCCGTCTTCAGGGCCGCCTCGTCCGCAAAGAACATCTCCGCCATAAGGTAAAGTCCCTCCCCCATCACCGTCCGGGTAAACCGGGTCACAACCGTCTTCTCAACACCCGGCACCTGGTTCAGGAGAGGAAGGTGGGTTCGGAAGTAGCTCCGGTCGAAAGCCTCCGGGTCAGGCGGGGTTTTGTACAGAGCGATCAATCGCATCGCGTCTTGCCTCCATTAGAACGGTCGACTCGTGGCGGAGTTACAGCTCAAACGCCAACGGCTGTCTGACGTGGTGACCGGTCAACCATCCGAATGGTCCAGTGGCCCAGGGTCACGTCCAGAACGGTTTGTGGCTAGACAGGCTTGAACCCTTCGAAAGGCTCCTGACAGGCACGGCAATAGCGGATGGTCCGACAGGCGGTGGCGCCGAAGGCGTTGCGCAGTTCGGTGTCCAGCGAACCGCAGCGTGGGCAGGCGACAGGCTCTTCAGGTCGCAGTGCAACTGCGGCTGCCGGCTGAGCAGGTGGCGCCAGACCGAATCCCCGGAGCTTCTCGCGGGCGGCTGGGCCGAGATCGTCGGTCGTCCAGGGCGGATCGAGGACCGTTTCGACGCGTACGGAGGCGAACCCAAGCGACCACAGCCGCCGCTCGACCTCCTGGCGCATGACATGGAGCGCCGGGCAGCCGGCGAAGGTCGGCGTGAGTCGGACCGTCACCGCGTCCCCGTCCACCTCCACCCCGCGCACGATTCCCAGGTCGACCAGCGAAAGGACCGGGATCTCGGGATCCCGTATCTCGGCGAGGGCCTCCCGCACGCGGTCCAGCATCCGGGTGTCGACGGCCGGAGTCACCACGCGCCCTCCGGCTCCATCCGTGCGACCGACTGCATCTCTGCGATCAAGGCCTCGAGGTCGTCGGTGTGATGCTGGCGATCGAACTCCGACGGCGCGAAGCCTTCGGGCACCCGCAGGCCGATCGCTTCCAACGTCGGGAGGACGTCGGCAAGCCAACGCGCGCGGACGGCGGC
>DATIFK010000191.1:0-2364 GCA_035455265.1 Anaerolineales bacterium
CGATGTCGACGGCGCCCAGCAGGTCCACGTGAGTCTGCAGGGCATCAACGACGGTCAACTGGCACCCTTCGCAGCTGGCGAAGTCGAAGAAGGCGACTCGGGGTTTGGCACCGCCTCCATTCTGCGGGCTGGTGGTAGGCGATGGGGCCACCCCAACGCCTCTTTTCTGCGGGCTGTTGGTAGGCGTTGGGGCCATCAGAGTGCCTCCTCGAGGTGCTTGATCTGATCGTAGGAGAAGGCCGGCCCGTCCTGGCAGGTGAACACATGATTCATCTGGCAGTGGCCGCACTTCCCTACTCCGCACTTCATCCGCCGTTCCAGGCTCAGCCAGATGTTCCCTTCGGGGATGCCCTTGCCGAGCAGCTCCATCAGGACGAAGCGGTACATCACCGGCGGGCCGACGGTGACGGCGATGGTGTTGCGCGGATGCACCTGGATCTTGGGGAACAGGGTCGTGATGACGCCGACGTTTCCCTTCCAGGAGTCATCCCCCTTGTCGACCGTCAGGTGGATCTCGATGTCGCCGCGCTGGCGCCAGGCCTCGATCTCGTCCGTGAACAGCAGCTCGGAGGGATTCTTAGCCCCATACAGCAGCAGGACCCGGCCGAAGAGGTGACGCTGATCGAGGACTTCCTGGATCAGCGAGCGCAGCGGCGCCAGTCCCAAACCGCCGGGGGCGAACAGGATGTCCTTGCCGCGGAACTGGTGGACCGGGAAGCCGTGGCCAAAGGGGCCGCGCACGCCGATCGTGTCGCCCGGCTCGAGCGCGTGGATCGCCGCCGTCACGCTGCCGACTTTGCGCACACACAGCTCGAACGAGCCGTTGCTGCGGCTGGGCGAGGACGAGATGCTGATCGGGGCCTCGCCCACTCCCAGTACCGATACGCCGAGGAACTGCCCCGGCTCGTGCTGCAGCGACATGCCCTCCGGCAGCCCGATGCGCAGCAGCTTCTCCAGCTTGGCCACCGGCCGCGCCGACAGGATGCGCGCCTCCGTGGGCAGATAGATGGACTCGTCCAGCAGGGCTTCGCGCAAGGCTGGGGTCATCCCAATGCCTCCTTTCTGCGGACTATGGTCGGCATTGGGATCACCCCAACGCCTTCCTTTGTGCGGACTGATGTAGGCGTTGGGGTCACGCCGCCACCTCCTTCGGCTGCGCTTCACCTTCCAGGCGCTGCCGATAGAGCGAATTGAAGGTGTCGACCGGTGTGATATGGACCAGGCAGGCGGAGGCGCAGCGTCCGCAGCCGACGCAGCCGGCGAGTCCGTAGGCCTCCTTCTGGTACTTTCCTTTACGCAGGAACCGATGGCGCACCCGGGCGGCGCGCTGCGCCCGGAAGTTGTGGCCTCCGGCGACGGTCGCGAACATGGACAGCTGGCAAGAGTCCCACACGCGGCTGCGGGTACCGTCCTGTAAGTTGAATTCCACGTTGTCGCGAACATCGAAGCAACTGCAGGTCGGGCAGACCATGGTGCAGGAACCACACGCCAGGCAGCGATCGCCGAGTGTCTCCCACAAGTCGCTGCGGTATGAAGAGGCCAGCAGGCTGGGAAGCTCACTCACGTCGAAATCCAGGCGGTAGGGGAAGCGGGCCCACTTCTCGCTCATGGCGCGATCGAGGCGCGCGTAGTCTTTGGTCTCAGCCGGCCGAAGACCGGCGACGCCTTCCATCAGAGCCGCACCCTTGTCCGAGCCGACGTCGACGGCGTAGTCCTCGCCCAGGTCGGTCAGGTGCAGGTCGAAGGCCTCGGGCAGCGTCAGGGCGCCCATGCTCTTGCAGAAGGCGTGCTCGCTGCACGGGCGGAGGCATTCCACGCTGACAACCGTCGCCGCGTTCCGCCGGGCGGTGTAGTGCTGGTCGGGCACACCTTGCTCGAAGATGTGGTCCATCAGCCCGATGGCGTGCAGGTCGCAGGTGTGAACGCCCATCACCACGAACGGATCACGGGCCATGTGCGCTTCCGTTCCGCGCCCGCCAAAGGTCAGGAGAGTTTCCTCGGGCGGGAAGAGGACGCGCTTGGGCGGAAGCAGACTGGTGGGATAGTCGAGAGGAATGCTTTGGCCGGCCTTCGTTTCGGCGAAGGTGAACGCGCCGTCCACCGGCACGGGGCCGAAGACCGGCGCGCGGCGCCGCAGGCCTTCGATCCATTCCGGCACATTGGTTTTCGGTAGGATCTGGAAACTCATCGAGCACGCTCCTTCATGTCTGAGCGACGGTGGCACAGGGCGCCAGGCCGCACGGCATCGTCAGCCCTCGCAGGCGGGCGAGCCGGCGGGCCAGCCGATCGATGCTTCGGCGGACGGGGCCGGACAGGCGGCTGCCGGTGGCAATCCGGGCCGGCTGAATCCCCAGAAGGCGCACG
>DATIFK010000192.1:0-30863 GCA_035455265.1 Anaerolineales bacterium
GCTGAGGACGAAGCCGTCGCGGTCGGCGTCGAAGGGGCGTGAGGCGCCTTCGGGATCGTCGTTGCGGGTGGAAAGGGCCCGCAGGGCGGCAAAGCCGGCCAGGCAGTACCGGCTGATCGGACCCTCCGTGCCGCCGGCCAGCATCCATGTGGCCTCGCCGCGGGCCAGCACCTGGGCCGCTTCGCCGATCGCTTGCGAGCTGGCGGCGCACGCCGTGCTGATGGCGCTGATGTAGCCGGTCAGCCCAAAGTGAATGGCCACCTGGCAGGAGGGCATGTTGGGCAGCGATCCGGCGACGTGGAACGGGCTCATGCGGTCGTAGCCGCCGGCCTCCATATCCAGCACCATCTTTTCTGTTTCCGGAGGCGAGCTGCCTCCATTGGCGATCAGCACCCCGAAATCCTGGCGCCGATCCGGATCGACTTGCAGCCGCGCGTCCTCCAGGGCCAGGCTGGCCGCCGCCACGGCGAACTGACTTGCCCGGGTGATGCGTCGCGCCTCTTTGGGCGGGAGATACGACTGCGGCTCGAAGCCCGGCACTTGGCCGGCGATCTGCGAGGGCAAGGCCGACACGTCGATCGAGGTGACCCGCCGCACCCCGCTACGTCCCGCCGCCAGGGCGTCCCAGAAAGCCTCCTTGCCGATCCCCAGGGGCGTGACCAAGCCGAGTCCCGTAATGACGATGCGCGGGCCGGCCGATGGCTCATGGCTCATGGCGGAGCACCCTTCACCGGCGGCGGCAGGCGCCGGAACGGCCGGTCGTGTCTGCGCGACAAGGCGGTCGGTGAGGCATAGACGATGGCGAGAGAGGATGGAAGCGCGGGAGGCCCGCCCGTGAAGGCTCGCCCGGTCCGGAGGCGGGGCGGTCGGGCGAGTTCAGCCTCGCAAGTACTGCGTGCGCAGGATGAAATCGAGCCAGATGAAGGCCAGGCTTCCAATGGATAGGAAGACCAACAGCGCATTGGAGTAGGAGAACTTGGGCAGCGTGGTGCCGAAGGCCAACAGCACGCCCACGACGCTGGCGGTGCCGACCCCCAAAGAGATGACCCAGACGATGGCGCGGCGGACCTTCATGACTCGACCCGGCTCCTTCGATCTCTGGATGGGGGCATTCTACCGACGACGGGCAGGAGCGTCAAGTCGCAAGGGGCCGGACGGAGGGTTGGGGGTATCCGCGCCGGGCGACTCCGATTACACTGGCACAGCGTGGCTGCTTGGAAGGAGGTCAGGTCATGGGTATGGTTGAGCGGCAGCGAGAGCTCCATCGTCGGCAGCGTCGGGTGCGGAAGATCCGCGAGCTCAAGGTCCGGCTGGCGAATACGCAGGACAGCCGTATCAAGAAGAAGATCCTCGAAAAGCTGCAGCGGTTGATGCCCTGGGAACCTCCCCAGAGCCTGTAAGTCCCACCCAGGGCCACGGGAACCCCGTGGCCCTGTCGATTCCCTTCCTGACCCACCTGTGTGCTGACCCTCGTGCGTCACGATTGTCGAAGTCCGAGGTGACAACCTCCACTACGCGGACTGGGCGGCCTTCCTCTATTGTCGCTTCATCGGGCCGGCGCGAAGCCGGTGGACGGGGGATTCTCTCTTCCAAGGGGATGAAGCATGGCATCGGATGACCCAATCGAGCAGGACATCCTGATCGTCGGCGCGGGCCTGGCTGGGGGCTGGGCGGCAAAGACGGCCGCGGAGCGGGGTGTGCGGGACGTCGCCGTGCTGTCCAAGGTCCATCCCTTGCGCTCGCACAGCGGCGCGGCGCAGGGCGGCATCGCCGCGGCACTGAACAATGTCCGGGTCGCCGGAGGCGGGGACGGGCCGCTCGAACCTGTTCCGCCCGGCGCCGAGCCGCCCGACAGCTGGGAGCTTCACCTGTTCGACACCATCAAGGGATCGGACTGGCTGGGCGACCAGGATTCGATGGAGATCCTGGTCCGCGAAGCGGCGGATATCGTCTACGCCTACGAGCACATGGGGTGCGTGTTCAGCCGGCTGCCGGACGGCCGCATCGCTCAGCGGCGCTTCGGCGGCCACTCGGTGCCGCGCGCCAACTACGCCGCCGACTGGACCGGGCACGTGCTGCTGCACACCATCTACGAGCAGGCCGTCCGCCTCGGCGTCCGGTTCTACAGCGAATGGTATGTCCTCGACCTGCTCATCGACGACAACGTCTGCCGCGGCCTGGTGGCGCTCGACATTGTCACGGGGGACGTGCACGTCATGCGCGCCAAGGCCGTCCTGTTCGCTACCGGCGGCTACGGCCGGGCCTACAAGATCACCTCGAACGCGCATGCCAACACCGGCGACGGAGTCGCCATCGCCTACGACGCCGGCGTCCCGCTGATGGACATGGAGTTTGTGCAGTTCCACCCCACCGGGCTCTACAAGCACGGCATCCTGATGAGCGAGGCGTGCCGGGGTGAGGGTGGCTACCTGGTGAACAAGGACGGTGAGCGCTTCATGGCTCGCTACGCGCCGGGCAAGATGGAGCTCGGGCCGCGCGACTTGGTGTCGCGATCGGAGCAGCAGGAGGTCAACGAAGGACGCGGCATCGGGCCGGACGGCAAAGGCATCTGGCTCGACCTGCGACATCTCGGCCGCGAGAAGATCCTCGAGCGCCTGCCCCAGGTTCGCGATCTGGCGATCGACTTCGTCGGGACCGATCCGATCACCGATCTGGTTCCGATCCAGCCGACGGCGCACTACTCGATGGGCGGCATTCCGACGGACAACGACGGCCGCGTGCTGGGCGACGGCGTTCGAATGCCCGTCGTGGGTCTCTACGCCGCCGGGGAATGCGCCTGTGTCAGCGTTCACGGCGCCAATCGTCTTGGGACCAATAGCTTGCTGGACGCCTCTGTCTTCGGCCGGCGGGCGGGGGCGGCGATGGCCGACTTCGTTCTTGGCGGTGCGGCCCTGGCGCCGCTGCCGCCCACGGCGGAGGCGCGCGCGCTTGGGCGATTGCGGCGCTACCAGGAGGGCGAACGGACCGAAACGGTCGACGCCGTCGGTCAGGCGCTCAAGACGACGATGACCGAGGACTGCGGCGTGTTCCGCGACGGCGCGGGGCTGGCGCGAGCGCGCGAGAGCGTGGGCGAGCTGCAGCGCCGCTACCGCAGCGCGCGCATCATGGATCGTTCCCGCAGATTCAACACGGACCTGCTATCGGCCCTCGAGACCGAGCATCTGCTGACGTTCAGCGAGGTGATCGTCGCCGGGGCGGAAGCACGCACCGAAAGCCGAGGGGCGCACTTCCGGACCGATTTCCCGAAACGCAACGATGAGAACTGGCTCCAACACACCCTGGCGTTCCGCGCGGCTCCGGGCGAGCCGCCGCGATTGGAATACCGCCCCGTCCGCATCGACTGGGAGCGTTATCCGCCTCAGGAGCGGAAGTACTGACGCACAGTCTCCGGTCGGCGATCCCAATCTCGCTTCGCACGGCGGAGATTGGTGATTGGAGATCAGGGATTGGAGATCGAGGCCCTATGACAGAGACAGCCACACTCCGCATCCAGCGCTTCAACCCGGACATCGATCGCCGCCCGCGGCTCGAACCCTACCGCGTGCCGCTGACGGCCGACACGACCGTACTGGATGCGCTGCACTGGATCAAGGCCGAGGTCGATGGCAGCCTGACCTTCCGGCGCTCCTGCCGGCACGCCATTTGTGGCTCGTGCGCCATGAACGTCAATGGGCGTAACGTGCTGGTGTGCAAGACGTCGCTGGTGAAAGAGGCGGCGCGGGGAAGGGCGGTCACGGTCCGGCCGCTGCCCTATCTTCCCGTCATCAAGGATCTGGTCGTCGACCGCTCTTCGTTCTGGGAGCAGTACCTTCGGGTGAAACCCTGGTTGGTGCCGCCGGAGACGACGCCCGTCAGGGAATTCCGCATGCTGCCCGAGGAAGTCGCCGCCCTGCACAACGCCGAGACCTGCATCATGTGCGGCGCGTGCTACTCCGCCTGCCAGGTCGTGGCCCTGACCAAGGAGTACGTCGGGCCGCATGCGCTGCTGAAGGCCTTCCTGCGAGTGCTGGACCCGCGCGACACGATCCCCGGTGAACGGTTGGCGGAGGTCAGTGGGCACGACGGCGCCTTCCGCTGCCACACGATCTTCAACTGCATCGAGGCCTGCCCGAAGGGGCTCAACCCGACCCAGGCGATCGAGACCCTGCGCCAATTGGCGCAGAAACGGGGCTGGTTCGAAGACGAGCGTCGCCAGCGGCAGACACGGCTGGTCGAGAGCGAGCCGGCCGCGCCGGCGGGCGCGTAGGCGAGGAGAGAGGGCCCATGTACACGAGCACAGGCTTCCTGAGCTTCTTCCTGCGGCGGTTGACCGGCGTCGCCCTCGTCCTCTACCTGGCTCTCCATGTGTGGGTCATCGGGTCGGCCACTCAGGGCCCGGCGGTCTTCGACGCTCGGCTGGCAGCCGTCCAAACACCGATCTTCAAGCTGGCCGAGATCGCGCTCTTGGCAGCGGTCTGGTATCACGCCTTCGACGGCGTGCGGCTGCTGCTGGTGCATTGGCTCCGCATCACGGACTACCGGGCCAGCCTGTTGTGGGCGGCGGTCGCCATGACGGCGCTGCTGACCGTGATCGGCGGCGTGCCGATCCTGCTGTTCCTGATGGAAGGCTAGGAGGCGCGATGCGACTCTTTCAGATTCAACGTTGGAGCGCCGTGGCGCTGCTCGCCTTCCTGACGATCCACATGGTCGTCCTGCACTATCCGCCGTTTCACGTGGACTTCAGTCGGATCATCGTGCGCATGGCCGACCCGTTGTGGAAGGCGATCGACATCGCCTTCCTGTTCGTCGTCTTGCTCCACGGCCTGGCCGGCATGCACGCCGTGGTTCTGGATTTCGGCGCCCTGTCCAGGTGGCGGAAGGCACATGCCATCGCACTTTCGGTCCTCGGAGTCGCGGGGTTCGTCTACGGGGCGGTCACGATCCTGGCATTCGTGCCGCCGGCGTAGAGAGTGCGCATTCCGTTCCCTTGTGTAGGGGCGAAGCGTGCTTCGCCCCTACTGATCTTGATCATGGATCGGGGATATTCACGACGGGCGAATGATCTGCCGTCACCGCCCGACTACCGTGTCGGCCACTTGCTCGAGGTGCCGGGATTCCTCCGGCGTGAGTGTCCAACCTAGAGCCCCGGCGTTTTCCCTCGCCTGTGCCGCGTTCTTGGCTCCCGGGATCGGCACCGCACCCTTGGTGATCACCCAATTCAACGCCACTTGGCCCGGCGTCTTGCCTCCGTGGGCCTGGCCGACCTCGCGCAATGCCGTCACCAGGGCCGGAAGGCGGTCGAGGTCGACGCGCCGAAACGACCGCCAACGTGGGGGTGGAAGGCGATGGGCGGAGGAATACTTCCCCGTCAACAGTCCCATCGCCAGAGGGCTGTAGGCGATCACTTTGACGCCGAGCTCGCGACAGGTGTCCAGAAGCCCGGTCCTCTCCGGCGTGCGATCCAGCAGGCTGAACTCGATCTGATTGGATGCCAGCGGGATGCCGCGGTCGGCCAGGAATCGATGGGTTTGGCGCGTCAGGGCCCGGCCATAGTTGGAGACGCCGACGGCCCGGGTGAGGCCCAGTCGGACGGCATCAGCCAACGCCTCCGCCCAGACGCGGGTCGGGACAGGCGGAAACGGCCAGTGAATCTGATACAGATCGACGCGGGGCAGGCCCAGCCGCTGTAAGCTGCTCCGCAGGGCCCGGATCAGGTTGCCCGGGCGAAGTCGCCAGGGGAAAGGGAAGAACTTGGTGGCGACGCGAACGCCATCCCGATGCTCGCCCAAGAATTCCCCGAGCAGCGATTCGGATCGGCCAAAGCCATAGATCTCGGCGGTGTCGAAGAAGGACAGGCCAGCCGCCAGACTGGCCTCGTAGGCCGCGTGGACGTCCTCTTTGCCGTACTCGCGCCCGTAACCCCAGGTGAGCCGATCGCCCCACGACCAAACCCCGACGCCCATGTCCGGCCAATGGATGTCGGAAGATGTCGTCGACGAACTGTCCTCGAGCATTTCTGAGGGAGGCATTTGACGTCAGACCAGGAGATCGGCCGCGGCGGATCCAATGTCGGGGAATCGGAAGGAGAAGCCTTGGTCCAGAAGCCTTTGCGGCACCACGCGTTGACCGTCCAGCACGAGAGTCGACTTCTCGCCCAGAACGAGCCGCAACAGGAAGCCCGGCACCGGGAACCAGTAAGGGCGGTGGAGAGCCCGGGCGAGCGCTCGGCCCATTTCGGCGTTCGTCACAGGCTCTGGCGCTGTCAGGTTGAAGACGCCCGCGGCACGGGGTTCCGCCACCAGGAACTGAAGGGCCCGCCGATGATCCTCGCCATGAACCCACGAGAAGCCCTGCCGCCCGCTGCCGAGCGGACCGCCAACGAAGAAGCGGAAAGGCAGAAGAATCACCCGGAACAGATCCGCCCGTGGGCTGAGCACCAGCCCTGTCCGAACGACGACACGCCGGACTCCAAGATCCTCGACGCCCTCGGTTGACCGTTCCCAATCCTGGCAGACATGCGCAAGAAAGTCCGTTCCGGGGGAAGCCGTCTCGTCGATCTCCCGGTCCGTGCGCGGGCCGTAGAACCCGACGGCTGACATCTGGACGAGGACGGAGGGCTTGCGCCGGGCGGCGCGGACCGCCTCGACGATCGCCCGGCCGGCGTTGAGGCGGCTCTCGACGATCTCCCTCTTCTTCGACGCGGTCCAACGCTGGAAGAAGATCTCCCCCAGGGAAGTCCCGCCGAGCGTTTCGCCGGCCAGGTTGACGACGGCGTCGGCGCCGTCGAGGCGAGATCCCCAGCCAGTGGTGGATTGCCCGTCCCAGGACAGCCGCTCGACCCTGGGGTCGAGGGTGGATGCCTTCTGCGGATGACGAGCCGTCACTGAGACCGTGTGGCCCTCGGCCACCAGGGCATTGGCGAGTCCCGTTCCGACGAGGCCCGTTCCGCCAGCAATCAGCACGCGCATATCGCCCTCCGGCGGAAATGGGTCGTCGTGAATCGGATCATGGAGATTTGGCGAGGATTCCCGCCGCGGTTTGCGCCAAGTCGAGTCCTCTTCCCGCCGCCATGCCCGCCTCCGTCTCCTTCTTGGTCAGGTCCAGCTTCGGTCCCCAGTAGTCCAGCCCCATCTGCACGTCGCCCTGGATGTCGGAGGAGGAGGACGGGTGATGGAAGGCGAGGCCGAGCAGAGCCAGTCCAGCCCTCTTCTTCCCGGACGCCAGCAGGCTGCCCAGGAAACCCGATCCTTCCGGGACGAGGATGCGATTCGGCTGCGATTCCACCACGACGGAGCGGGGCTCGAGCAGCTTACCGAGGCAGGTCTCTCGATGCTTGAGACGCGGGGATGGCGGAGCACGCCGAGCGATGGCCCGGCCACACTTCAGTTTCACTGGCCCTCCTGCAGCGCTTTGTCGATGAGTATGTGGACGTCGAGGCCGCGCGCCTGCTCTTGCGCCTGCTGGAGGACATCCGGCGTGATCTTGAGGCGATCCGTCCAGAAGGTCAACGCGGCGTTGGAGTCATTGAGCAAGTCGTGATCCATCACGGCCGACGTGCGCACGAGGTCGATGGCGGCCAGTCCTTCGACGACGTCGCCCCTGGCGATCATCAACTCGCCGAGCACCAGTGCTCCGAGCAGGAGCCAGAACTCGGACCCACCGCGCAGCCCGAAACGCAGGCATGTCTCGACCTGGCGCTTTCCCCTGGCCGGATCACCGGTCCGCAGATAGCCCTGGGCCAGGCCGGCGGAGGTCAGCATGGCGCCGAACAGGTCGCCCACATCGTGGGCGACGGCCTCGGCCATCTCGAGGTAGCGAATGGCCTCGGGCCAGTCGCCTTTCTTGCTCAGCTGGTTGCCGATGTTGTGGAGCAGAGCCTGCTCGATACGCCGGTTGCCGATTCGGCGCGCCAAGTCCAGGCCTTGCTCGTAGTAGTCGCGGGCGACCTCGAGTTTGCCCTGCGTCTCGAAGATCGTGGCCAGCCGGTTGAGGGCGGTGGCCAGCAGAACGTTGTCCCCCAGGGACCT
This sequence comes from Anaerolineales bacterium, assembly GCA_035455265.1. Taxonomy (GTDB): domain Bacteria; phylum Chloroflexota; class Anaerolineae; order Anaerolineales; family E44-bin32; genus MGOM01. The sequence continues at coordinate 8,028 of DATIFK010000192.1, forward strand.
GGCCATAGCGATGCACTCCTGCGCCGCCGCGGCTGCCGCCTCGAGCTGTCCGGCGCGGAAGCGGGTATTGGCCAACCCATAATGGACGTTGGCTTGCATGGCGCGATCGTCGCTGGCCTGCGCCAGGGGCAGGGCCTGATCGAGGTGGGCCAGGCCCGGCTCGTACTCCCCGCGGTAGGTATCGAGCAGGCTGAACTGATAGTGGGCTTCGGCCTGGGCGCGGATGTCCCCCAACCGCATCGACAGGTCCAGGGCCTCCTTGAGGACGCGTTCGGTCACAGGAAGGTCGGCCTGATCGTTGGCCGCGCCACCCAGGGACATCAACAGCGATAGCCGGCCCGAGTCGTCGCCGTCGGGGAGCTGCGCCAGGGCCCGCTGGTAGAGCTGGACGGCTTCGCGCGCCAGTCCGTGGCTGCGCGCCTCATCGCCGGCCTGGCGCAAGGCCTGGGACGCTTCCAGGGGCATGCTGGCCTTCTCGTAATGGTCGGCGATGAGGGGGAGGAATTCCCGACCGAGATCGAGGCTGACGAGCCAGGCGGCCGCTGCCCGATGGTAGATGTGAAGTTGACGCTCGAGCAGCCTCTCGTAGATCGTGTCGCGCAACATCGCCTGGCTGAAGATGTACTCCTGGCTGCCGGCGAACACGCTGGTCTCGCGCCGGAGAATGAACTCGCGTTTGGTTAGGATGGCGAGGACGGCGGGCAGGTCGGGCACATGGGTTTCGTCGGCCGCGTCCATCGCCTCGAGGACACGATCGTAGAAGATGCGACCGAAGACCGCGGCGCGCTGCAGGACCAGTTTCTCGGGAGGCAGCAAGGTGTCGACGCGTGCTTCCAGCAGGCCGAAGAGGGTCGGCGGGACCTGGAGTGCCCCCAGGCGGGCTTCCTCCACTCGCCAATGCTCTTCGTCTTCCCGCACGATAACGTGGTCGTCGATGAGCATCTTGATCAGCTCTTCGAGGTAGTACGGATTCCCCTCCGCTCGCTCGACCAGCAGGTCGCGCAAGCCCTTGGGGACATGGTCGACCTTCTTCAAGATCTCGTGCACGAGGTCGCGACTTTCACGACGGTCGAGAGGCCGCAGGTCCAACCGCGTGTGATAGGCCTGGCCGCTGCCCCAATCCGGCCGTCGACGGAACAGATCGGGGCGGGCGACGCAGACGGCCAGGAGGTGCAGCTGCTCGTCGGCTCGGAACAGATCGTTGAAGAAGTCCAGGGAAGCGTCGTCGGCGTGATGGAGGTCTTCCAATTGGAACGAGACGTTCTCGCTGCGGGCCAGGCCGGTGAACAATCGGATGGCCCTGGCGCGCGCCAGGTCGACCATCTGGGATGGATCCACTTGCAGCTCGCGCAAGGCCGATGTGCTGGAAAGGTCGTAACCGCACAGGTGCCCGAGCCAGGCGGCCGTCTCGAGGTCCTCGGCGTGCAGTTCGGCCACGCCGGCCTCGAGCTTCCGCAGAACGGTGTCGGGCGAGTCGTTCTCCAGGATCTCCAGGCGGTAGGCCAGGATGTCGCGCAAGAGTGCGAACGGCCGCTCGCGCCCCTCGGGGGTGGCGCGCCCGCGGAAGATGAAGTAGCGCTCGGGCCGAAGGTCGCCCCATTGCGCAAACTCGTACAGCAGCCGTGACTTCCCGACGCCGGCCTCGCCGCCGACGGTCACGACGCGCGTCTCTCCTTCCTCGAAGGCATCGAAGAAGGCGTTTTGGAGATGCTTGAGCTCGGCCTCGCGGCCGATCATCCCGGTGGCCACGCCTTCGACGCCGCGCGGCGTGACGCGGAAGGCGCGCGGCTTGGCCTGGAGCACGCGAAACGTCGGCACAGGCTCGCTGCGGCCGCGCAGGCGCAGCGGGACATCCGGCTGGATATCGAAGACGCCGCGGATGTTGCGGTAGGTGTCGAAGGTCACCAGGATCAGCCCGGGGGCGTTCTGCATCAGGCGGTTGGCCAGACTGATGGTCGCTCCGCTGGCCGAGTACTGTCCGGGCGTATCGGAAGGGGACAACAGGACGACGCCGCTGTGCACCCCGATGTTGAGGGGCAAGGCATCCTCCTGCGATCCGAGGAAGGCGGCGCCCAGGGAACGGAGCGCTTGCTGCAGGCCCAAGGCGGCGTGCACGGCGCGCTCGGCGTCGTCCTCGCCGGCGGCTTCGGCTCCCCAGACGGCCAGCATATCGGTGTCGGAGCGGGTCATCACCCGGCCGCGAGCCTCCTGGATGATGTGGACGAACGAGTCCCACAGCGCGTTCATCGCCCGCCGCGAGGCCTCGCCCCCGGCGACGGTTTCGACCAAAGCGGCATAATCGGCGGCGTTGGCGAACAGGGCCGTGACCTGACGGTTCTGCTCCGAGGGTGTGGGTGTTGGCTGGGCCCGGCTGCCGCGCCGCAGGATGATCGAGGTGTGGGCGGCATCACGCAGGTGCGACGGTTCCGCGGCCACGGCGCCTCCGAGCGCGGCGCTGAGCTCGCCAGCCAGGTCGAGGGCACTGGCGTAGCGCTCGCCGCGATCCTTGGCCAAAGCCCGGCGGAGCACATCGTCGATCTGAGGCGGCAGACGCGGGTTCGACGCAGCCGCCGAAGGGATCGGGTCGTGCACGTGCTGCAGCAGCAGGCTCATCGGATTGGCGCCGCTGAACGGAAGCTTACCGGTCAGCATCTGATACAGCATGACCCCGAGGGAGTAGACGTCGGCGCGCGAATCGACATCGTCCCGTCCCTGCGCCTGCTCGGGGGACATGTACTCCGGAGTCCCGATGATGGCGCCGGTCTCGGTGATCTGGCGGCCGCCGGCATCGGAGACGATGCGGGCGATGCCCAGATCGGTCACAAAGGCGTTGCCGTCCTGGTCGATCATGATGTTGCTGGGCTTGATGTCGCGGTGGACGATGCCCTGGCGATGGGCGTAATCCAGGGCCGAGCACACCTGGCGCATCAGGTAGGCCACTTCCTCGAGGGGCAGCGGGCCCTGATCCAGGACGTCATCCAGCGTACCGCTGTCGAGGTAGCGCATGACCAGGTAGGGCGGGTCATGGGCGGCGTCGAAGTCGTAGACCGGGAGGATGTGGGGATGCTCGAGGCGGGCGATCAGCTTGGCTTCGCGTTGGAATCGCTGAATGGCATCGGCATCGCCGGCGACGGCGCGGCGGATGGCCTTGACCGCAACGTCGCGATCGACGCTGGCCTGGCGCGCCCGGTAGACCGTCGCCATGCCGCCCTTGCCGATCTCCTCGAGGATTTCGTAGGACCCGATTCGTTCGCCGAGCATGCCGCCCGCCTGGAATTCTGACCGAGGTTGTCGGGGAATATCATAGCAGTCTGAAGGACCTTCGTGAAGGGCGAGCGAAGGACATGCCCGTACGCGGCATGTTCACTGGCCGACCCACGCAAGGGAAGCCAATGGAGCCGGCCGGGCCGCAGCCCCATTCCGGCGACTTGTTGAGCATCGAGGGGACAGCGCGGAATCTTCGCGTTTGGGACTCGTGCTTCGGCCCGGCCTCTTGTATACTTGGCTTCGAAGATCACTCTTGCGCGCGAGGTCGCACATGAGCAACACTGGTCAAAAGGGAATCACGTACCTGCCTGACCAGGGGGTCTACAAGATCACTGTCGGTTGGAGGGGGAAGGTGGTGACCCGCTACGTCCGCGGGCGCCGCCGAACGGACTTGCCGAAGGCGGTCAAAGTCCGCGACACGCTGGAACGGGCGCTGGGCAAGCCGCGCACCAACGAGATCCTGCGGTCCTTCGGCGTGGCGCAGGGCAAGACCTGGCGCCGTCGCTTGCCGAAGAAGGCCAAGACATCGAAACGCCCGAAGAGGAAGAAGACGGCCAAGCGACGGCGGTGACCCGCACGGCCTGCAAGACATCGACCGCCAGCCACGGGGCTGGCGGTTCGCGTGCAGGTGCGCCTGCGCGGATGTGCGCAGAACCGCCAGGAGGCCCTTGTGGAGGGCAGAAGCTGTCCGCTGGCCTTGGGCTGTGTAAGGGCGTGTTGGCGTCATGACTTGGGATAGTCACGAACGAAGGCAAACACCGCCAAGGTGGAAACGGTCTTAGGGATTGAGTAACCCACCACCGGAAGCTTCTGAGCCGGGCGACCCTTGGGTCTGCTCGCCCCGGCCACTGGCCTTTGCTCTCAGTCCATTTCAATAGGCCTTGGATAGACAGAGGAGACTCGGTGAAAAGCAAACTTCAATCCGCAGCCGTTTCCCTATCCATCGTAGGCCTGTTCCTGTCGGCCTGCGGGCAGTCAAGTCCGACTACGGCTCCAGACGCCGTTGCAGGTGTAGACGCGACGCTAACTCAACCCCCGTCGGTCGCAGCCAATGGTACGGACGCCCCGGCGGTTGCAGCCACTGTTACGGACGCCCCGGTGCTTGAACCCACTGCGACGGTATACCCGCCGGTCTACAACCCTGAGACGCTTGGCAACATCCATGAGCTAAGCAGCTTTACCATGACGACAACCTCGAAGCGAATCGAAGACGGAGACCTGGTGGTCGATCAAAAGGAAGCTATCGAATACATCCAGGAGCCATTCAGTATTCATCAGACCCATGGTGGCTGGACGGCGACCTATGTGATCGGGGACAGATCCTACGAACGGATCAATGGGGGCAAGGGCTGGAAGTTCTCGGTGGGCCCTGGTCAGGGCAAAGACATCCTGCCAAACGCGTGGGAATCCGTTCTGGGCCTAATCTCGGACGTGGAAACCGCCCAGTTCGCTGGCCAGGAAGACTTTGCCGGAATTCCGGCCAATCACTTCAGGTTCGACCTGACGAATTTCAGGGTCCCGTATGTTGCTGCCGGGGTGGCGTACAACGAATGGAAGGATGTTGAAGGAGAACTCTACCTGGCGCAAGACGGCAACTATCTGCTCTATTTCCACAGCAAAGCCAGTGGAACCTTTCATGCAGAGGACGGGACCACCTCGGAACAGACACAAGAGAAGACACTCGAGCTTTCGTCTGTCAACCAATTGGCGGGAATCGCTGTCCCCACCGATTTTGACCTGGAGCTGGAGTTGGGCCTTCCATTACCGGAGGGCAGCACCCTGTCTGAGATTCTCTACTACAACGACGGGTTTCTCCCGTATTACTACACGTATGTTACGCCTGTGATCAGCTTTGAAGAATTCCTGGAGTTCTACACGAGCATGGCGCCGACGAACGGCTGGACGTTTTCGCATTCTGGTGAAGTGGCCAACAACGTCAATTGCGACGCGGCGTACACGGATCTCGATTGCGTAATCCTAGAAAAGGGGAACAGACAGGCCATCCTGTATTACCGCGAGGGATGGATCGGTGCCGACTACGAAAAATAGCCAGCCTGGCTATTGGCGATGATCTAGCTCGTTGAGTTAGGCTCTGTGTACGAATCTCGGGTACGCCAAGACACCCTATCTGGTTCCTGATCCAAAGGTGCCCCCACGGGGATTCGAACCCCGGTTTAGGCCTTGAAAGGGCCGCGTCCTGGTCCACTAGACGATGGGGGCGGGGCGCCCACGCATTCTACCATCCACATCGAAGGATCGGCCCAACGACGGGCAACCGCGTTCGGGCCGCCGCGGAAAAGGAGAAGCGTCCCGATGGGGGCGTCAGCGCGCCGATCGCTTGCGGGGCCGCCCGCCGCGGAAGGCGGGAGCCGTGATGGCCACGACGGTGCACAAGCGCTGGTCCAGCATCCGCGACCGCAGCCGCTCGTCGATCTGATCGAGCCGGTCGGCGGTGGTGATGACCGTCGGCAGCGCCGCGTTGTAGCGGTGGTTGAGCAGTTGGTAGAGCTTCTCTCGCACCCACGGCGTCGTCGCCTGGGTCCCCAGATCGTCCAGCACCAGGAGCGGGATCGTGCGCACGTCCTCGAAGCGTTGATCGTAGCGGGTCGTACTGTCTGGGCTGAAGGTCGCCCGCAGGTGGTCGAGCAGGTCGGGGACGACGACGAACATGACGGGGAAACCCTGGCTGGCGCGGTGGTTGGCGATGGCCGCCGCCAGATGGGTCTTGCCGCTGCCGTACGGGCCCAGCATCACCAGCCAGCCCTCCGGCTTCTCGGCGAAGGCCATCGCCGCGCGCAGCGCGTCGTCGAGGGACTTGCGTTCCTCGGCGGCCATGCGCTCCCCGTGACGCAAGCTGAAATTCCCCAGCGTCTGAGTGGCGTGCAAAGCCAGCGACGACAGCTCGTGCTGTCCGGTGTCGTCGACCGGGCGGCGGTAGTCGGGCACCTGCAGGCGCACGTGCCGCACCAGCTCGGGATCCGACAGCCGGGAGCGGATGCGGCCCTCGAGCTCGTCGAGCAGCAGGTTGGTGGTGACGACCAGCGGCAGGTGGTTGATGTAGCGGTAGTTGAGGATCTGGAAGAGCTTCTCCTGCGCCCATTCGGTGGCGTGGTGCGTGCCGAAGTCGTCCAGGATCAGGAGCGGGGCCTGGCGGATGCGGTCGAAGTGCTCTTCGAAGGTCGTCTCTTCCGAGCCGTAGGCGAAGCGGAGCGAGTCGAGCAAGTCGGGGACGGTCAGGAACAACGTCGGCACGCCCAGTTCGACGCACTCATTGGCGATGGCCGCCGCCAGGTGCGTCTTTCCGGCGCCGAAACCGCCGCTGAGCAGGAGCCAGCCGTCGAGCGAGCGGGCGTAGGCGCGGGACTGTTCGAAGGCGCGCTCGAGGGATTGCAGCTGTTGCTGGCCGAGGCCGACGCGACCTTTCGGGTTGAAGGTTCCAAAGGTTAGGTCCTTCAACTCCTCGAGGTGGCTGAGACTGAAGAGCCGCTGCCGGATGCGGGCGCGGACGTCGGCCTGGCGGCAAACGCACACCTGGAGCCGGCCGAAGTCGGGATGGCCGAGGGGAGCCTCGACGCGCACGTAGCCCGAGCCGTGGCAATGGGGGCAGTTCGGATCGCCCAGCCGATCGCCGGGTGCGGCGGGGCCGGCGCCCTCAGGTGTCGAGGGTGTCGGCGTAGCGCCGGCGAGCCTTCTCAGAGTCTCCTCGATCCTCTCGCTCATCCTTGCCTCGGGTCTGCCAGTCATCCAGGATGGCCCGCACGTAGCTCCACTTGCGGACGTTGTTGTCGACGGCGATGCGCATCGCCTCTTCGATCCAGGCCGCCGGATAGGAGGCGTCGGCCTGGCGCAGGTGCTCGGCGATCATCGGGGTGAGCGGGCCGATGTTCTGCTCGTACAGGGCGAAGATCGTCGGCCGCGCTCGAGTCAGATCCAGCTTGGCCCCGGCGAGCTCCGCCGGTTGCCACTCGCCGCGTTCGAGGGCCAGGATCGCCGCGCGTCCCTTGGCGCTGTTGAGGAAGTATACGTCCCTCTCGCCTTCGACGTGCACGAGCAGGAGCGTGCCGCGGGTCACAGCCCGCTCAAGGGCATCGTCGAGATCCTTGCGGCCGCCAAGCGCCGCCACCAGGCCGGCGTCGGCCGCCAGCTCGTCGCCGGAGATCCAGCGATGCTCCCCTTCCTTGCCCGCCAGGGCATGAATGGCGTACAGGGTAACCTTGAGCTCGCCCAGGTCATCGATGAGCGGCAACAACTCGGTGAAGAACGCCTCCGGCAGCGGGGTCGGATGGGCGGGCCCATCGGGGAAGCCGGCGAAGCTCATGACCGCGCCCCACGAGAGCCGCCTGGCGGCAGGCGGTCAGGCAGGTCTGACTGGAGACGGGGAACTGGGAACTGGAAACCGGTCATCGCAGGCGGCGGATGGCTGAGCGCTGACGGCTAGCCTTCCGGCTCGGCTTCGGCCAGACGGACTCGGCGCGTCTCGGCGTTTTCGAACTTGGCCAGCGTAGGACGGAATACCAGCTCCACCTGACCGACGGGTCCGTTGCGGTGCTTGGCGACGATGATCTCGGCGACGTTCGGCTTGAGGGTATCCGTTTCGTACTGATCCGGCCGGTAGATGAACAGCACCACGTCGGCATCCTGCTCGAGGCTGCCGGACTCGCGCAGATCGGAGAGGAGCGGATGCTTGTCCGATCGCTGCTCGACGGCGCGCGAGAGCTGCGCCGCCGCCAGCACCGGCACCTTGAGTTCGCGCGCCAGGACTTTCAGGTTGCGGGTGATGGACGAGACTTCCTGCACGCGGTTCTCCGACGCCGAATCGCCCGTCATGAGTTGCAGGTAGTCGACGATGACCAGATCGAGGCCGATTTCCATGTGCAGCCGGCGGCACTTGGTGTGAAGCTGGAGCGGCGTCAGCGCCGGGGTATCGTCCAGGTAGATCTGCGTCTCGCTCAGGGCGCTGACCGCCTGCGTGAAGAGCGGCCACTCCTGGTCGTGGACGTCCCCCAGGCGAAGGCGCTGCGAATCGATGGCGGTTTCCTGGGCCAGCAGGCGCTGCACCAGCTGCTCGTTCGACATCTCGAGCGAGAACAGGGCGACGTGCTTCTTGTGGAGCTGCGCCGCGTTCTTGGCGACCGACAGACAGAATCCGGATTTCCCCTGGCCCGGCCGTCCGGCGATGATCAGCAGATCGCTCGGCTGCATGCCGCCCAGGAGCCGATCCAGGTCGATGAAGCCGGTTGGGACGCCGATGGTCTCGTCCCGGTGGCGGGCGAGGTAATCGATGCGATCGTAGAACTCGCTCAGGACGTGGCGGATCGGCGACAGTTGGTGGGTCAGGCGGCGTTCGCTGACGCCGAAGACCGCCTTTTCAGCGTCGTTGACGACTTCCTCGACCGGGGTGTCGGCGGCGTAGGCCAGCTTGGCGATCTCGTTGGCAGCTCCCAGCAGGCGCCGCCGCGTCGCCATTTCTTCCACCAGGCGCGCGTAAGCGACGACGTTGAGCGTCGACGGCACGTTGTTGATGAGCGCGGTTAGGTAGGCCGGGCCCCCGGTCTCGGACAGACGGCCCTGCCGGTCGAGCTCCTCCGAGGTGGTCAGAATATCGATCGGGAGGCGCTGCTCCTGCAGGCTGCTGAAGGCGTCCCAGATCCAGCGGTTGCGGTAGAGGAAGAAGGCGTCGGAGGTCAGGATCGGGGCGATCTCGAAGTACGCCTCGGGGTGCAGCAGCACCGATCCGAGCACGGCCTCCTCGGCCTCGCGGTTGTGGGGCAGAGCGGGGGCGCCGCGCCCGTCGCCGGGTGGGGCGGGCTCAGGGGAGGAATATGGCTGGTCGCTCATGGTCTCTGAGGGCGGCCGGCCGTCGGCCGGGTTCGGGTGCCGGGTCCCAGTGAATCCGGCGGCGCCGCGGAGTCGGGCCGCCGGGTCGCACGTCTACTCTTCGGAATCGCCTTCGGACGGGTCGAGATCGTCGAGGTCGAGCGATTCGACGAAATCCTTGAAGACTTCCAGGCGTTCATCACCTTCGCCCGGCGTCTCGCGCTCCATCTCGCCTTCGGGTACCGACGCCGCCTCGCGCATCACCGTCTCGGCGACGTAGATCGGCACGTGCGCCCGCACCGCCAGCGCCAGGGCGTCCGACGGCCGGGAATCGATCTCGACGTCCTTCCCGTCGACGCGCAAGGCGATCCGGGCATAGAAGATGTCGCTCTTGAGTTCGACGATGTTGACGCTGACGACCTCGGCGCCCAGCGAGGTGAGGACATTGCGCAGCAGATCATGCGTCAGGGGGCGCACGACTTCGATCTCCTGCAGGGCGACGGTGATGGCCTCGGCTTCGTTCTGGCCGATCCAGATGGTCAGGAAGCGTTCGGTGTGGACATCCTTGAGGATGACAATGCGATGCTGCGACATCAGGCTGACCCTGATGCTGTCGATGACGACTTCTATCATTCTTTCCGAGGCAGGCATCGGCGGAGACTTACGGCGGATTCTAACACATGGAGACACGGCGCGGGCAGGCAGCCTTGGACCGCGGCCGGGAGGGGCATAGAACCGGGGGAACCCGACCGTGAGATTGAGGGGAATCGCACAACGCCTTCAGCTGCCGATGAATCAGGCCCTTCTGTGGTCAAGTGTTTGGCCCCTTCAGGATCCCCGTCCGAGACCGATGCGTGGCCCGGACAGGTAGCCATCTACGAGTAGGAACGAAAGCATCCAGAGGCAGAGCCTCAACCCCACCCCGACAGGAAGAGAGTGTCTTTCCAAGGCAGCGCTATCCCCGTGCCAGATGATCAGCATCAGGGGATAGAGGGTCACCATCATCAACAAGGGGACTGCCCAAACGGGCCTTCCGAAACCGCGCCGGACGAGAATAGCCGAGCAGATGACGACGGCGACAGACCACAAGACTAGAAAGATCGTCGATCTCGGGTAGACAACGGCGCCGGCGAGGGGCATCCAGGCAGGGTCGGGGTGAAGCCGGACCCGATACCACGATACGTCCGGGCTCAGCAACGTGGCGAGATGGGAGAGAGGCGCACGCAGGGTGTCGATCGGCCGCGATGCAAGGAACTCCAAGTAGACCGTCTGTCCGTTTGCCTCGTACCAGGCACGTAGAGGTTCCGCCCGCGGGTCTGATCGAAAGGCGACATGGAGGTCCTTGCGATTCGGAGGGGTTATTGTTTCGATGACGTCGATGGGGAAGCCACGCCGCACAAAGAAGCCCAAGGCCGCATGGTCAGGAAGGACTCGATCGTAGACCAGATTGATGAAGGGGTACGACCAGTGAGACCTCCGGGCAACCGCAGAGCTCCCTCCCGCCAGGAAGAAGATCCCGACGATGGCCAAATATGCCCATCGCCTCTCCCGCCGACGCACGATCGCCACGATCGTTGGTGGCAGGGTCAAGAAGCCCAGGACCAGCCAGACATACGGATTCACGTCACGGGCGAAGGCGTGGAGGATCGCGCCCAAGGCCAAAACGATGGCTAATGCGGAGACCACGAGCGGCTTCGGACTTCCAGGGCCTTCCCACCATCGAATCCAAACGATCGCTCCGGCAACAATGCCGAATAGGAGAGAGCTGGACAGGGATTCGGTCAGGAGCATCTTGTTCCATTGAGCAACGTCGATCGCAAGGCCCAAGCCGAGAATCACCATCACGGCCACAGGCCTGAGCCACTTCTGACGCAGCACGGAAGCAAAGGAAAGGGCCAGGGAGGCCGCCGCCAGAAACGAGAAGGCTGTCTGGACCTGCGTTATGCGGTGGGCCATTACGGGGTAGTCAGGTCCCATGAACGTGCGCGAGGTGAGCCCGAAGGCTTTGAACAACAAGGGCAAGATGGGAGGGTTGCCCCCCGACCAGAAGGCACGCGAGAGCACCGGCTCGCTGGCTACATCGGCATAATCCTGCGTGTCCGGCCAGGTCAGGATCCCATCTGCCCGGTAGTTCCAGGACATCCATGCCGCGGCGAGCAGGATGCTCGTGAGACACAAGCTCCACCTCAACAGCGTCGCGAGGCGAGGCGACCCGGGGCGATGAAAACGCTTTGCCCAAGGCGCGGAAACCCGACTGGTTGCCACGAGCAGTAGGGCGGATGCCCAGAAGGCCACCCCCGCCACACAGAACACCGCTCGAAAGGTTCCCAGTCGAGCAAGGAGGTCCAATCCCCGCGTCTGCAAGGACAGAATGCCCAGCAGGATGCCAGCGTTCACGAGCAGGGTGCCCGCCAGCGCAGCCAGGGCGGCATGGGAGGACAGACAGCTCCGTTCTGGAGGACCTGGGTCAATACTCATGACAGGGACCCCGACGATCGTTGCCCCACGACCATAGCAGTCCAATGGGTCCGTTTTCGCTGATGAGGCAAGGCAACCATCCCAAGGCTTTCCGGCAGCGGAGCGATCCCTGACGAAGAGTAGCATACGTTCACACTGTCTGCATTGAGCTGTGGCTGGGCGCAAACCCGAATATCGTGACGGCAGCTGTGCTACGATAACTCGCTCGAGGAGAGCGCAGGCATCCGAAATGCTCGAATCGTTCTTTGCCCCCAAGGGGGTCGTCGTCATCGGCGCCTCCCAGACGCCCACCAAGCTGGGGTACGGGGCGGCGCGCAACTTGGTCGTTTCCGGCTATCCCGGCGCGGTGTACTTCGTCAACCCCCACGGCGGGCAACTCTTCGGCCGAACCATCTATGCCGCCCTCCAAGACGTCCCCGATCCGGTCGACCTGGCCGTCATCCTGATCCCGGCGCCGCGCGTCCCCGAGGTGTTGCAGGCTTGCGGCGAGCGCCGAATCCCTCATGCCATCATCGGCTCGGGAGGCTTCCGCGAAGTTGGGGCGGATGGAGAGGCGCTCGAGAAGCGTTGCCTGGAGATCGCCCGCCGCTTCGGCATGCGCCTTCTGGGCCCGAACTGCATCGGGTTCCTCGACACCCACCTGCCGATCGACACGACGTTCTTGCCGCTTCCCGGCCCGCTCGCCGGGGACATCGCCTTCTTGTCGGATTCCGGCGCCATTTGCGAAGCCGTCATCGACTGGGCCCGCGGGCAAGGATTCGGCCTGTCGCGCCTGGTCAGCCTCGGCAATCAGTTGGACCTGACCGAAGCCGAGGTCCTGCCGCCAACGGCCGCCGACCCGCACACGCGCGTCATCGCCATGTATCTCGAGGGCGTCCGCGACGGGCGCGCCTTTATCGAGCAGGCCAGCCGAGTGTCCGAGGGGACCCCCTTGCTGGCGATCAAGGTGGGCCGGTCGGAGAGCGGCCGCCGGGCAGTCGCTTCGCACACCGGAGCGTTGGCCGGCCGAGACGCGGCCTTCGACGCCGCCTTCCGCAAGGCGGGGGTCATCCGGGCCGTGTCGACCGAGGAAATCTTCGACTGGGCGCGTGCTCTGGCCTGGTGTCCCCTTCCCGCGGGACGACGCATGGCGGTCCTGACCAATGCCGGCGGGCCGGGAGCCATCGGGGTCGATGCCCTCGAAGCCTCCGGCCTGGAGGTCGCCAACCTGTCTCAGGCCACTCGCGACGCGCTGAGGGCGATGCTGCCGCCGGCGGCGAGTGTCGCCGATCCGGTCGACATGCTGGCCGGGGCCGGCCCAGCCGAGTTCGCCAACGGGCTGACCTTGCTGTTGGCCGATCCGGGTGTGGACGGGGTGATGGTGATTCTGCCGCCGCCGCCCATGACGACGGCCGCGGAGGTCGCCGGCGCCATGATCCCGGTGATTCAAACCTCCGCCAAGCCGGTTGTCGTTGCCTTGATGGGCGAGGATCTGATCGCCCACGCTGCCAAGCTGTTACGACAATCCCACGTGCCGGATTACCGTTTCCCCGAGCGTGCCGCCTCGGCGCTGTCCGTCCTGGTGCAGCGCGCCGAGCAGCTGCGACAGCCGCGGAATCTTCCCGAGGAGATCGACGGTGTGCGCGCCGACCTGGCCGAAGAGGCCCTGGCCAACGCCCGCGTCGGGGACGACGGCTTCGTTGATCCCGACACGGCCACGTGGGTGGCCGCCGCCTGCGGTCTGGAAGTGCCATTGGAGAACCTGGCACACGACGAGGTCGAGGCGGTGGCCGCCGCCGAGCGGCTCGGCTATCCAGTGGCGGTGAAGATCGCCTCACCGGACATCCCTCACAAGTCCGACATGGGGGGCGTGCGTCTGCGTCTTGCGACGGCGGCGGCGGTTACGGAGGCGGTTCGCCAGGTCCTCGAGGCGGCCCGGACGTCGCGTCCGCAGGCTGAGATTCTGGGAGTGGTCGTCCAGCCGATGGCCCCCGAAGGGCAGGATGTCATCGTTGGCGCGATTCAGGATGAGCAGTTTGGTCCCCTGGTGGTCTTTGGCTCCGGCGGGGTGGAGGTCGAGGCGCTGCGCGATGTGACGTTCGCCGTGGCGCCGCTTTCGCGCGCTGAGGCGGAGGGGATGCTCGCGGCGACGTGGGCCGGCCGCCGTCTGGCGGGCTTCCGCGGCGAGCCCGCCGCCGATCGCCAGGTGGTCATCGACGCCATCCTGCGCCTGGGGCGGATGGCGGCCGAGCTGCCGCAGATCTTGGAGATCGAAGTCAATCCGTTGCGTGTGTTGAAACCGGGCCAAGGCGCTCGGGCCCTCGATGTGCGCATCCGCGTCCGGCATGGCCCTTCAGACGAAAGGAAAGCGCCAGCGGCATAGGGGCACGGCTCACCGTCCCCTGCCGTCGTACCGCTACCGCGGCATCAGCCTCGCCAGCGCGCCGGCGATCTCGCCCGCCACTTTGGCATTCCTTCTCAGCAATGCCAGGTTCGCCTTCAGGGTCGCGCCGTCCGTCAGGGCAACCAGGCGTTCGAGTACGAAGGGGGTCAGCGCCGGCCCGTGGACGCCGGCCGCCGCCGCTTCATCTTCCGCGCGACCGACCGCCGCCTCGACGACATCCTTGGGGATGGCAGCATCTTCGGGGCAGGGGACACAGATCAAGACGCCGCCCGCCAGCGGCACGGACAGGTGGGCATGAATCAGCCCGGCAGCTGCTTCCGGCGTGTCGACTCGGGCGCTCACGGGTAGCCCGCTCGAACGACTGAAGAAGGCGGGCCATTCATCTGTTTGCCACCCGACGACGGGCACCCCCGCGGTCTCGAGCCATTCCAGCGTCCGAGGGAGGTCCAAGATCGCCTTGGCCCCGGAGCACACCACCGCCACCGGGGTACGGGACAATTCGGGCAGATCGGCCGAAACGTCGCCGGCCTCGCCGCGGTGAACGCCGCCGATCCCGCCCGTGGCGAAAACACGAATGCCGGCCCAATGGGCGGCGAGCATCGTCGCCGCCACCGTCGTCCCTCCCGTCCAGCCCAGGGCGACGGCCGGGCCCAGGTCTCGCCGCGAAATCTTGTGCGGCGCGGGCTCGGTCGCCAGCCGTTCGAGTTGATGCGGCGTAAGGCCGACATGCAGTTTCCCGTTGAGAAGGCCGACGGTGGCCGGGACGGCGCCCGTCGATCGAAGGTCGTCCTCCAGCCGGCGAGCCAGTTCCAGGTTGGCCGGGCGGGGCAGACCGTGGGTCACGACGGTCGTCTCGAGCGCGACGACGGGGTGCGACTGCTGCACGGCGGCAGCAATCGCCTCCTGGACGATCACCCACGGCGGAAGCGTACGCTCCGGCTTGGCCATCGGTGGGATCAAGCGTCAGCGGAGCTGATCGTAGAGGAGCTCCAGCGAGAGGTTTGGCACGACCGATCCGCGATGACGGAGCGTGACGGCCGCGGCCGACGCGCCAAGGCGAACGGACTCGTCCAGAGGGATGTCATTGAGTAAGCCAAAGAGGACGGCCGCCGTCAGAGCGTCGCCGGCGCCCGTGGGATCGAGGATGTCCGTCCGCACGGCAGGGACGTGACCACTGACTTCGGCGGTGGCGTAGGCCACCCCGAACTCGGCCATCGTCACCATGGCGATCCGAACGCCTCGAGCCACCAGATGGCGGGCGGCGTCCAGGCCCCGGTCGCGGTCGGTGTGGGGGACATCATGGGGCGCCAGGGTCTCCGCCTCCGCTTCGTTGGGCGTGATCAGCCACAGATCGGCCAGATGAGGGATGAGCCGGGTGGCCAAAGCCATGGAGGTTGGATCTGCGGCGACCGGCACTCCGGCCTGCCGCGCCAGCCGGACGATAGCCTCGATCGGAGAGGGGGGAAGGTTGGCGTCGAAGAACACGGCTTCGGCCTGCTCGAACAACGCCCTGCGGTCCTCCAGGTAGTCCGCCGTGATCGCTTCGACGACGCGCATGTCATCGAGGGCCAGGTGCATGGCGCCTTGATCGTCGAGGAGAGCGAGGTAGGCGCCGGTACGGCTTCCCTCCACAACAAGGGCATGAGCGACATCAACGCCGGCCCGGGAGGTGTGATCCAGGACCTGGCGACCCTGATCGTCGCTCCCAAGGGCCGTGAGGAGCGTCACCTCCAGACCGAGCCGCGCCAGGTTCTCCGCTACGTTCCGGGCCACCCCGCCGTTGGACAGCCGGACCTCGCCGGGGTTGGAGGTCCCCAGTCGCAGCGGGGCTTGGGCACGGCCAACCAGGTCCACGCCGGAGGCGCCGATGACCAGGACGCCCGGGCTCATGGCGCGGCCGCCGGGGCCTCGAGCACGGCCCCGCCGCCTGAGATGGATCGAAGGTTAAGCGCCTGCATGAGGGTGAACCGTCCCCCGACTGCCCGCTACCGAGATGGCGAGGCTCCGCCCCGAAGTGACGGGATTGTAATCCACGAGGCCCAGCGAGGGGCTATTGCGTATTGCGACGGCAGGCGATACCCTTACATCAAGCCGCACGGATGCCCCTGAGAGAAACGGCCATGCTGACACGTCAATCTGAACTGCAACGCGTCCTCGGCAGCCTCGCCGACGATTTGCCCGAGCCTCATTGGGTCGCTCTGGTGGACCAAAACGGGCTGATCGTGTCCTGTGTGCCTCCGGAACCGCCGATCGACACCGACCGCATCGCCGCCATGACGGCCGCCTCCGCTCAGACAGCTGAGCGGGTCCTGCGCGAGATGGAAGGTGGCAAGCTCCGCATGGCGATCGTCACCGGGTCGTCACGGCAGCATCTAACGGTCTACTTGAGCCGCGAGCGCCTTCTGTCGATCGGATTGCGGCCGGAGGTGCCGGCGCAAGACGTCGTTCCTCCTTTGACGCGCTGGGTCCCCGAGCTGGTGGGGGTCCTGACGAAACGCTTCGTGGAGGAAACCTGAAACCCTCGCCCCTGCGTCCCTCTCCCCTGCGGGGCCTTTCGGCCGCACGGCGGGAGGGGTGGAGGTGAGGGATGTCTCTCCCTCCGTCCTCGCCACAACTTCCTCGCAACGGGAGAACCAACGATGAATGATCGGTATCGATCCTTGTTGCTGTTCCTGACCCTTGCGCTTGGAGCCTTGGCGTGCGGGTTCCCGTCACCGAGTCAGGCCCCGACGGCCATTGCCCCGGCGGCCACGGAACCATTGCCGCTCCCGACCGAACCGCCTCCGACGGCGGCGCCGGCTGCCGACATAGCCGCCGTAGTGGCCGGCGACGGGCAAGTGAAGCTGTATCGCCTCGATGGGACGCTGGCGGCGACTTGGGACGCCCCGGGCATCGACTGGCCGCGTCCGGACACGGTGCAGGTCGTCGGATCGTCGGTCTACTACATCAACGACGCTCCGGCCGTGACCGCCGTTTCGGAAAAGGGCGTGAGCGAGTTCGCCTACACCGCCACCCCCAACCTGACGGCCTTCACCGTCTCGCCGGATGAAGAGTCGATCGCCTGGTCGACGTCCACCTTCGGCGAAGCCGGCATCGAGACGGAGTTGTGGCGAGCCGCCATCGACGGCACGGGGATGGAGATGGTCGCGTCGAGCGAGCCAGGCGATGCGTTCCCCGAGTACTTCGCTTTGGAACCGGTGGCCTTTGGATCGGACGGTCGTCTTGCCTACGCCTGGCAGATCACCGGCATCGGCGGGTACATTCTGTTCTTCGGCTACTCCAGCCTGTATGCCTTCGACCCGGCGACCTCGGTTCACACCCCTCTCGCCCCATTGATCAGCGACTCGACTGGCCCGTGCTGGAGCGGTGTGCGGTCGGACCTGGCATTCGCTGTCGGCTACTGCCAGTGGCTGGATGGCGGTTTGGCGATGCGAGAACGCAACCTCTCGACCGGCGTTGAGACGGTGTTCCCGACGTTTCCGGAACAGGGACAGGCGGGCGCCGGTGTCTACTCGCCCAGCGGCAACCGCTTGGCGTATGCCATCGCCCGCAGCAATCCCGACGACGAGGCCGGCCAGATCATCGTGCGCCTGTCACCCGATGCGGCCCCGGCTCCGATCGCTTCGATCGCCAACGGCTATGCGGGCCGGCTGTTTTGGCTGGACGAGGATCGGTTGTTGGTCGGCGGAATGCAGAATGGGGTGGAGAGCGTGTTCCTTGTCGGCCTGGACGGCATCCTGACAAAGGTCGCCGATGGTTCGCTAGCCGGTTGGATGCGCCTGCCGTAACGGCGGCGCGGAAAGGGAGAGCCTTGGCCACGCAGGATCTCATCGGTCGCACCCTCGGCAAGTATCAAATCCTCGCCCGGCTCGGCCGAGGGGGCATGGCGGAGGTCTACAAGGCATTCCAACCGAGCCTGGACCGCTACGTCGCCGTCAAGGTCCTGCATTCGTTTATGGCCGAGGACAAGGAGTTCCTGGGTCGTTTCCGCAGGGAGGCGAAGAACGTCGCCGCCCTGCGCCATCCCAACATCGTCCAGGTGTTCGACTTCGATGTCCAGGACGAGCTGTACTACATGGTGATGGAGTACCTCGACGGCCCGACCCTGAGGACGCGCCTGGAAGCGCTGCATCAACGCGGGGAACGCCTGCCGCTGGGGGAAACGCTGCGGATCATCCGTGACGTCGGCTCGGCGTTGGCCTACGCCCACGCGCACGGCGTGGTCCACCGCGATGTCAAGCCGGCCAACGTCATTCTCGAAACCTCGGGGCGAGTCATCCTGACCGATTTCGGCGTCGCCAAGATGCTGACGGGGACGCAGTACACCCAGGCCGGCACGGTGCTCGGGACGCCGGCCTACATGTCTCCGGAGCAGGGGCAAGGTCAACCGGGCGACGGCCGCTCGGATATCTACTCCCTGGGCGTGATGCTGTACGAGATGGCTACGGGGCGGCTTCCCTACGACGCCGACACGCCGCTGGCCGTCGTCATGAAGCACGTCCATGACCCGCTTCCCCTGCCGCGCTCGGTCCTGCCCGAGCTCCCGGAGAGTGTCGAACGGGTCATCCTGCGGGCCCTGGCCAAGGACCCGGCTGAGCGCTACGACCGGGTCGAAACGATGCTGGCCGATCTCGAGGGGGTGGAGCGAGGGTTGCAGGCACCGCCCGCGACCGCACGCCCACCGACGGGTCCCGCGGCGGCGCCCGCCGCGCCCAAGCGGAGCCGCGCCGCGCTGGCTGTCGGCGGAGGGCTCGGGGTCTTCCTTTGCCTGGGCGGCATCGTGGTCGTCGGCCTGGTGGCCGTGGGCTCCGGTTTCACCGATCGGTTGGTCGGCGGCCGCGCGACGGCCTCGCCGACGGCGGTGCCGCCGCCTCCAACCTTGACCCCCGGACCCGTCGGTGAAATCCTCCTCGAGGATGACTTCGCCGATCCGTCGACCGGTTGGGATCGTGTTTCGGACAGCACCGGCGGAACCGATTACCAGGACGGCGCCTACCGGATCTGGCTCGACGAGAAGCAGCAAGATCGTTGGGCCAACCCCGGCGAGTCGTTCACCGATGTTCGCATCGACGTCGATGCCACGAAGGCCGGCGGGCCGGACGACAACGACTTCGGAGTTATCTGCCGCTACATCGACAACGACAACTTCTACGCCTTCTGGATCAGCAGTGACGGCTACTACGGAATTGTCCGCTATCTGAAGGGGGAGTTCCAGGTCCTCGGGGCCGAGGGGATGCAGCCCCACAACGTCATCGCGCAAGGTGAGGCCACCAACCACCTGCGGGCCGAGTGCGTCGGCTCCACCCTTCGGTTGTACGTCAACAACGAGCTGCTGGACAAGGTCGAAGACAGCTCGCATTCTGAAGGCGACGTGGGTCTGATGGCCGGGACGTTCGATGTGCCCGGCGTCGACATCCGGTTCGACAACTTCGTCGTCCGGGCTCCCTAGACCGTTCGGGAGCGGGCAAGCTCACGCCTCGCCGCGGGCGAGGCGGGGCGAAAGCGGGCGCACGATGTGGAACGCCGTGGCGGTCCTGATCGCCGCCTATCTGTTCGGATCCGTTCCGACAGCCTTGATTCTTTCCCACATGATGGGCCGAGGGGATATCCGCCTGCTCGGCGACGGGAATATGGGGGCGCGCAACGTCACCCATGTCCTGGGTTGGGGAGCGGGAGCTCTTGTCGCCGGCGTTGACTTCAGCAAGGGTGCCATTGCCGTCGCCGTGGCGCGTCAGCTCGACTCGGTGTCCTCGTTGCAGTTGGCCGCCGGGATCGCAGCGGTCCTCGGACACGACTTCCCGATCTGGGCCGGTTTCCACGGCGGTCAGGGGATGGCGACGAGCCTGGGCGTGCTGTCGATGCTGATGCCCGAGTCGACGCTGTGGGGCATGGCGTCTTTCGGCGCAACCTACCTCGTCACCCACATCTTCGAGCTGAGCGCCGGTGTCGGGCTGGGGCTGCTGGTCTTCCTCGCCTGGCGCGCCGGCCAGCCGCTGGAGTGGGTCGGCTACGCCGCGCTGCTCTTCGTGTCGATCCCTCTCAAGAAGTGGATGGACCTGCCGCGACGGCGGGCGCTCATCCACCTTCGCCAGCAAGAGCGCGGCTAGGCATCTCGCGGATCGGTAGGACTCCGGAGCGCGCCTACGAGTTTCCTCGACCGACGCAATGCGACCCTCTTGGTGAGGATGAGTCACTGCAACCCGCCCGGGAAATTGGTGTAGTGTAGAGAACGAGGGGGACCGCGATGCCCCTTTCGCCTCCAAGATCGTGCCTGAGGCGAGAGCATCGGAGCCCCAAAGCAAACGGGCACCCTGGATCCACCCCCTCGACACGCTCCTGTCGGGCTCCGATGCTCAGATCCCCTCGCGGAGCCGACACCTTTTGGCGGCGAATAGTACGGCCCCTCCAACCCCCCGCCACGCGAGCACGATCGTGACTCGCGAAAGTCCCCATCAGAGATCTGGTCGCGCGCGTGGTCATCCCTGTGGCCGGCGTCGGCTTGATTTTGGGTTCCCTGCTTCTCCGGAGAAGGAGGCAACGGAAAAACCGCCGCGGATCCTCGGCCGCGGCGCCAGAGGAGACATCGGCTGCGGATGGAGGGCTCTCGCTGCACCTGGAAAGTGAGGAGAACCATGATCTCCAGCATCGATCGCAGACGCATCTTCATCTTCGTGGCCATTGCCTATGGAGGCTCGATTGCCCTGGGCTTGGCGGTCTACTTCACCGGTGGGATCGGAAATCCCCCCTTCGACCTGTCGCGGTCGGCGTTCGCCCTGATGGCAGGGTTGATGTTCGTACCCCTGGTCGCGAATATCGTCACCCGACTGGTCACCCGCGAAGGCTGGTCGAACACCCTTCTTCGCCCGAACTTCCGCCGCGGCTGGCGCTTCTACCTGGCAGCCTGGTTCCTTCCGGTCCTGGCGACCATTCTGGGCGGGGTCATCTACTTTCTGCTGTTCCCGAGTCGCTTTGACCCATCCATGACGTCGATGCGAGAGATGGGAGCACTCCCCGAGGATATGAATGCGGGGATGTATCTCCTCGTCCAGGTGGGCAGTGTCCTTTCTGTGGCCGCGGCTGTCAACCTGCTGCTGGGCTTTGGCGAGGAGTTCGGGTGGCGGGCGTACCTTCTGCAGAAGTTGATGCCGCTCGGATCACGCAAGGCCGTGCTGCTGGTGGGCGTGATCCATGCCGTCTGGCACTACCCGCTTGTCTTCATGGGATACGAGTATGGGTTCAGCTATTGGGGTGCGCCGGTAGTTGGGCCCATGATATACGTGGTGTTCGTACTGTGGCTGAGTGTGTTTCTTGCTTGGGTCACCCTGCGCAGTGGCAGCGTCTGGCCCGCGGCCCTTGGTCACGGTGTGATCAACGCCTCGGCCTTGCTGATGCGCGCCTTTGTGGGGGGAGATCCGCACTGGTTGACCGGCCCCCAAACGATGGGGATCGTCGGAGGGCTGGGGTATGCCCTGCTGGCCCTGCTGATCTTCTTCAGCGCCCGGGGCCTGGCGCCGATCGCCAGCCCGGCGCCGGCAGTGCCCAAACTCGGTCGAGAGGCGCCGCAAGGAGCGGCCATCTAGCGAGCCAGCTGTTGGAAGCCGCGCATAGGTGTAGGGGCGAAGCACCCCTCGTTTCCCTCGGGACGTCGTGCTTCGCCCCTACGTTCGCTTCCCGGCCTCGCGAATCCCCGCCTTCTGCATTGACCTGTTGACGGTTCTCCCCTAGACTAGCTCTGTGCTCGCCAGGGTCCACTCCTGCGCCATCGTCGGGCTGGAGGGGGCAATCGTGGAAGTAGAAGTGGACACGGCGCGCGGGCTCCCCTCCTTCGCGATTGTGGGCTTGCCGGACGCGGCCGTCCAGGAAAGCCGCGAACGGGTCCAGGCGGCGATCAAGAACGCCGGCCTGGTGTTCCCGCGTCAGCGCTTGACGGTGAACCTGGCGCCGGCCTCGCTGCGCAAGGAGGGCCCGGCCTATGACCTCCCGATCGCGCTGGGCGCCCTGATCGCCTCGGGTCAGATCCGCGACGAGGCCCTCGACGGCGCCCTCGTCGTCGGCGAGTTGTCGCTCGACGGGTCGGTGCGACACGTGGCCGGCTTGCTGCCGATGGCGGCCCTGGCCAAGGCCGGAGGGTTCCGCCGGATGTTCGTCCCGGCCCCGGACGCGTCGGAGGCGGCGCTCGTCGACGGGGTGGAGGTCATCCCGGTCGAGTCGCTGACGGGCCTGGCGAACCATCTCTCGGGCGTCGTGCCCATTCCGGTCCACCGGCCTCCGTCATGGCCCGAGCCGGAGCCCGACGGCTCGTCGGACTTCCGCGAGGTGCGCGGCCAGGAGCACGCGAAGCGGGCGTTGGAGGTGGCCGCGGCCGGCGGGCACAACGTCTTGATGGTCGGCCCTCCGGGCGCGGGCAAGACCCTGCTGGCTCGAGCGCTGCCATCGATCCTCCCGCCGCTTTCCACCGACGAAGCCCTCGATGTCACCCGCATCTATTCCGTCGCTGATCAGCTTCCGGGCGATACCCCGCTTGTCCGCCAACGTCCGTTCCGCGCGCCGCATCACACCATCTCGCACGCCGGATTGGTGGGTGGGGGAAACTGGCCGCGGCCCGGTGAGATCTCGCTGGCTCACCGCGGCGTACTTTTCCTGGATGAGCTGCCCGAGTTCGGGATGCGCGTGCTCGAAGTCCTGCGCCAGCCGCTCGAAGACAAAGTCGTGACCATCAGCCGGGCGCGGGGCTCGCTGTCGTTCCCGGCCAACTTCATGCTGGTCGCGGCCATGAATCCCTGGGCGTGCGGAGAGTAATCGCGTTTCGGGGCTGAGCTTGGGGCGGATCTGGTCAGCCTGACGAGCGTTATCGGAAACCTACGATTCCAAGCTCCAAGTGGAGCCGATGA
>DATIFK010000193.1:0-4091 GCA_035455265.1 Anaerolineales bacterium
CAGCGCCTGACGAGGCCGCTCGGCAGCAAGTACCAAGGGTCACGACGGAAGACCCAAGACTGAGCGGGGGCTGGATCCTGGCCCTTCGACTTCGGCCGCAACATCGCTCCCCGCGGCCGAGGAATTCGGGGCGGCCTCCGCTCAGGCGTCCTGAACGCTGGGGGCTGGAGGCTGGCAGCTGACAGCCGGCTTACGCCGATCGGAACACCTTCGCCGCAGCGGAGGCCTGCTTTTCGTCGGCCGGGAGGACGAAGCAGAACAGGCTGCCCAGACCTTCCTTGCTCTCACACCAGATCTGGCCGTTGTGCATCTCGATCATCGCCTTGGCGATCGACAGCCCCAGGCCCATTCCCCCGTGCTTGCGCGTCAGGTGCGACTCGACCTGATAGAAGCGTTCGAAGACGCGCTCGACCTCGCCGTTGGGGATGCCGATCCCGGTGTCGACGACGTAGACACGCACGAACCCGCCTTCCGCCTCCGCCTTGACACCGATCTGGCCGCCGCGGTCGGTGAACGTCATGGCGTTGCGCACCAGGTTGGTCAGAGCCACGTCGAGCTTGTCGCGATCGCCCTGCACGATGAGCGAGTTGTCCGGCGGCAGATCGTGGCCGAGCTCGATCTGTTTCTCGGCGGCGGCCTCGCGGAACCGGGCGACGACGTCCTCGACCAGCTTGCTCATCGAGAACGGCGCCCGCCGGACGCGCGATTGGCCCTCGTCCTTGTGGGAGATGGCCGACATGTCCTCGATGATCGTCTTCAAGCGCATGGCGCTGCGCACGATGGTGTCCATCTGCTCGTCGTACTGCTTGGGGATCAGGTCCTTGAGGAACGTGGCATGGCCCAGGATCAAGCCGAGCGGGGTGCGCAGCTCGTGCGAAGCGATGGCGATGAAGTCGGACTTCATCCGGTCGAGCCGCATCAGCTCGGCGTTGGCCTCCTGCAAACGCGCCAGCAGGCGCGCGTTCTCGATGGCGATCGATGCCTGGGCGGCGAGCGACTCTAGTATGGCCAGGTCATCTTCGGTATAATGACGGCCCGGTTGTTTGTTGACCGCCTCGATCACCCCGATGGCCTCCTTCTTGACCATCAGGGGCACACCCAGAATGGAACGGGTGCGGAAGTTGAGGGCCGTGTCGACCCGCCGGTAGATGCGGGGATCGGCGGCGGCGTCCTGGACGACCAGCGGCCGCGTGTGGGTGAACACCCAGCCGGCGATGCTCGACTCGAGCGGCACACTGATCTTGGAGAGCTGTCCGCGCTGATCTCCCGATGCGGTCTCGAAGCGCAGCTCGCCCGAGTCGGCGTGGTAGAGGAGAATCGAAGCGGCCTCACTCTGGGTGAGGTCGGTGGCGATGTCGACGATCGATTGCAGCAGTTGGGTGAGGTCGAGGGTGGAACTCAGCGTCCGGCTGACCTCCAGGAGGCGCTCCAGATGCTGGGGCTTCTTGGGTGAGGTCGGCCGGTCCGTTGTCATCCAGATCCCAGTGTGACCATCCGATTCTAGCATAGCCGGCGTCCCCGGCAGTTGCGGGGACCTTACGATCCGCTCCAGGAGGCCTGCATGCCAGGTAAGAAGAAGGTCCGGGTTGCCATCATCGGCGTAGGCAACTGCGCCTCCTCCCTGATCCAGGGAGTCCATTACTACCGGGAGGCCAAGCCCGGCGACCCGGTCCCCGGCCTGATGCACGTCGAACTGGGTGGATACCACATCCACGACATCGAGTTCAGCGCCGCCTTCGACGTGGTCAAGTCGAAGGTCGGCTACGACCTGGGCGAGGCCATCTACGCCTACCCCAACAACACCATTCGCTTCGCCGAGGTGCCCAAGCTCGGCGTGCGCGTCCACCGCGGCATGACCCACGACGGCCTGGGTACCTACGTGGCGCAGGTCGTCGAGAAAGCCGAAGGCCCGACCGACGACATCATCGGCATCCTGAAGGAAACCAAGACCGATATCGTTGTCAACTACCTGCCGGTCGGATCGGAGATGGCGACCAAGTGGTACGTCGAGCAGGTCCTCGAAGCCGGTTGCGGGCTGGTCAACTGCATCCCGGTCTTCATTGCCTCGTCCGACTACTGGGCGGGGCGGTTCCGAGAGCGCAAGCTGCCGGTCATCGGCGATGACATCAAGAGCCAGGTGGGAGCGACCATCACCCATCGCGTGCTGACCAACCTCTTCAATGATCGGGGCGTGCGGCTGGACCGCACTTACCAACTGAATTTCGGCGGCAACATGGACGTCTACAACATGCTCGAGCGCAGCCGTCTCGAGTCGAAGAAGATCTCCAAGACCAACGCCGTCACCAGCCAGCTGCCGTACCCGATGCCACCGGAGAACATTCACGTCGGCCCGAGCGATTACGTGCCGTGGCTCACCGATCGCAAGTGGTGCTACATCCGCATGGAGGGAACGACCTTCGGCGACGTGCCTCTCAACGTGGAGCTCAAGCTGGAGGTCTGGGACTCGCCCAATTCCGCCGGCGTCGTCATCGATGCCGTGCGCTGCGCCAAATTGGCCATGGACCGCGGCCTGTCCGGTCCGCTGGTCGCCCCGTCTTCCTACTTCATGAAGTCCCCACCGACCCAGTACCCGGATGACCAGGCTCGGGAGATGGTCGAGGCCTACATCGCCGGCAAGCCAACCCCCGGGGCGTGACACGGCGCTCGCCATGCGAGCCATCCGCATCCGAAAGCCCGGCCCGATCGAGAGTTGGCCGCTGGCCCTCGAAGAGGTCCCCGAGCCTCACGCCGGCCCCGCGCAGGTCCGCCTGCGCGTCTTGGCGTGCGGCGTATGCCACACCGACCTGCATCTGGCCGAAGGCGAGATCACGCCGCCGAGGCTGCCTGTAACGCCGGGTCACCAGGTCGTCGGAGTCGTCGACGAGGTCGGCGCTGAAGTCGACCTGTTCACTTCTGGGGAACGCGTCGGGCTCCCATGGCTGCATTCGGCGTGCGGCGAGTGTACGTTCTGCCGTCGCGGGGAGGAGAACCTCTGCCCCCAGGCGCGGTTCACCGGATTCGACGTCGATGGTGGGTTCGCCGAGTACGTCCTGGCCGAGGCGTCCTTCCTCCACCGCTTGCCGGAAGGTCTCGATGACGCCTCCGCGGCGCCTCTGTTGTGCGCCGGGATCATCGGATACCGCTCGTTGCGCCGCGCGCAGCTGGAGCCCGGCGAGGTCCTGGGCCTCATCGGATTCGGCGCCAGCGCTCACCTGGCGCTTCAGGTGGCGCGGCACTGGCGCTGCCCGGTCTACGTCTTCACCCGCAGCGCCTCCCATCGGCAGCAGGCAGCCGCGCTGGGCGCCGCCTGGGTCGGCGGGCTGGAAGATGACGCGCCCGGACCCGTCGACCGGGCTGTGGTCTTCGCACCGAACGGTGACCTCGTGCCCCGCAGCTTGGATCTGGTACGCCCCGGGGGTACTCTGGCCGTCAATGCCATCCACATGACGCCGATCCCGACGTTCGAGTATCGTCACATCTACGGCGAGCGGACGTTGCGCAGTGTGACGAATGCCACCCGGCGCGACGGGCGAGAGTTCCTGCGTCTGGCGGGAGAGATGGACCTGCGACCGACCGTCCACACGTACCCGCTGACGGGCGCCGATCGTGCCCTGGACGATCTGAAGCACAGCCGCTTCGACGGGGCGGCCGTCCTGGTCCCATGACCCCTGCCGCTTGCCCGACGATGGAACCTCAGGTGGGACCCCTGGCCGCCGCCATAGCCCTCACTGCGGAGGCGCAGGGGTGACCCCAGTGCCTACTTCAGACCTCAGAATGGAGGCATTGGGGTGATCCGTCTCGGGACGTCCGGGTTTTCGTACGACGACTGGGTCGGCCCTTTCTACCCGGCCGAGCTGCCGAAGCGCGATTGGCTGTCGTTCTACGCGCAGCAGTTCGACACCGTCGAGCTCAACGTCACCTACTATCGTGTGCCGGGGCGCAAGACCGTCGAAGGCTGGATCCCCAAGACGCCCGGGGGCTTCCTCTTTTCGGTGAAGGCCCCCGGCTCCCTGACGCACGAGCGTTTGGAACCCGACCCCGCAGGCTTTCTCGAGGGAATCTCTCCCCTGACGGAGGCCGGACGCTTGGCG
>DATIFK010000194.1:0-2067 GCA_035455265.1 Anaerolineales bacterium
ACAGTGCCAATTGGTGTATACTCCAATCGCTAGTCCGAAGTTCCAGAGGGGGTGAAGGAGAATATCTATAGTTTTGAACGACTTACGGCGATTCCCAGTTCCCCTTTCTGTCTACACCGTGATCAACCGCAGCGCCTCCGCCTGCAGCGCATCGGCCTCCGTCACCTGGCGGAACGTCGATTGATTGGGATCGACGGTCACTATGCACGTGTTCCGGCATCGAGTCGCCAGATGAGCCAGCAGCGTACGAAAGCTCTGGATCGGCAGACCGCCCGATGTCATGTGCGTCTTCTTCTTGAGCCGCGCCGACTCCGAGGCTTGTGCCGGGGCCACCGGGTCGCGCCGCCGCCGGTCCACGGCCAACTCCTCATCCTCGAACAGCAGCGGCTCCCACGCCTGGCGCAGATGCCACTGCACGTAATAGGCCAGCAGGCAGAGCAGGATGTGCGCCCGCACTCGGTCGGCCGTGCGGTGGTGGATCGGGCGCACCAAGAGGTCGATCCCCTTGAGACACCGGAACGCCTGCTCCACCAAGGCCAGTCGCTTGTACGACCGCACCCCGTCGGCGGCCGACAATCGCGCGGCCGGCTCGCTGGTCCGGATCACATAGATACCATCCAGAAGCTCTTCATTTTTGATCGCGTCTTCTTTGCGGGCCCACTCCAGATGTCCGTCACGGATCGTCATGGTGAAATGTTTGGCCATCTTGTAATGATTGATGATTTTGCCCGCCCTCACGCCGATCTCGGCCGCCGTCTCGCGCGGGCCCGCCGGCCGGGCCACGTGCGCGGCCAGCGTCCCCAGCTCGGCCTCCGTGGCCGCGAGCAGCTCCTGGCGTTTGTGCCGGCGCTGCTCGGCCAATTGGGGGTTGTAGCAGGCCACCAGCCGCTCGCCGGGGAATTCCGGGGTGGTGATCTCCGCCAGGCGTTCGGCCTCCAAATCCTTGCGGATCAGGTGGCCGTCGGCCAACAGGCGGCGGATCGCGCCGCTGCGCAATGCCGCGATCCAACCCAGGCCCGGGTGTTTCTTGAGCACGTCAATTTGAGTTTGCGTGAGCATGCCACGATCGCCGACCAGGACCACGCGCGACAGGCCGAACCGCTTCGTCAGCGCCTCGATCTGGTCGGGGACGGTCGTGGGGTCGCCGGTGTTGCCGGGGTAGACCTGCACGGCGACCGGCCGCCCGTCGGCGTCGGTCAACGCGCCATAGACGATGATCGGGCAGCCGGTCTTGCCGTCGCGGTCATGGCCGAAGCGGGCCAGCGGACAGGTCTTCCCCTCGTAGTAGCTGCTGGTGACGTCGTAGAGGACCAGGGCCCCGTCGCCGAGGTGCCGCTTCGCCAGCTTCTTCTCGATCGCCTCCTGCCGCGCCAGCAGCCAGTCCATCGCGTCGTAGAGTTGATCCTCGGTGGCGTCGGCGACGTCCAGTTCCTCGGCCAAGGTGGTGTCATGCCAGTGTCGGGTGTTGGCCAGCTTGGAGCTGGGGAAGAGGAGGCGTTCGGCGATCATGGCGATCACCAGGTCGCGCCGCCGCGACGACTCGGAGGCGACGAGGTCTTCCAGTCCGAGCTCGCGGATCATCTTCAGGACGGCCTCGACGTGCCCATGGGGGAGCGAGCGCGTGATGTGGAAGGCGTCGGCAGCGGGGACGAAGGTCTCGCCCTTGAGCGAGCGACTGATCAGGTCGATGACGTGGACCGGGAGGTCGGAGAGGTTTCCGAGGGTCTCATGCTGGACCTTCCCGTCCTGTCGGAAGGTGCGTCGGAGGTAGTAACTGGTATAGGTGACCCCCTTGAAGGTGTTGGTGACTTTGGCGACATGGACAGCTCGGTGTTTGCGTGCCATGCGGGACAATATCGCGATGGCATCCGGGGCGCGTCAAGAATGACCCGGAAATATTTTGGCTACAATTGGGAGTCAAAATCGCGGTTAAGTCTTTATCACAAGGGAGGTTGTGCGAAAAACGGGTCCGGAACTCCGGCCTAAGTCGAGGCGCCGCCGTCACTAGCGGCGTATACAACTCGTATACAAAACACCCCGTATACGCCGTAACTCCTGACCTCGGCC
>DATIFK010000195.1:0-5792 GCA_035455265.1 Anaerolineales bacterium
TCCTGGTTCAGGCCCGTGTACAGGCCCCCGTAGCCGTCCTTGAAATCCAGCCGGAGCGGCAGCCCATCATCCCAACTTGTCTCGCTGATGATGCGTGACCCGCGCAGGCTGAGTCCCACTCCCGATCGAAGATCGATGCGAATCCAGTAGGGCACTCCGCGGGTGAGGGTTACGGGCTGGTCGAAGGTTGCCTCGATGGTGCCTTCGCGGCCGGGAAGGCTCCCGGTCCATTCCGCGGTGGCCAGCGGCGCAGGCGCATCGGGCGATTCGAGCAAAGAAACTTGCAGGTTCGTGCTCTGAGCGCCGCCGTAGGTCTGGGCAAACGGGACGTGCAGCGTGCGCGCTTCGCCGCCGGAGGCGCTGATGAAGGTGGCTTCGAAAGGCACCCCGGCCGTCAGAGTGAATTGCTCCTGCGGAAGTGCCATCGACGTTTCCGCCTCCCCCTCGGGCGTCGAGGCCAGCAGCACCAGGTTGCCGTCGAGGGCGATTCCCTCTCGTCCGGCAACGCTCAGGCGGAGAACGTATGTCCGGCCCGGGTCGAGCGGGAAGGGAACCTCGAACACCAGGGGAATCTGCGCCGGCTCAGAGGGTAGCGAGCCGATCCAGGTCGCCGTGGCCAGCGGCGCGGTGTCCTGCGGCTCGGCCAGTATGTCCGCGCGGAGGACGGTCTGATCGTCGTTGCCTCCAAGGTCGCGAACAAACGGAAGCCGAATCCCCGTCGCCAGCCCGGCCTGCCCCGGCGTCAATGTTTCCAGGTGAGGGGCGTTGGCCGAGAGAACGAAATCCCCCGGTAGGGGCACCGGCTCGATCCATTGGCCGGCCTCGCCCGTCATCACCAGGTTCAGCGGTCCCGGCACGTGGGTGTAGATCCAACGCGAGGCCGCTACGCGAGTGACCGGCCGCGTGTAGATGGAGGTGAAGGCGATACCATAGGCGACGTGTCCCAACAGCGCCAGGCCGCCGATGACGGCGTAGACGATCCGCGCCGCGGCGCTCCAGGACGCTCGCGTCTCCTTGAGCCGGGACCAAGCCTCGACCGCGGCCCAGGCCGCGAACAGGATCAGGGTCGGGTAGACCGGCAACTGATAACGCAGCGTCGGGTTGAAGGCCGCGGCCTGCCACAGGAAGTAGCCGAGAGTCCACACCAAGAGCAGCGCGTGCTGCGACCACCGACCGCGAGCGACCTCAACGGCGGCCCAGAGCGTCCCGGCCCAGGCCACCAGGCCGAGCGGCAGGCCCATCCCCCACTGGACCATGTTCAGCCAGGAGAACAGGAACTTGGGTCGGTAGGCCCACTGCAAGGCAAAGGGAACATCGACCGACCCGCCGGACTGGTTGCGGATCTCTTGCAGGTTGGAGATCCACTTCGGATTCGGACGCAGACCGAAGAAGCCCGGCCCCGAGAAAGCGTACGGCTGGAAGATGCGGAATGCCAGAAAAGCGACGAACGCAGCCAGCAGGACGCCGATCAGCCCACGCACGATCTCGTCGTCGCGGCGCGATCGCTCGGCCCGGAGAACGTGAAAGCCCGCCGCGAGCACGACGATCCCGGCCAGCGGCGCAGCGCTGATCTTCGACGCCACCGCCATGCCAAGCACCAGGCCGAAGACGGCATATCGCCACAGGAGACCATCCTCCTGGACGCGGATCGCCAGATACAGCCCGACCAGAATGAAGACGTTGGTGACCGTATCGACGACGAAGAAATGCGAATGCTGAATGAACAGTACGGTGAAGGCGCCGATCAAGGCCGCCAGCAATCCGACACGCCGGCTGTGCAGCCGGCGGCCGATGGCGTAGAGCAGGACCAGTCCGATGAGATCGAAGACGGCCGAGGTGGCGCGGCCAATCAGATGGACCTGGTCGTACCCGAGCTGCCCGAGCCAATCGGCCAGGTAGCGCACCATGAAGATGGGCAAGGTGCCGTAGACGAAGAAGCCGTAGCCCACGTTGTGCGGGTTGAGGCCGGAACGATCCGTGTCGAAGTACTCGCCGATCGACGAGGGGAGGCGGATCCCCGTCTCGACCATCGTCAGAAAGCGTTCGTCCGGGTGGAGGTGGGTGTTCTCGTCCCAGTCCAGGCCGGTGAAGCGTAGGGCCGCGGCGATCATCAGGATGGCGACCAGTGCCAGCTCCGGCGCGCGGGCGGCTGCCGCTTGGCGGAGCCCCCTCCACCTGGATGGAGCCGACGTGGTTTCCGGGACGTCGATCACGAGGCTCCGCTCCTGGAAGGCACGAAGTAGATCATGAAGTCATGCCCGGGAATGTCGGCCGCGAAACGCGTCACCCGACCCTCGGGGAAGAGGATCCTCAGTCGCTCGAATGTTTCGTTGTCCTCGATGTTGAATAGAATCAGTTGCGGGCCCGTCTCCTCCAGAAGGGTGTCGAGGCGGTCGCGCGGCAGCGCGTAATCACGTCGCGGCTGACCCGCCTGGATCCCCACCAGGCGCGTGTCCCACCAGAAGGCATACGGCACGACGTGCGCCGAGTCGAAGTCGCCCAACGATTCGGCGAAGCCCCGGATCACTCGTCCCCCGTCGCTCGTGTTCCAGGCGCTCTTGCGGTAGATCGAGTAGAAGGTATCGAACGTCAGAGCAAAGTTGTTGGCGACAACGAGGAGGAGCACGGCCCCCGCCCACCCCGACGCGACGGATCGGCCGATGCGGCCCGGCCAGGCCGCGGCGATGGACTCGCAGACGGCGACCAGCGCCCATCCCGCCAGCGCGAAGACCGGCACCAGGGCCGCCGAAGCCCGATTGGGGGCCGGGTTTTCCCCGGGGAAGGCCAGAGCCAGAAGCGAAGGCAGCATCAGCAGAGGCACGGAGAGGAGGACAAACAGATCCAACCAGGAGCGACGCCGCACATAGCGCACGAGGCACAAGACGGCGCCCAGGACCAGCAGAGCGCCGGTGACCCAGTCGAGGAGCGGTTTCCCGGCGATCGACACGACCCAGATCTGGCCCGAGTTCCAGTTGAACATGCCTAGGCCGTTCCAAAGATTGGAGATGAGGATCTTCCCCACGGGGCCAGGCAGAGGACGCTCGAGCGTCCCGAGGCGGGTCATCGAACGAAACAGAAAATTGTCCGGCAGTTCCAGGGCGACGCGCAACAGAGGAAGGAAGGCGGCCAGCCCAAGTGCGGCCGCGGCGCCGCACCAGGCGATCAAGCGAGCCCGCCGGCCGCGCGCGACCGAGTGGAGGGCGTAGATCGCCACGCCGGCGGCCAGGACAAGCGGCAGCGCCCGGGCGGGAGAGTATCCGTGGAGGCCGATGCCGGCGACGACGGCCGCCAGCAGGAGGTCGTTCCGGCTCTGTCGTCGCAGACCCCTCACCAGGAGCCACAATGCCGGGGCAGCGAACACCGGATAGAGCGAGAAGCGCAGCCCGGTCCGGCTGATGACATTCGGCCACATGGCCACGCCGGCGAGGAACATCGCCGCCAGCGCCGCCCGCCGGCCGGCGATCTCCCGGGCGAAGAGATACAAGAATGGAAGCGTCAGCCAGCCGGCCAGCGCCGTCCCGATCTTGAGGGTCAGGAACGTCAGTCCGGTGCCCAGCCATTTCGCCGTGGCGGCCGCCATGTAGAACTGGATGGCCTCGCGGCCCGTGTTTCGAGTGAAGAAGATTGAGTAGCGCCCATCGAGCACGTCGGCCACGTCCAGCAGCTTCTCGGCCTGGTCGCTCCACATGTCGAGGGGCAACGTGGCCAGATGGACGAAACGGAAGTAGGCTGCCACCCCGAGTGCCAGCCAGAAGCCCAAGGCCCACGCGTCGACGCCGATGGACCACTTGGGCTGACGCAGCCATGCCCGCATCCGTCGAAACGCGGAGACGAAGGGATTCTCTCCCTCCCAAAAGCCCGCCATCAGGCACAACAGAGAGCCGGCCCAGAAGAGAATGGTCGAGAGTCGAAAGGTGTTGTGGCCGGAGGCGAGAAACGTAAGCACACCGAGGGCCGCGCCGGCGGCTAACCATCCGCCACGCGCCGGCCCATCCCGCGTGACCTCTTCGTCCGGCAGGGACGACAGCCGCGCCAAGTCGTGACGCCACAGCCCCCAGGCGGTCAGCGCCGCGGCCGCCAGATAGAGCACGATGCCCGCGGCTGGCATGCGGTCGCGCGTGGGTGCGGCCTCGAACGTCGCCTGTCCCAGCAGCGCCAGAACGAGCGCTGCGGGGAGACGAAGCTGGCCCAGCTCGAGGACGCGCGTGATCGGACGCGGGGGCCGGCTCGGCTCCACGGGAACTTCAACCGGCGGCGCCGGCGCCGGCTGCTCGGCTTTGGGAATCGCCATCGGTCGCAAGCGGAACAGCGACTTGAACCAGTCCAGGACGCTGGGTTCCCTAGATGGAGGCGTCGGCGTTGATTCCACTCGAATCCTTTTGAAGGATCAGGATCACGCTCTCACCCCAGCGGACCGGAAGGATGGGAACACCGGCGATGGCCTGAAGGCCTCCGGGCCACCCAAAGACCAGCCTCTGAAGACCTACAGGGATGCTGCGCATGTAGGGAGGATCCCAGAAACCGTCGGAGAAGACCCGCCGTGCCCTGAACCCGGCCTCCTTCAGCATCCCCAACCATTCGTCCGGCGTGTGGAGGGAGATGTGAGTCCGGTCACGATACCCGATCCACTCCTTGCCCTTGCGCGCCCGCATCGGCGAATCGAGGTTCGGCGTCGACACGATCGCCAATCCACCAGGAGCCATCACACGGCCGAATTCTCGGATCGCCGCCTGCGGCTGCTCGAGATGCTCGACGACGTGCTTGGCCACCAGGACATGGAAGAAACCGTCGGAGAAGGCCCCCAGATCCTGCGCCGAGCCTTGCCGCAGGCGGGCGCGCGGCGCCACCTCGACAGCTTTCTCCAGCGCCCATTGGTTCACGTCGAGGCCGTAGGTCTCGTAGGGCGGCTCGAGACGGGCCAGCAGATGGCCCAAACCGAAGCCGACCTCCAGCAGCCGCCCGCGTGGCGGCCCGTAGCGCCGCACGAGAATCGCATAGAAACGGTTGGACCACCAGTACTGGCTGCCGGCGCGGAACGAGACCTTCTCGTAGGTCCCGGACGAGAAATAGGCTTCGTCGAACGGGCAGGACTCGGGCGCGCTCATGGCTTCCTGGCCAGGTAGAGGTCGAAGGTACCGTCACCGGCGGCCGGCGAATCATAATACGGTCGCACCAGGCGTGCCGTCAGCCACAGATTCCAATGCGTCGGGGCAAGGATCCAACGGCCGGTCAGCTTGCGGGCCGCCAGGGAGGGCAGCCCGAAATAGTGGCCGAGCTCCAGCGTGCGCATGGCGGCCGGCGGAAAGTAGCGCAACGTCGACTCGAGCTCCAATCCGGCGGTGTTCAGCCAGGCGCGCCACTCATCCTCCCAGGCCAGGTTCACGACCCGAGTGACGCGGCGGAACCATCGACGGTAACGTTCGGCCAGGCCCTTCAGGCCGACTCTCCCAAGCCACGCAGGTACCGCCAGATGGGCCACATATCCGGGATTCGGGACGGTGAACGCCAGCCGACCCCCACGGCGGAGAACCCTGCCGATGTCCATCAGCACCGCCTGGACATCGGGAATGTGTTCCAGGACAGAATTGCTGATCACGCTCGCCATGGATTGATCGGCCAGGGGGAGGCGCGCACCCTGGGCCGTCAGCAATAGCCGATAGACGCCGCGCCGTTGAGCCTCGCGCAGCGAGTCGATCGCGGGATCGACCCCGACCTCGGTCGGGCCGTGCAGCGCGACCTGACCGAAATGACCGTCGCCGCAGCCGACGTCCAAGCGCGGCGCCGGAAGATTC
>DATIFK010000196.1:0-5506 GCA_035455265.1 Anaerolineales bacterium
AGGCTGGCTTCCACCGGTTGTTGAACGTCGTTGAAGAGCGCCGTCAGGATGGCGCTGTCGGGGCCGAAGACGAGGCCGACGATGAACGTCCCCAGCAACGCCAGAAGGAGCAAGGCGCTGTAGGGCCATCCCTTCTCCTGCGCGCCGACCTTGTTCCAGTGGACGCTGAGCATGTTCACCAGGCCCAGCAGCAAAGCGGCGGCCGACAGGATGACGGCCCACTGCATCAGCAGATTGCGGATGGATTGCAGGGCCGGTATCTCGAAGACGTAGCCCAGCAAGACGAGGGTTCCGAAGAGAATGGCGAGCGCCGTCCAGAGGTAGTGCAGCCCGCTCCTCACAGAACCCCCAGCGTTCGCAAGAGCGTACCGAGAAGAATGGCGGCCACCAGGGCGAGGCGCACGCCATCCTGGAGACGCAGGCTGGCGCGCTGCATGCCGCTGCCCTGAAGGTAGGCACCGGTGACGAAGACCTCCTCACCGATAAGGGCATGCTCGGCGGTGGTGAAGAACAACGCCTGGGTTTGGATCTCGTCCGATCCCGCCAGGACGAAGGCCTTCTGGCGCTCCCCCATATCTGCCGCCAGGGCGCCTTCCGCGCCGAAGGAGCCGG
Organism: Anaerolineales bacterium; assembly: GCA_035455265.1. Taxonomy (GTDB): domain Bacteria; phylum Chloroflexota; class Anaerolineae; order Anaerolineales; family E44-bin32; genus MGOM01. The sequence goes on from DATIFK010000196.1 coordinate 613, forward strand.
TCAAGAGATGAACCGAGACCTTTTCGGAGGACAGGATGACGGGCAACGCCGCGGCGTAGCTGAAGGGCGTCGGCCCCAACATGCGGCCGCTGGTGGCGCGGTATTGTTCCTTCGCGCCCGTGCGAGCGTAGGCCCCGCGCAGTGCTTCCTGGGCCAGCACGGCCAGGGCACCGTCACCGGCTGAAGCCACGACGGGCCGATCGCTCATCGTCGTCGCCTCGGCGACCTTGGCGAGCGCGATGGCGCCGGCCAGGGCCGGAGCGCAATCGGAGCCGATCAGGGAACCGGTGCCGAGGGAGAGGTGGACGCGCTCGCCGCCTTCGACGGCGCGCTCGATCGCCGAGTCGAGGGCATCAAAGGCGGCCACGCGCCGCAGCGTCGTGGGCCAGCGGCGTTCGGCGACCGTCAAGACGATCAGCGCGGCCGCCAACCCCGCCACGATTCCGATGGTGAGCCAATCCTGAACGGTCACGGGCCCCCGCCTGCCTCTGGTGAGGCGGCGCGCCGGATCAGTCCTGGTGCAGGCGGGCGCTCAAGTCGGCCCGCTGCTCGGGATCTTCGAGGACGGACGACCACTCGCGCAGCGCCTCGCCGCCGAAGATCGGTTCGAGCAGATAGCCCACCTGCGCCCCCACGAGCGCCAGCGGCTCCAGGGCTTCGAACAAAGCCGCAGCCCAGGGGGCCAGACCCAGTCGACGGACGCGCGCGTCCAGGCGCGCGCTCGCCGTCGTCTCGACACGCGGTTCTTCCAACGCGCGCTCTCGGCGCAACCAGCTCATTCGCGCAGTATAGCACAACCGTTTCGGGCGGGCCACCAGGGGGACGTCCGCGGCCCGCTGTCTGCTGCCCGCTGTCCGCCCTCAGCTATCAACTTTCAGGCATCGCTGTCAGCTATCGGCCAATGGCGGAGCTTTCTCGGTCGCCCTGAGCGCAGTGAGCCCGAAGGGCGAACGAAGTCGAAGGGCGCCCCGAACAAGCCGCAAGCCGCGGATCCCTTCGACTTCGGCCGCAGGACCGCCCTTCATAGCCGGGGATGCGAGGCGGCCTCCGCCAAGCGCGACACCCCACTTACCTTCGTCGCCCTCTTGGGACGCCGGGACCGTGTGACGCCCAGCGCTGTGCGGCGCTTCCTCATATATAATCCGGAACACACGTTCGAGCCGTTCCCCATGAGCCTCGATCTCCCACAACTCCTGCAGCCGGTCGACGATTTGAGCGCGTTCGCGGCCAAGCGCGCCGGCGAATTGGCACAGGCTCTGCCCGCGGCGCAGCGCTCCCTTCACAACGCCGCCGGCGTCGACCGGCAAGCGTTGAACGTCAAGATCGCCGCCGCCGGCGCCGGATGGCGCGGCGCTCGCCCGACCGACGAACCCCTCGACGCCACCTTCCCCCCGCCGGCGCACCCACCCGAGTTGCACGTCTTCGGCGCCGACGGGTCTCAGGTCTACGCCGACCGTCACGCCGCGGCCTACTATTACCTCGTCAACATTGGCGGCCTGCATCTTCACCACGGCAGCGGCGAGCCGCCGCGCGCCTTCACGCGGCCGTCCATCTACTTCCGCGACGAAGACCTGCTGACCGCCTCCGGCGGCGCCGTGGACGAGACTCTCGTCAAGACGCGCCGCGACGTCGCCGAGATGCAGGCTTTGGCCGAGGTCGCCGCCGCCGCCGCCGGGAGTCCGGGGCTGGCCCTGCTCGACAACGGCTTGATCCTGTGGCAGGCCTCGCAGGAACACCACGCGCCGCGACCGGAAGTGCGCGAGTTGCTGCGTGCCTATCTGCGGGCCATGGCCGCCGTTCAGGCGCAGGCTGTGGCCCTGGCCGGCTTCATCAACCGGCCACGCAACGCCAACCTGCTGGCCCTCCTCGCCCTGGCCGAGATCCCCGACGAACAAGTCTCGCCGGAATCGGCCCGCCGCCTGCCCGCCCCAGGCCTGACCGACCGAGCCTTGATGAGACAACATCTCGCCGAAGGCCAACGCAGCGCGCGGTTCGTCCCGGTCAGCCCGTTGAACACGGTCTTCGCTGACGAAGGCCAAGAAGTCCAGGCCTTCTACCTCAAGACGGCGGACGACGTCGCCCGCGTCGAGATCCCCACCTGGGTCGGGGAGGATCCCAAGACGCTCGCCCAGGTGCACGCCGGTGTGATCGAGCAGTGCCGCGTCACAGGGATTCCCTACGTGCTGGTTCGGGCTCACGAGCTGGCGGTCGTCCGCCCGCCCGACCGCCAAGCCCTCGACCAGCTCGTGGCGGCCGCCCTGACGCGGCACGGCCTGTTGCCCGAGATCTCTCAGAAGTCCCGCACCAAACGCTGGACGGCGAGCCGGCGCCGCCACGTGGTCGGGTAGGAGGCCGCATGCCGCCCCGCCAGCCGATCGGGCGCGTGACCCGCTGCAGCATCCAGGGGTTCGACGGCGGCATCCGCCTGATGCACCCCGACCGCCCGGCGTTCGGCGGTCTGTGCAAGGCGGCGGCGCAACAAGGCGCCTCCGATGTCATCGGCCTCATCTACGACATCAACATCCAGGACGACGAGCTCGCCCGGCAGCTCGCCGCCGCCGAATCGCCGGCGGCGGAGCTCCGCGCCGACCAGCAGTTTGTCCGTCCTATCCCGATCGAGATCCGGGCGTTGACCGTCGGCTTCTCCGTCGACGGCCGATTCGAGCAGCGCCTGCCTCCCCAGCCACCCATCACCCTGGCCGAGATCTATCCTCTCGAGCCGGACGAAGTGCTCCAGTTCACCGAGCGACTCGACTTCCTCCCGCTCGTCCTGGCGGCGCCCCAACTTCCCGTCGATCATCTGTTGGCCGCCTGTTTACGTCAGGCGGCGCTGGCGCGCCCCGAGTCCGCGCGGCGGATGTTCCTCATCGACGCCGGCCGAGCTTGCGCCCGCCTGCTCGCCGGCGACCTGGCGCGACTCAATCAACTCGTCACGGACCTGGGACAACCATGACCGAACGCTCTGAGCTCGACTCCTTCCTCGGACCCCGTTCACCCGAAGGTCCGCTCGGCATGGTGGTCGGGGGCTCGCTGTCCGGCGGGTTGCTGGTCAACCTGGATTCTCGACTGTCGATCGAGCGCCTGGCCGTCGGCCGCTACGTCGTCATCCAGGGAGCCAGCGGCAGCCGCTTCTTCGGCCTGATCACCGACATCGCCCTGGACGCCACCAATCCCGACCTCATCCGCCGGCCGCCCGATCCCGGTGATGCCTTCGCCGCTGCGGTCTTCACCGGCGGGGTTGCCTACGGCCTGCTCAAGATCAGCCCGATGCTCGTCCTGCCGGAGGGGGCGGATGAGCCGCGCCCGGTCAAGACGGTGCCGTCGCACTTCACCCCGGTCTTCGAGGCTTCGGCGGCGGACGTCGAGAAGGTCTTCGGCGCCGAGGATGCCAAGCACTTCTTCATCGGCACCCCGCTCGACATGGAAGCCGTCCACGTCAACCTCGATCTGGCGCGCCTGGTGGAACGCTCGTCGGGCGTGTTCGGCAAGAGCGGCACGGGCAAATCGTTCATCACCCGGACGCTGCTGGCGGGAGTCATCCGCTCCGGCCTGGCCTCGGCCCTGATTTTCGATATGCACAACGACTACGGCTGGACGGTGTACGACGAACGAGGGCGCGAGTTCAAGGGATTGCGCCAGCTGTTCCCGGGCGGCCAGGTGAGCGTCTTCACGCTCGACCCCGAAACGTCGCGGGCGCGCAACAGCAAGGTCGACCGCGAGCTCAAGATCGGCTACGACCAGATCGAGCCGGAGGACGTCGAGCTGCTGGCCGGTCTGCTCGACCTGAGCGACGTCCAGGTCGGGGCGCTCTACTGGCTGCGCCGGCGCCTGGGGAAATCATGGATCGCCCGATTGCTGGCGGACGAGCGCGACGACGAGCTCGAGGCGATGCTCGAGACGGAACAGATCGTCAAGGGAACCCTGCACGCCATCCAGCGCAAGTTCGAGCTCTTCCGGCGGCTGGACTTCCTCACACCCGGCACCCAGGACGACCTGGTGGAAGACATCGTCCAGCGCCTCAACCAGAAGTCCAGCGTGGTGTTGGAGTTCGGCCGGCACGGCAACGCCCTCGAGGCGTATGTGCTGGTGGCCAACTACCTGACTCGCCGCATCCACCGCCGCTACGTCCAGATGACCGACCGCGCCGCCGGTCAGCAGGCCGAGAAGCCTCAGCCGCTCGTCATCGTCATCGAGGAGGCCCACAAGTTCCTCGACGAGACCGTCGCCGGCCATACCATCTTCGGCACCATCGCCCGCGAGCTGCGCAAGTACAGCGTGACGCTGCTGGTCGTCGATCAGCGGCCGAGCGGGATCGACGACGAGGTCATGAGCCAGATCGGGACACGCATCACCTGCCTGCTCGACAACGAAGCCGACATCCGCGCGGTGTTCTCAGGTGTCAGCGGCGCGGTGGCGCTCAGGGAGGTCCTGGCGCGCCTCGATACACGCCAGCAGGCATTGATCCTGGGCCACGCCGTTCCGATGCCCGTCGTCATTCGAGCTCGCGACTACGATCCGGTCCTGTACGCCGCGCTGGGCGCGTCCGGCGACACCAAGTCGCGCGCCAAGAAGGGTGCGGAGACGTTGTACGGGGAGTGAATCGGCGGTCACTGAGCGATCGTTGGACGGTGTCCGGTGAGTGATTGGAGATTGGGGATTTGTGATGGCTGGTAGCTGGTAGCTGGCGGCTGGTGGCTGGTAGCTGAGTCCGGGAATGGCGCTTGTGATCCGAGGAGGGCCCTCATGAAGACTCCATCTGTCCTCCTGCTCTCCGTTCTGATAACGTCGTGCGCCGCGCTGCCGGCGACACCCAACCCGGGCGAGCTCGCCACCCGGGTGGCGGCCACGCTGGCGGCCTACTCGCCTCAGGCGCCCACGGCGCCGCCGATCGCCC
>DATIFK010000197.1:0-5678 GCA_035455265.1 Anaerolineales bacterium
CCGCCTTCCGGCGGGCGGTGTGGTGGTCGCTCGCGATCGTCCTCCTCGGCGAGCGTCGCGTACGCCGTGGCCACACCGTAGGTGAGGCGGCGCGATAGGACAGAGAGCATTCGACCTCCGCTAGGGTTCGTCCTCGGCCGCGGGCTCAAGCGTCCGGGCTGCTGGTCTTGGAGGCGATCCAGTAGACCAGCATCCAGCACGGCACGAAGTAAGGAAAGATTCCGTAGAGGGTGTCGCTGACCGAATGCGAGGCGCGGTCGACGGCCAGGAAGACCTGGAGGGAAAAGAGCGCACCCCCAACCAGGACGACGAATGCCGGCCAGGCAACCGGCCGGTAGATCCAACCCCAGGGCTTGAACCACACTCGACTCACAACGACCTCCGTCGAACCGAAGGGGACTTGTCGATCGCGCCGAGCGTCGCTACAGACCCAATTCGTTCCACAGCCCTTCGATGCGCGCCCGCACTTCCGGATCCATCTCGATCCTCTCCGGCCAGCCTCGGGCGGCGCCTTCCTCCGGAAGTTTGGCGGTGGCGTCAATGCCGATCTTCCCGCCGAAGGAATGCTGGACAGCGGCATGGTCCAGGTGATCGACGGGGCCCTGCGTAGCGACCACATCGCGGACCCAGTCGGTGTTGCCCAGCGCCTGCCAGGCGGCCTGCCCCACATCCTGGACGTCGACCCATTCATCGAACACGACGATCGCCTTAGCGAGCATCATCAGGCCCAGTCCCCATAGGCCGTGGATCACCTTGCGGGCGTGGCCGGGGAAACGTTTGCGGATTGAGACCAGCACCAGGTTGTGGAAGATCCCGTGCGCCGGCATGCACACGTCGACGATCTCGGGCAGGAACAAACGCATGAGCGGCAGGAACAGCCGCTCGGTGGCTTTCCCCATCCAAACGTCTTCCATCGGCGGAACGCCGACGATGGTCGTGGGGTAAATGGGGTCGGACCGCCGGGTGACGGCCGTCAAGTGGAACACCGGGAAGGGTTCGACCGGCGTGTAGTAGCCGGTGTGATCCCCAAATGGACCTTCCGGGAGATGTTCGTTCGGATCGATCCAGCCTTCGAGCACGATCTCGGCGTGCGCCGGGGCTTCCAAGGGCTGGCTGACGCAATCGACGAACTCGACCGGCCGGCCGCGGATCCATCCCGCCAGCAGGTACTCGTCGATGTCGGGCGGCAGCGGCGCCGAGGCGCACCACATCGAAGCTGGATCGCCGCCGAGGACGATGGCAGCTGGGATGGCCGGCTTCTTCTCCTGCCGCGCCCGGCGCTCATGCTCCGCGCCGCCCTTATGCCGTTGCCAGTGGACCAGCAGCCGCTGCGCGTCGATGACCTGGAGTCGATACAGCCCGACGTTGCGGACTCCCGTGACGGGGTCGCGGGTGATGACCTGCGGAAGGGTGATGAAACGCCCGCCGTCCTTCGGCCAGCAGCGCAGGATGGGTAAACCTTCGAGAGTGGCCCCCTCGGTCTGGACGACCTCCTGGACGGGACCCCGGCGGGTCTTGGACGGTCCCAGGCCGATCGAACGCAGCGCGCCGACCAGTTCTTGGCCGCGGCTCAATGCGCCGGCCAGCCCCTCAGGAAGGCGAACGTCCAGCAACCCCGCCAACCGGCGGCCCAACTCGTCCACGTCCTCCACGCCCAACGCCCAGGCCATGCGTTGCCGCGAGCCAAACAGGTTGATCGCTACGGGAAGGGTCGAGCCTTCGACGTGTTCGAACAGCAGCGCGCGATTGCGCTCGTCCGGACCTTTGCTCACACGGTCGGTGATCTCAGTGATCTCGAGATCCGGCGACACGCGGCGCGACACCCTGGCCAGCTGCCCGCGGCCGTCGAGGAGATCGAGGAACTCACGGAGATCCTGGAGAGGCATGGTCCTCACCTTGTTTGAGTCGTCAGTCATCAGTCAAGAACAATGCAGGGATCTTTCGGCGAGCGAACAACCCGCCTTTTCCAGTTCGATGTCTCCGATCCCGCCTCTCGCACAGACCGCTTTCGACTGACGACTGATAACTGATAACTGACAACTGATTACTGCTCTTCTTCCCCGCACCCCATGGTCCAGGCGTGGCCGTCGGACGCAAGCATCGCCTCCGCGCTGGCGGGCCCCCACGATCCGACGGGGTAAGGTTCCAGCTTGGCGAGGTCCTGGTCCCATGCCTGGGTGATGGGATCGATCCAGGCCCAGGCGAGCTCGATGGAGTCGGCGCGGGTGTAGAGCGAAGGATCCCCGTTGAGGGCGTCGAGCAGCAGGCGCTCGTAGGCCTCGGGCAATGCGCCCGGTCCAAAGTCTTCGGCGAAATGGAACTCCATGTCCACCGTGCGCATGTCGCTGACGGTGTCCGGCACTTTGGCCTCGAAGCGCAGGTGAATGCCTTCGTCGGGCTGCAGGCAAAGGAACAGGGTGTTGGGCCGGATCTCGCCTCCCGGCGGCAGGGGGAACATCAGGTGTGGGACGGACTTGAACTGGATGGAGATTTGGGTCGTCTTCGCCGCCAGGCACTTTCCGGACCGCAGATAGAAAGGCACGCCCTGCCAGCGCCAGTTGTCGATGAACAGGCGCAGGGCGGCGTAGGTGGCGGTGGTCGAGTCCGGCGCCACCCCGGGCTCGCGGCGGTAGCCTTCGTACTGCCCGCGCACCGTGTGGCGGGCGACGTCCTCGCCGGTCAGCGGGCGCAGGGCGTTGAGCACCTTCACGCGTTCGTCGCGCATGGCGTCGGCGTGGAACGACGCCGGCGGCTCCATCGCCGCTATACACAACAGCTGCAGCACGTGGTTCTGGAAGACGTCGCGCAGCACGCCGACCGAGTCGTAGAAAGGCCCGCGATGCTCGACCCCGACGGATTCGGCGACGGTGATGTCGACATGGTCGATGTAGTTGCGGTTCCAGACCGGCTCGAAGATGCTGTTGGCGAACCGGAAGACCAGGACGTTCTGAACCGTCTCCTTGCCGAGGTAGTGATCGATGCGGTAGATCTGGTCCTCGCGCAGGTGCTGGTGGAGCGCGTCGTTGAGGGCATGGGCCGAAGCCAGATCCCGGCCGAAGGGTTTCTCGACGATCACGCGCCGCCAGGCGGCGCTGTCATCGGTCAGGCCGACGGACGCCAGCGTGGCGACGACGTCGGCATAGGCCTGCGGGGGTACGGCCAGGTAGAACAGCAGATGGCCGAGCGAAGAGCCGTCGATGGTCTCGAGGCGGTGCCGCAAGGCCTCGATCGAGGATCGATCGGTCGTGTCGGCCTGGGCGTAGTAGAGGCTCGAGGCGAAGGCGGCCCAGGCCTCCGTCGACGGAGCCTCCGCGGCGACCGCTTCGTGCATCGACTTGCGGAAACTCTCGTCGTCTCCCGGGGAGCGGGCGACGCCCATCAACCGAAAGCCCGCTGGGAGCCGCCCCTTTCCGTAGAGGCTGAACAGCGCCGGGACCAGCTTGCGGCGGGTCAGGTCGCCGGAGGCGCCGAAGATGACTAGGGTCGTGGGGAGATCCTGGGCCATTCCGCCGTGGATTGTAGCAGGGAGGCGGAACGGGGCCGAGGGGGTCTGTTACAATGCCGCGCCGTGCGCAGGCAAGTGCCGTGGTTCCTGCTGGGCGCCGCCCTGGCAGCGACAGCCGTCTTTCTCATCTACCAGATCCCCGCCGTCAAGAGCCGCCTGGAGTGGCGCCTCGACGCCGCGTCGGGGATTGTGCGCGGCTGGCTCCGCCCGGGCAACACCCTCCCGACACCGTCCGGGTCCGGCGGCACGGCGCAGCCGACGGTTGCTCCCAGGTCGCCAACCTCGCAAGCGCCACAACCCACCTCAGCCACCGTCATCCCCACGCCGACCCCGCGTCCGGAGACGGTTTCGCTTCCGGCGCCGGCCTGGGAGAAACAGGACTGGAACAACTGCGGCCCGGCGACCCTGGCGCTGGCCCTGCGGATGTACGGCTGGAGCGGCGATCAGTTCGACATCTCGGACCTGTTGAAGCCCGACCGGGGCGACAAGAACGTCAACATCGAGGAACTGGTCTACTATGTCCGGACGCGCGCCGGCTGGCTCCAGGCCGACTATCGAGTCGGCGGGACCATCGCTCGCCTCAAGGACTTCCTCGCCGCCGGGTATCCCGTCATCGTCGAGAAGGGCTTCATCCTCGACCCCACCGATGGCGGAGGCGGGTGGGCCGGTCACTACCTCTTGCTGACGGGCTACGACGACGTCCAGGGCGTCTTCATCACCCAGGACAGCAACAAAGGCGCCGACAAGCCGGTGAGCTACGCCGAGCTCGATGACGGCTGGCGGGCTTTCAACCGGGTCTACCTCTTCCTGTACGACCCGGCCGACCAGCCGCGCATCGACTCCTTGCTGGGAGACGACGCCGATCCTGACGCCAATCGGGACCATGCCATGGCGGCGGCTCAGGCGGAAATCGACCGCGACCCCAAGGACGCCTACGCGTGGTTCAACCTGGGCAGCAATCTGGTCTACTTCGAGCGCTACGGCGAAGCCGCCCAGGCGTTCGACACCGCCCGCGACATCGGCCTCCCCTGGCGTTTCTCGCGCTATCAGTTCGGCCCGTACATCGCCTACTTCCACCAGGGGCGCTTCCAGGACATCATCGATCTGGCCGACTACACCACCTTCCGGACCCAGAAGGCGGAAGAGTCCTACCTGTGGCGAGGTTGGGCGCGCTACCGCTTGGGGGAGCTGGTACCGGCCATCGACGATTGGCGCCACGCGCTTCAGATCAACCCGAACTATCAGGACGCGGCCTACGCGCTCGAATTCGTGGGGGCAAGCCGATGAGGGAGTCGCCAGTGGTGAGCGGTCAGTGGTCCGTCTTGGATCTTGTTGGCCACCGGCCACTGACCACTCTTGGGACCAACGTCCGCGCTCAAGGAGGATCTAATGTTGATCAGCGAGAAGCTCGCCAAGGCCATGAGCGACCAGGTCGGACGCGAGTTGGCCGCCGCGAATCAGTACACGGCCATCGCCGCCTACTTCGACGGTGACGGCCTGGCGGAGCTGGCGTCGTTCTTCTACCGACAATCCGACGAGGAACGCCTGCACGCCATGAAGTTCGTCCACTACATCGCTGACGCCGGGGCACGCGTCGTCATCCCGGCGGTGCCGGCGCCGCAGAGTGCCATCGACTCGGCCGAGGCGGCGGCGCAGATGTCGCTGGACTGGGAGCTCGAGGTCACCAAACAGATCAACGGCCTGATGGACATGGCCATTCAGGAGAAGGACCACATCGCCCATGCCTTCCTCGAGTGGTTCGTGAACGAGCAACTCGAGGAAGTGTCGACGATGCAGGAGCTGCTGTCGGTGGTCAGCCGGGCGGGGAAGGACGGCCTGCTCTTCGTCGAGCAGTACCTGGCGCGGCGCGGCGAGGCGAAGGCCGAGGCGCCGGCGGCGACGTAGACGAGGACGGATCCATCGGCTGCGGTCAGGGAATGCAATGCACCCGTCCGGAAGGATCGCAGGGGCGGGCGGTGCAGCCGTCTCGGTGTGCCGGGGCGGCGTGCCCCTACGCTGGTGCTGAGGACTTGCGCTTCGACCACCCTCGGGCGTGCCGCGTGTGCTTGACGATGTCGAAGGGGGAGGCCCTCAGGGCGGCATCCAGGTTGGGGATGTCGAGGAACGGACCGAACGACAAGTAGTCGGCGCCGGAGGGAACGGTCAGGCTGCC
>DATIFK010000198.1:0-7720 GCA_035455265.1 Anaerolineales bacterium
CGCTTGAGCCACATACAGAAGGCGCCGCCGACCTTGCCATCGCGCGGCTCAGCATCGATCCAGGATTCCGAGAAGGCCCGGTGAGCCAGGTCGCGCAGGGCGGGGGAGAAGCGGGCGAAACCCTGCTCGATGAAGGCCTGCGACTCGGCGTAGCTCCAAGGGCGGCTGACGTCTCCCAGCGGCGCCTCGATGTCCCACCACGGCAGGGGAAAGGCCTTCAAGGCGCGCCCCTTGGCCTGGAGGTATCTCCGGAAATCGGGAAAGGACTCTCGGGAGGCAGCCTGCATGGCGGCCAGGGTCTCTCGGTCGATACCATGATCGAAGAGGGCCGCCTCGAGCGGTGAATCCCAGCCGCGGCGGCGGGCCAACGTCGCCACCTCACCCTTGATGGAGTTCATGGCCGCGGCGAGGGGGACCTCGGTGAGCTTCCAGGCCGAGATCTCCGCCTCGTAGGCGCGCTTCCGCATCGCTCCGTCGGCGTCGAGGCGATAGGCTCGGACATTGCTCATCGGAACCTGGCGCGTCACGCCCTCGACGTCCAACGGGACCATGATCTGAGAGGTGAACGAAGAGTGGAGCTTCTCCCACGCGGTGCTTCCCGTCAGGATGAGTTGGGCTGCGAGGTCCTCCTGGGGCGGGCTCATCAGATGCGCCGAACGGATCTTGGCCCGGCGCAGGAGGTAGGCATGCCCGCCCAGGCTCTCGGACTCGGCGATCAACGCCTCGACGTCCAGGGTGCCGATCCAAGCGGAGAGGCGCACGGCCAGCAAGTTCAGCTTGACCCGCGCTTGCTGCAGCTCGGAGAGCCGTGCCTGGGCGACGGCGTCACGCGTGTTCGTCGACACGAAGGCGTAGATGTACGCCTCGAGCGTCGTGACGTCCTCGAGGGTCCCGTTCTGTTCGGCCAGGATCTGCTCGAGGGCGCTCGTCGGATCCTTGACTCGGCCGGTCGAATCGGTCCCCGGCACGCCCAGGCGGTCGACCAGCGCCAACAGCCGATCGATGCGCTCCACGGTTCGACCGAATCCGTCTCGGAAGGCTCCCGACTCAAGGCCGGGGTAGACCACCGAAACATCCCAGTGGGGTAGGGCGGTGACAGGGTCAGCCATCATGCGCTCCTCATGAATGGACTTCTGGATCGGAAGCTTCGTTGGCGCTCGGCTCTAGAACGGTCAGGGCAGACCGCGCCCGCTGCTGTTGGCTGTCGGTCCAGCCGCTTTCGCGGGCCATGCGCCGCAAATGATCGATCACGGCACGACGTTCCATCTTGAGGAGCTCGGCCACGGCCTGGCGGATGCGCCGCGGATCGGCGGAAAGGACATCGGCCCAGAACTGGTCGAGGTCATCACCCATGGTATCTCGTGGACCGCTGTGCGAGGAGTCTGCCATCATCGTGTCGCTCTGACAGAGGTAGCCTTCTGGGCGCACACGCGAGCTTGTAGCTGGCCCGTCCAGGCTCAATGAGCAGGATGCTCTCCAGGGGCGAGTATGCCTCGCGACCCGCCGCCCAGCAAGGGCCGCTCGGCCCGGGTCGGAACCATTCTGCTACAATCACACGACCGTCCGCGAGAGAAAGGACATGCCCAAGGCAGGCGCTTTCACCTTCGTCCTGCACTCGCACCTGCCCTACACGCGGCAGGCCGGCCGATGGCCCCACGGCGAGGAATGGATTCACGAGGCCATCGCGGAAACCTACATCCCCTTGCTCGACATGCTCCACCGCCTTCGGGCCGACTCCGTGTCGGCGCACCTGACTCTGGGCCTGACTCCGGTGCTGCTCGAACAGCTGGCCGATGCCGACGTGCAGCGCAACTTCATCTCCTATGTCGAAGAGCGGATCCGGGCGGCAGACGCCGATCTGGCCCGATGGCAGGCTGCGGGGGACCTGCACCTGGCCTCCCTGGCGGATTTCTATGCGAAGCGCTACCGCGCCACTCTGGAGGCCTTTCGTGGACGGTATGCGCAGAACCTCCCTTCCGCCTTCGCCCGGTTGCAGGCTGACGGCCTGATCGAAACGATGACCTGTGCCGCCACCCACGGCTACCTGCCTCTTCTCGAGCAGGACGGATCCATCCGGCTGCAGCTTCGAACGGGTGTGGAGACCCATCGCCGTCACTTTGGCACGGCGCCCAAGGCCATCTGGCTCCCCGAGTGCGCCTACCGTCCTGCATATCGGACGGCCGAGGGACGCGAAAGGCCGGGTCTGGAATCGTTCCTGGCGAGGGACGGGTTGTCCGTGTTCTTCGCCGAGACCCACATGATTGAGGGAGGCCGGCCGGTGGGTATCGCTGCGGGTGAAGCCATCGGGCCGTACGGGGCCATCCTGCGGCGCTATTCTGTGCCGATCGCCGGAGGCTTCGTTGCTGCCGGGTCAACTTTCGAGCCGTACTACGTCACCGAACCCAAGGTAGCCGTCCTGGGACGAGAGAACCGGACCGGGCTGCAGGTGTGGAGCGCCGAGTGGGGATACCCCGGCGATTTCGACTACAGGGAGTTTCACAAGAAGGACGGAGTGTCCGGCCTTCAGTATTGGAGGATCACCGGGGCGCGCGTCGACCTGGGCGAAAAGGATACCTACCACCCGGACTGGGCGCAGGGCCGAGTCCTTCAGCACGCCGACCACTTCGCCGGCCTGGTCCACGAACTGCTGGAACGGCACTATCAGGAGGCGGGCAAGGTCGGCATCATCTGCGCCTCCTACGACACCGAGCTGTTCGGCCACTGGTGGTTCGAAGGCATCGACTGGCTGGAAGCGGTCCTGCGCCGGCTGGCGGCGTCGGCTTCGGTGGATGTGACCACCGCGTCACGCTTCGTCGAGGAGCATCCACCGCAAACGGTCATCCACCTGCCGGAAGGATCGTGGGGCGCCGGCGGCACGCATTTCGTTTGGGACAACGCCGACACGCATTGGATGTGGCCGCTGATCCACGACGCCGAGGGCCGATTCGCCAGCGTGGTCGAGCGCTTCGAGAACGCCGATGAGCGAACGACTATCGTCCTCAACCAGGCGGCGCGCGAGCTCCTGCTGCTGCAATCGTCCGACTGGCCGTTCCTGGTGACGACCGGGCAGGCCAAGGACTACGCCGTCGAACGCTTCCGAAGCCATCTCGAACGATTCAACGAGCTTGTCTCTGGGGTCGAGGCCGGCCGTCCTGATACCGATCTTGCCGGCCGGTTATGGGAACGCGACAAGGTCTTCCCGGATATCGACTTCCGCTGGTTTCGAGCGTGAATGTCCTGTTCCTGATCGCGGAAGCCACCCCCTGGGTGAAAGTGGGAGGGCTGGGCGATGTCGGCGGCGAGTTGCCGGTGGCCCTACGCCGCCTGGGTCACGACGTTCGCGTGGTCCTCCCGGCGTACCCGGGCTCGTCGCTGCCGCGAGGGGAGGCCGAAACCCGGGTCGAGCTCGCCCGCGGAGGCGAAACGCTGGCGGCGGCCGTCCACGAGTCGGGCTCTCCCTACGGACCGATCCATGCCATCAACGGAGATCCGGTGCGCTGGGCCTCGGGCGTCTACGGGGACCCGATGGTGGACGCCGAGAAGTTCCTCTTCTGGACGACCGCAGCTCTCGAATGGTGCCGATCCACATCTTGGAAGCCCGACGTCGTTCACGTCCACGACTGGCACGCCGCGCTGGCCCTGCTTCGGCTCAACTACTTGCGGCCGCGCGATCCCTTCTGGGCCGACACGGCCGGCGTTCTGACGATCCACAACCTGGGGTACCTGGGCGCCGGCTCCGAAGCCCTGTGGCGCGTCTACGGACTGGAGCCCCTGGCTCCCGACGACCTGCCCGACTGGGCGCGCGCCTTGCCGCTGGCTCAGGGCATCGTCGCCGCCGACTACATCACTACCGTCAGCCCCACGTACGCCAACGAGATTCAGACGTCCGAGTTCGGCTTCGGATTGGACCACGTTCTCTCCGACCGGCGGCAGCGTTTGAGGGGAATCCTGAACGGCCTCGACCTGGTCTCGTGGAACCCCTGGCGCGATCCGTCGATCGCCACGCACTACAGCGCCGGCCGGCTCGAGTCGCGTGCCAAGAACAAGGCCGCGTTGCAGCGAGAGCTCAGCCTCCCGGAGGATCCCAGGACTCCGCTGCTGGGCTTCATCGGCCGATTGGAGACCCAGAAGGGCATCGACATCGCTCTCTCCGCCCTCGGCTCGCGCTTTTCCACCGCGTGGCAGCTGGTGCTGCTCGGTTCCGGCCGCTGGGAGTTGGCGCGTGAGGCCACCGGCTTCGCCGCCGCCCATGCCGGGCGGGCGCGCTTCTTGGAGCGGAACGATCCTGCTCTCTCGAGACGAATCTTCGCCGGCGCCGATATCGTGCTCGTCCCGTCGCGTTATGAGCCGTGCGGTCTGGTCCAAATGATCGCCATGCGCTATGGATGCGTTCCGATCGTCCATGCCACCGGAGGTTTGCGGGACACGGTCGTGGACTACGCCAGCCCGGACGGAACGGGTTTCGTCTTCGACCGGCCGGAGGCGGAGGCGCTGGCGCAGTCTCTGGACCGTGCCTTTCAGGCCTACCGAGACAAGAGACGCTGGCGCGCCCTCCAGCGACGAGGCATGGCGCTCGATCATTCGTGGGAAGCCTCGGCCCGCGTCTACGTCGATGTGTACAAGGCCGCACGCCGCGAGCGGGCTTCGATCGGACAATGGCCCTGATCCCCGGCCGAGCCGGCGGAGTCCTCCTCCATCCGACGAGTCTCCCCGGACCGCATGGGATCGGGGAGATCGGGCCGGAGGCGCATGCGTGGGTGGACTGGCTGGCGGCGGCCGGCTGCCGCCTGTGGCAGATTCTCCCGGTGGGACCGACCGGTTACGCCAACTCCCCTTACCAGGCCCTGTCTTCCTTTGCCGGCAATCCGCTTCTGATCAGCCTCTCAGACCTGCGAGAGAAGGGATGGATCGTCGACGCCGATCTGGCACCGCTCGCGTCGTTCCCCGCGGACAACGTTGA
This sequence comes from Anaerolineales bacterium, assembly GCA_035455265.1. Classification (GTDB taxonomy): domain Bacteria; phylum Chloroflexota; class Anaerolineae; order Anaerolineales; family E44-bin32; genus MGOM01. The sequence continues at coordinate 4,961 of DATIFK010000198.1, forward strand.
CTTCGACCGACTGATCGCGGTGAAGGGCGAGTTGTTGGACCGGGCAGCCTCCGCCGCCGTCACAGGGGCCGAGATCGAAGAGCAGGAAGCCCACGACGCCTTCGTCGAGGCCGAGCGCGCCTGGCTCGATGATGCCGCGCTCTTCACGGTTCTATTGCGCCGGTTTGAAGGCCGGCCGTGGCTGGAATGGCCGTCGGCGTTGGCGGCGCGCGACCGGGCGGCGCTCGCCGACGCCCGGCGCGACCTGGCGGCCGAGGTCGAAGGCGAGACCTGGAAGCAGTTCTGGTTCTATCGACAATGGGATGCCCTGCACCGTCACGCCCAACAAAGCGGGCTGGCCATCATCGGTGATGTCCCGATCTACGCCGCCTCCAACAGCGCGGACGTATGGGCTCACCGCGAGTTGTTCCGCCTCGACGCCCAGGGCAAGGCTCTGGCGGTCGCCGGAGTCCCACCGGACTACTTCAGCTCCACGGGCCAACTGTGGGGGAATCCAGTCTACGACTGGCCCCGACACGCGGAGAGCGGTTACGCCTGGTGGATCGATAGGGTGCGCGCCGGCCTGCGCCTGGTCGACATCTTGCGCATCGACCACTTTCGCGGCCTCGAAGCCTATTGGGAAGTGCCCGCCGGCTTGCCGACGGCCGAGAAGGGGCGATGGGTCAAGGGGCCGGGCAAATCGCTTCTGTCCGCGCTTCGTTCGGCGCTCGGGGGGCTTCCCCTGCTGGCCGAAGATCTGGGCTTCGTCACGCCGAGGGTAGTCGCGCTGCGACGGGCCTTCCGGCTTCCAGGGATGAGGATCCTCCAGTTCGGTCTGGAGGCCGGCGCCGCCGGGGCTGCCAGCGGCGATCTACCTCATCGCTACGAGCCCCTGGCAGCCGCCTACACCGGCACACACGACAACGACACAGCAAAAGGCTGGTACGCATCCGCGCCCGAGGCGACGAGAGACTTCACGCGCCGCTATCTCGCCACGAACGAGGACGGCGTCGTGCCGGGGATGGTGCGGTCGATCTGGTCGTCGGTCGCCGATTGGGCGATCGTGCCGATGCAGGACGTCCTGGGGCTGGGGTCCGAGGCGCGCATGAATCGCCCTGGCACGGGCGAGGGCAACTGGAAATGGCGCATGACCGGGGAGCAGTGGGATAGAGCACCCCAAGGTTGGCTCGCGGAGATGAACCGCATCTATGGACGCCCCGAACCGCCGGCCCCGGCGTGACGCCAGCCCCCCTCGCACGAATGGACCTAATCCCGAGGCCTCGCGATCCGAGTCGTCCTCCAGCGACCTGTGCTGGCGCTGCGGCGGTCCAACCGAAGCGATCCACTGCAAGATCGTCTGCCGCCGCTGCGGGTTCGTGAGGGATTGCTCGGATCCTTGATCGGCTGCCCGCCCCCAGCCCCCAGCCGCCAGCTCCCAGCCTCCGGCCCACCGCCTGTGGGCCCTGAGCGAGGGCCGCTCTTCGCCCTCGGCCGCTGAAGAACCCTCCCGCGGCCGAAGTCGAAGGACTTGATACCTGACAGGCGTCGGCGGACAGCGGATAGCGGTGCTCTGGGAGTGCCGGGCTACTTGACCACGAGCGTTCCGATCATGCCTTTCTCGGCGTGTTCGGGGAGGCTGCAGATGATGGTGTACTCGCCCTTCTCGGAGGGAGCGGTGAAGGTGAACGTCCCCTGCGAGGTAACATCGGCGATCGTGCGGGCATAGACGTGAGGGGTATCGTCTTCGTCGTAGGGGAAGGTCGGGGTGTAGCCTTTCTCAAAGACCAGCCAGACGTGTTCGGACCTACCGCGATTGATCAGGGTGAGCGTGACCTCGGCGCCTGCCGGCACTTCGATTGTGTCCGGGTCGAAGAAGAAGTCATAGGCGACGACGCTCACCGCGACCGGCTTGGGGGCGCAGGCGGCGAGGGCAAGGGTCCATCCCGTCAGCACCATGAATCTCCCCAGATGGTTTCGTCTCATTGCGACACCTCGCCATGGACTCTGTTCGAAAGCAAACAAGCCGTTGGATTGTACGCCAGCCCCTGCCGACTCTCGGGAGAGCCAAGGAGGGATCGATGAAGATCCTGGTCATGAGCGACTCGCACGACAACTTGTGGAAGCTCGATGCCGCTGCCGAGGCCATCACTCGCGCCGACGTCGTCATCCACTGCGGCGATATCTGCTCGCCGTTCATGGTGCGCCGGTTGGGGCAGCTATCCGATCGACGACCGGTTCACATCGTGTGGGGCAACAACGACGGAGACACCTATCTCCTGGGCCAGGTGGCTGCCGGTTTCTCGAACATCGAGTTGCACGGCGCCCTGGCGGAGTTCGAGGTCGACGGCCTCAAACTGGCGGCCAATCATTACCCCGCCATCGCCCGCGGCCTGGCCAAGTCCGGTGACTACGGCTTGGTGTGCTACGGGCACGATCACGCTCTACACGAGGAGCGCCTGGGCGAATGCCTTCTGCTGAATCCAGGGGAGCTCATGGGAATGAAGGGACGCAGCACGGTGGCGATGGTCGATACCGGCGAGCGGAGCGTCGCCTGGATCGACCTCTGAAAGCAGTCGTCAGTCATCCGTTTTCGGTCCTCCGTCGTCTTCCGCCCCGAGCCACCGTCTGGCGGAAGTCCAACGACTGACGACTGTTGACTGACGACTGACGACTGATTTCCTGGCGCCCCTGCGGCGACTTGAACGCCGGCATCTGCCTCCGGGGGGCAGCGCTCTATCCACTGAGCTACAGGGGCGTGCGGAGAGATTCTATCGCGGGCGA
>DATIFK010000199.1:0-4260 GCA_035455265.1 Anaerolineales bacterium
GGAAGTTGGAACGGACGGCCGATGATGACGTCGATCGGGTGGCGGCGCAGCCGCACCAACGATTGGAAGACGCGGTCGGTGCCGCTGTGCGCGAAGGGAAGGATCGGCGCGCCCGACAGATGGGCAATGTAGGCAACGCCGGTCTTGCCCTGCGCCAGCCCTCCGGTCTTGGTCCGGGTGCCTTCGGGGGCCATGCCGAAGACGTGTCCGCCGCGCAGCCAATCGACGGCGTAGTCGATCGCCCGCCGGTCGACCTGGCCGCGCTGAATGAAGTAGCTGTCGCCCATGCGCAGGATGGTGCCGAAAACGAGATTGCGTTCCCACTTCTCCGCCGCCCAGCCGCGCATGTCGGGCCCGCCCAACAAACCGTAGACCAGCGGGGCGTCGAGCACACTCAGGTGGTTGGCGACAACGATGTAGGGACCGCGAGCGGGCACGTGCTCCAACCCGACGATGCGCCGGACGGTGATCAGGTCCAGAATCAGGTTGAAGAGTGCGCGCAGCACTCGATTTCGGGTCACCCGCCCTCCCGGGGCGGAATTGTAGCCGGAGTGACGGGGTGATACAATCGCACCCTCCTGCTGCGCATGTTGACCGTTGAGTCTGTCGATCCCCTCGACCGGGCGGCCGTCCACCGGTTCTTGAGCCTCCCGTTTCGCCTCTACGCCGGCCACCCGCTGTGGGTCCCGCCGCTGTGGATCGACGCCGCCGCGCAACTCGACGCGCGCCGGCACCCGTTCTACGAGCACTCCACCGCTTCGTTCTTCCTGGCGGTGCGCGACGGCCGCGATGTCGGGCGCGTCGCCGCGCTGGAGAATCGCCCGTACAACCAATACCACGGGACGCGCCAGGCCCAGTTCTACTTGTTCGAGTGTGTCGAGGACGAAGAGGTGGCCGCCGCCTTGATGGAGCGGGTGGGCGCGTGGGCCAGGGAGCACCGCCTGGATAGCCTCGTCGGCCCGAAAGGCTTCGGCGCCGTCGATGGCTACGGCATGCTCGTCGAGGGGTTCGAGTTCCGTCCGGCGATGACGATGATGAACTACAACCCTCCCTACTATCCCCGCTTCCTGGAACGGCTGGGCTTCGAGAAGGAAGTCGACTTCGTCTCCTGCTACCTGCACCGCGACCGCTTCCATATGCCGGAACGGATCCACCGAGTGGCCGAACGGGCGGCGCGGCGCGGCGGGTTCCGCGTGGTCCGTTTCCGAAACAAAGGGGAGCTGAAACGCTGGGCGGATCGGATCGGCGAGGCTTACAACCGGGCCTTCGTCCACAACTGGGAGTACTACCCGCTGAGCCCGCGCGAGATCCGTTTCCTGACCGACAATCTGATGACCGTGGCCGATCCGGCGCTGATCAAGGTCATTGCCCACGGTGACGACATCATCGGCTTCCTGTTCGCCTTCCCCGATCTGTCGGCCGCCTTGCAGCGCAGCCGGGGCCGGCTGCTACCCTTCGGCTTGATCGATCTCCTGCTGGAAATGAAGCGAACATCCTGGTTGGCGATCAACGGCGCCGGCGTGCTGCCGGAGTTCCAGGGGCGAGGTGGGAACGCCCTGTTGTATGCGGAGCTGGAGCGCACACTGCGGGAGTCGAGGATGCAGCATGCCGACCTGACCCAGGTCGCCGAGAGCGCCGTCCAGATGCGGCGCGACCTGGTCAACGTCGGCGGTGTTCCTTATAAGAACCATCGCGTCTATCGGAAATCGGTGTGACTACGAGGGCGGTGAGATGACGAGTGTGGTGGAAGCGGTTGAACCGACGGCCTTGCGCTCGAGGCACGGCTGGCTCAAGCGGATGCGAGTGGCGTACGTGCCGGGGCCGGCCGAGGCCGTTGTCGAAGGATCGGTGACACAGCTGGCGGAGGCGCTGCGCCGGGCCGGCCACGAGTGGCAGGCGCAGCCCGATCCCGACACCGATCTGATCCTGACGACTGCCGTGTGGGGCGAGCCGGTCCCTTGGCGCACCTCGATGCTGTTCTCGGCGCGGCGGCGCTTTGGGCTAGTACGCTCCCCGACGGTCGTGACGCTGGTGCACACGACGCCGGCGCAGCTGCAGGCACGCCTGGACGAGTTGGCCGTGGCACTGTCCCGGCCGTCCCCTTCCGAGCAGGACTTCCTCTACCCGGGCCTGACGGCGCGCGCCCATCGCGTCCTGCGCGAGCAAGGGTTACGCGGCGGGCCGATGCTGGCCCTCGTTCGCCTGGTGCAATCGCAGTCGCTTTCCATACGGGCCGTGCTGCTCGTCGGCTTGGATCGGCCGGAGGCGGCCTACTACTTCGACCTGGTCGGGGCGCACCCGCGGGTCGAGTGTATCCGCGCCGAGGCCTTCTTCGACGACATGGTGACGCGCCTGGCCACGGCGGTGTCGACTCACGAAGTTGTGGAGCACGAGTTTGTGCCGCCGGAAGTGCCGGCGGCAACCTGGCGGGCGGCGCAGGCCCCGGCGGCGATGGCGCGGGCGGCCGAAGAGCTCGACCGACGGCGCTTCTTCACCGAGATGGTTCGCATCGCTGATCTGGTCGACGTGCCGGCCCTGGCCGACGCCGTGGCGGCGCAGTACAGCGAAGGTTGCTTCGCCACATGGGACGCGGATCTCGGCGCCCTGGTCTCGACCGTCACCGGCAGCGCCCGGCCGGTGGACAAGGGCCGCATCACCGATGAGGATCTGGCGGTCATTGTGGGCGTGCGCCCGGACGGCCTGGGGGCGCGCGTGCGCGCCGTCGAAGGCCGAACGGCTACGCCGCCGTCGTCGGAAGCGGTCGAGCTGATGCTGATGGATGCGGAGCTGCCGAGGATCACGCTCGAGGGTCGCCAGAACGGCGCCGCGCGCGTCCCTGTGCTGCGCTCCAAACTCCACGGCCACCGCGGCGTGGCGGCCTTCGATCCGCGCCAGGTGGAGTTCCTCCCCCTCGATCGCCCCTACTACGACTACCCCGTATCCTGCGGAACCCAGGCGCAGGCCAGCGCCATCCAACAGGCGTTCCGCCGATCGGGAGCGGCGCGCTCGCCGGCCGACCCGCGGCTGCTGGTGTTCACGGTCTTGCCGGGACACGGCGTCGTCCTGGCCGAGAAGTGGGTCCCGGGGAAGGCGCCTTTCCAATTGATGTGGGAGGCGATGGACTCGGGCGCGCTCGAGCTGATGCCGGAGGTGCCTCAGGGCCGCTACACGTATCGGCCCCGCGGCCCAGATCGATTCGAGCTGGTCGAGGGGTAAGGGCGGACGGATCGGCCTCGCCAGGAACCGCCTGGCCAACGCCTCGATCCCGTCGCAAACCGGTTCTTCGCAGCCGGCCGAGTCGGCTCGATCGAGTTGGCAGGCGGCGTGATGTAGACAGCGGCGGTCCTGTCGCAGGCCGCGCGTCTATCCCCCACCATCCCAGCGGATTCCCATTGATCGGTTGATCCCGGGAAGGGAATTCGCCTCCACCTCGACCGCGTCGCGCTCGGCTCGGGAAAGTCGGCGCCAGCAGTGCCGCCCGCCGCATGCTGTCCTGCAGACCCGCCCATGCGGCATGCCGTAGCGCGCGTCGACCGCGAGCCAGCCGCTGATCGAGGCCTGCGGTACGCCTGCGGAAGGCGAGAATCTGCGAGCGGGTGAGCTTCAGGCTGGTCGTCATTCGTTGGCGTGTCACCCCTCTCGCACCGCCCCCCGCCTACCGCCTCGAGATGATCCGTCCGGCCTGCTCTTGGAACCCATCCTGGAGCGATTCGCCGCAGCTGGCCGGGTCGGTCGCGGAGGACCCGGAAGGGGCTCCATCGAGTTGTCAGGCCGCTCCCTAGCCCCGGGCTTGGTCGTACCACCTGAGGACCCGCATGGCGCGGAGGGTATTCCACCGGCTGGGTGAGCCTTCGGTTGTGCCGGGTTCGGCGATACCTTCATCGGGGTGCAGTATCCCCAACGGCCAGCGATCGCCCGCATCGCGCTTGGAGGCAACAATCTCGATGGCTTCGGCCATGCGCGGGTCTGGCGCCACGCCGGCATTGCGCAGATAGTCGAGCCCGCGCAGTATGTCGTAGCGCCAGCCGGCGGGGTAAGAGAATTGCGTCCAGACAGGGCCGCCTTTCCGGTCATGCTCGATGGGTTCGCCGGTCGATAGCCGCTTGAAGAGATGGCGTGAGAGCAAGTACTCCTGCCCGCGTCGGCGTGCTGCCTCTACGGCGGGCGAGCCGGCGCAGGCGCTCTCGAATTCGAGCAGACCTTCGAGGACGTTGATCGTGGTGTGGAACGAGCCGCGCGTGGAGCCGATTTCTTGATCGC